>CAZCEZ010000064.1:0-21533 GCA_964497795.1 uncultured Acidimicrobiaceae bacterium | reverse complement strand
AGGGCCTCGCCCTCGACGTCCTCGGCGATGATCACGAGCGGCTTGCCCGACTGCATGACCTTCTCGAGCACCGGGAGCACGTCCTGGACCGAGGAGATCTTGGAGCCGTACAGGAGGATGTAGGGATCCTCGAGGACGGCCTCCTGGCGCTCCGGGTCGGAGACGAAGTACGGCGAGAGGTAGCCCTTGTCGAACTGCATGCCCTCGGTGAACTCGAGGTCCATGCCGAAGGTCTGGGACTCCTCGACGGTGACCACGCCGTCCTTGCCGACCTTGTCGATGGCGTCGGCGAGGACCTCGCCGATCGCGGTGTCGGCGGCCGAGATGGCGGCGACCTGGGCGATCTCGCTCTTGTCGTCGATCTCGTTGGACTGCTCGGCGATGGCGTCGACGGCGGCCTTGACGGCCTGCTCGATGCCACGCTTCAGCGCCATCGGGGCGGCGCCGGCGGCCACGTTGCGGAGGCCCTCCTTGACGAGGGCCTGGGCGAGCACGGTGGCGGTGGTGGTGCCGTCGCCAGCGATGTCGTTGGTCTTGGTCGCCACCTCCTTCACCAGCTGGGCGCCCATGTTCTCGAACGGGTCCTCGAGCTCCACCTCTCGGGCGATGGACACGCCGTCGTTGGTGATGGTCGGGGCGCCGAACTTCTTCTCCAGGACGACGTTGCGGCCCTTGGGGCCGATCGTCACCTTCACGGAGTCGGCGAGGCGGTTGACGCCGGCCTCGAGGCTGCGCCGGGCGTCGTCGCCGAACTTCAGGATCTTCGCCATGGGGTGGGTTCCTTTCTGGCGGACGGGTCGGGGGCGGTCGCTACTTGACGATGGCGAGCACGTCGCGGGCGTTGAGGATCAGGAGGTCCTCGCCGCCGGACGCGATCTCGGTGCCGCCGTACTTGGAGTAGACGACGGTGTCGCCGACCTTGACGTCCACGGGGATGAGCTCCCCGGTGTTGTCGGACCGCTTGCCGGGGCCGACAGCGAGGACCTCGCCCTGCTGCGGCTTCTCCTTGGCGGTGTCGGGGATGACCAGGCCGGAGGCGGTGGTCTCCTCGGACTCGCTGGGACGGACGACGATGCGGTCCTCGAGGGGCTGCAGGTTCATCGGTGGCGCCTCCATGGTGACGCGGTTAGCACTCGATTCGGACGAGTGCCAACGCTAGAGCATCCGGTTAGCACTCGCAACTGCCGACTGCTAGCGGGGCCGCGCCGTCGGGCCGTCGCCCTCCACCGGCCGGCGTGGGGTCCGATTCGGATCCGATTCGGACCCCACGGGCCGGGCCCGGGTCAGACGATCCGCTTGACCAGGACCGTGGCCGAACCCAGGCCGACGAGGTCGCCGTCGAGGAGCCCGATCGATCCGGCGATGGGGTTCCCGTGCAGGGTCGTCCCGTTGGAGGACCCGAGGTCCTCCACCTCCAGCCCTCCCCGGTCGCCTCGGAGCTCTGCGTGGCGGCGGGACACGGTGTCGTCCACCAGCTGCACGTCGGCCTCCGACGAGCGGCCGACGACCGCGGGCAGCGACTCGACCCGCAGCACCGTGCCTCGGGCCGCGCCCGACACGACGAGGAGCAGCGCCACCGGCAGCGCCGGCTCGCCCTCGAGCAGGTCGGCGAGGCGGAGCCGGACCTCGGGGACGACGCCCGTGGGCTGCGAGGGCGGGTCGGGGCGCTCCGGGTCGGCGGCCATGGGTCGAAGGGTAGGACGGGGACGACCGTCGGCGTGGGTGGGTGGTGGCCCGTCCAGCCGGTCACGCACGCCGTCGTCAGCGCAGCGGGATGCCCCCGGGCGCCGCAGCGAGCTCGACGAGTGCGCGATCGGCGTCGTCGGCGTCGACGAGGTCCCGGGAGCGCAGCCAGGAGATGGCCCTCGCCACCTCGCGTCGGTAGGTCAGGTCGGCCCAGGCCACGGCCGCACCCGTCCGCCCCACGACCTCGCGGAAGCGGCGGAGCCCACCCTTGCGGCGGTAGGCGTCCCAGAGGCGGACGACGTCCTCCTCGGCCACCCCGAGCGCCTCGGCGAGCTCGAAGAAGTCGTCGACGTCGGTCTGCGGTTGCGGCTCGTGCGGGACGAGGACGTGCACGCCCTCGACCAGCTCGTGCAGGTCGGAGTCGTCGTCGAGGCCGTGGTAGAGCGTCCGGCCGGTCCGCGGGTCGAACCACCAGTCGCCGGCGGGGTGACCGTCGTTCCTGGCCAGGATCAGCCCCTCGAGGTCGATCTCGTCGACGGTCAGGTGGCGGTTCACGCCGGGGTCACCCGCGGGCGTCGAGGGCGACCTGGAGGGCGTCGAGCGAGAACGGCGGGCCCTGCATGAGGATCACGTGGTCTGCGCCGACCTCGGCGTAGGCCGGCACCTGGTCCGCCGCAGCCGGGTCGATGGCCACGGTCCGCTCGATCTCGGAGGGGTCGCGGCCGACCCGCTCGCACCACTCGTCGAGCACGGCGTTCTTCGCGCTCCACTCCTCGGGAGCGCCGAAGTAGTTCCACGCCGTGGCCTGCTCGGCCACGATCCGCAGCGTGAGCTTCTCACCCCCTCCGCCGATGAGGATCGGCAGCGGACCGACGGGACCGGGCTCGAGCCGGCCGAGGCGGTCCTGGATGATCGGGAGGTCGCGCTCGAGGGCCCGGAGCCGGCCAACCGCGGTCCCGAACTCGTAGCCGTACTCGTCGTAGTCACGCTCGAACCAGCCCGAGCCGATCCCGAGCGTGAAGCGTCCGTGGGACAGGTGGTCGATCGTGCGGGCCATGTCGGCGAGCAGGTTCGGGTTGCGATAGCTGTTGCAGGTCACCAGGGCGCCGAGACGGGCACGGGACGTCTCGACCGCCAGGGCGGCGAGGGTGGTGTAGCACTCGAAGTGGGCGGCGTCCGCGTCCCCGTAGAGGGGGAAGAAGTGGTCCCAGACCCAGATCGAGTCGGCCCCCATCTCGTCGGCGGCACGAGCAGCCGCTCGCAGGTCGTCCAGGCTGGTCGCCTGCGGGTGGAGCTGGATGCCGACCTGGATCTTCGCCATGCCCGATGACCGTACCGGGCCGGCCGCGACCGGCGTTCCGGGTGTGCTGGCATGGAGGGCCCAGACGACCCCGAGGAGCACGATGGGACTGTTCGACAAGGCCAGGAAGCTGGCCTCCAAGGAGAACATCGACAAGGCCAAGGGCCTCGCCGCCGACAACGCCGACAAGATCCGGACCGCAGCCGACAAGGTCGGTGATCAGATCGATCGGCGGACCGGCGGCAAGCACGCCGACAAGATCCAGCAGGCGAAGGACAAGGTCGACGAGCAGCTGGACAAGCTCGAGGGCGGCGACCCCGACGACCCGGGAGAAGACGAGCCCACCACGACCTGAGACCCGCGGCGGGCTCGTCCGCGCCTGGCGCTCCGAACGGGCCCGTGGGGTCCGAATCGGATTCGAATCGGACCCCACGGCCGACGTGGGGGCGGTCCGAGCCAGCGGAGGGCCCGGTTGGTGTTGGTGGACGCGGCGACGCCGGGTTCCTGTCCCACCCCACTCGTAGCGTGCACGGCGGTCGAGGCGGCCGCTCCCGCCTCCTTCCTCCGAGGTCGGCCAGCGCGCCGACGGGAGCGTCGACGTGGACGATCGAGTGGCCGGGCAGGACATCGAGGCGGAGTTCGCCCGATGGGCAGCCGAGCACGAACCCGGGCTGCGGCCGGGGACGTGGGCGGCGGACCGAGCGCTGCACCGGTGGGTGGTCGACGAGGTCGCGGCCGTCGACGCGCAGCTCGAGGACATCACCCGACGCCGCATGGAGGCGGCCGCCGTGCTCCGCCGGCTCGAGGCGCGCCGCTGGCGCCATCGCTCCTACCACCGACGCCGCAACCGGGTCGACGACGTCCCGTTCCCACCCGCTCCGGCGGACGCCGTGCCGCTCGGGCCGGCTGACATCCGCGCCTTCTGCCTGGGCGTCCTGCGGCGACTCGGCCCGACGAGCCTCCGGGAGCTGCACGGGCTCCTGCACCTGCACGGCTACCGGATCGACGGGCGACGAGCCGTCCAGACCCTCGGCGACGTGCTCCGCTACGAGGTCAGCCAGGGACGCTGCCGCAGAGTCGAGCGCGGGGTCTACGAGGCGGTCGACGGGAGACCGCCCACACCCCGTGCGCCGGCTTCGCTCGCCGGGCCGGGCGGCGCGCCCAGGCCCTGGGGCGACCCCGACGGCGGCACGCCGGCCACGGACCCGCTCGTCGCCGACTCGCCCGAGCGCTGGTCCGGCGGGTCCTGGACCGGGCGGGACCCCGACCCCTCTGGCGACGGCTCAGGCGGGCAGGCGCAGGTTCGGGTCGGCCCCGGTGTCGAGCCCGGAGGGTCCATTCCGCTGCAGGGTCCACCACCCGGCGGCCGCGACCATGGCCGCGTTGTCGGTGCAGTTGGCGCGATCGGGCAGGTAGCCCGCCAGCCCGTCCTCGGCGCACACGGTGAGGATCTGCTCGCGGAGCCGGGAGTTGGCGGCGACCCCGCCCCCGATCACGATGCCCTTCGCGCCCGTGTCCCGGGCCGCGCTGCGCGCCTTGGTCACGAGGACGTCGACGACGGCCTCCTGGAACGAGGCGGCCACGTCCTCGGCCGACACGTCGGGGTGCTTGCGGACGTGGTTGATGACCGCGGTCTTCAGGCCGGAGAACGAGAAGTCGTAGGGACGATCCGAGAGCGCCCGGGGGAAGGCGATCGCCTCCGGGTCCCCGTCGAGCGCGATCCGGTCGATCACCGGACCGCCCGGGTAGCCCAGGCCGAGGTACCGGGCGACCTTGTCGTAGGCCTCCCCGGCCGCGTCGTCGATCGTGCCGCCGAGCACCGTGTAGGAGCCGTGGTCCTCCCAGTGGACCAGCAGGGTGTGGCCGCCCGACACGAGCAGGACGACGACCGGGAGCTCGAAGGTCGGGTCCTCGAGCATCGCGGCGTACAGGTGCGCCTCGAGGTGGTTCACGGCCACGAACGGCACGTCCCACACCAGCGCGAGCGCCTTGGCGGCCGACACGCCGACGAGGAGCGAACCGACCAGGCCCGGCCCGTTCGTCGCCGCCACGCAGTCGATCTCGGCGTCCGCGATGCCGGCCTGGACCACGGCCTCGGCGATCACCGGGTTCAGCATCTCGACGTGGGCGCGGGATGCGATCTCGGGGACCACGCCGCCGAACCGGGCGTGGTGGTCGATCTGGCTCGAGATCACCGACGACAGCTGGACGCGCCCGTCCCGGACCACGGCCGCCGCGGTCTCGTCGCAGGAGCTCTCGATGCCGAGCACCGTGTGGACGTCGGGGTGGCGCATCAGTCCTCCAGGATCGTGGGGGTGGGCAGCGCGTCCTCGATCTCGGCGAGGCGGGCCCGGTAGGTCGGGGTGTCGATGTCGGTCGCCCACATGATCAGGGCGTCCTCGTTGGCGTCGGAGTAGTAGTTCTTCCGCACGCCGGCCGGCACGAAGCCGAACCTCCGGTACAGCTCCTGGGCCCCCGTGTTCGACACCCGCACCTCGAGGGTCAGCGCCTCGGCGCCCTCGGCCAGCGCCCGGCGCGTCAGCTCGACGAGCAGCCGGGTCGCGATCCCCTGGCGCCGGACGTCGGGGTCGACACCGACGTTGGTGACGTGGCCGTCGCCGGCCACGAGCATGAGCCCGGCGTAGCCCACGACCTCGGTGCCGAGACGGGCGACCAGGTAGGCGCGGGACTCGGTGTAGCGCAGCTCGGACAGGAAGAGGCTGAGCGACCAGGGCCGGGGGTTGACCTGCTCCTCGATCCGGAGCACGCCGCGCAGGTGGCGGCGGCGCATCGGCTGGATCCGGACCGGTGGCGACGACCCGGCCAGGCGCTCGTCGCGCGCGGCGAGCACCACGTCAGCCCGGCCCGGATCCGGCGGCCCCGTCGGTCGCGGCACCGGCAGCACCGTCGCGGACCGCCCAGTTGATCTCGGCGTCCGGGGGACGCAGGTACATCGGCTCCAGCTGCCACGGCTGGACGAAGTCCTCCCGGATGGCCCGGGCGTGGGCGAGCTGCACGAGCGACGCCGCGCTCGGGTAGGCGAGGAACTGCTCGGCCATGTCGACCCGGACGATGTCGGCGAAGGTGTCGGCGTGGCGCAGCGCGCCGTCGCCCACCAGGAGGTACTCGACGTCGGTCGCCTGCAGCTCGGCCCGCAGCTCGTCGGGCTGGGCGACCTCGGGCTCGGTCAGCCGCTGCACGCCGCCGGGGGTCGGCCGGTAACGGGCGTGGAACACCTCGCCCCGCCGGGCGTCGATCACGGCGACCAGCTCCCGGTCGGTGTGGCGCAGCGGCCAGGCGAGCAGGTCGAGGCTGGAGATCCCGATCATGGGCACGCGCAGGGCGTGGGCCATGGCCTTGGCCGCCGCGATGCCGACCCGGAGGCCGGTGAACAGACCGGGGCCGGTGTCGACGGCGACGGCGCTGATCTCGGACAGGTCGACGCGGGCCTGGGTCCGGACGAAGTCGATCGCCGGGGCCAGGTTCTCGGCGTGGCGCTTGCCCCGAGCGGAGTGCGACGAGGCGAGCACGCCCTCGTGGCCGCCGATCGCGCAGCCGACCTGCTGGGTCGAGGTGGAGATCCCGAGGATGAGCATCAGGCCACCGACCAGGGTTCGAGGGACTCGAGCAGGGAGCGCTGCCGGGCCGACCAGCGGCTGCCGACGCAGCGCAGCTCGACGTCGCGGTCGTCGTCGGCCTCGCCGTAGCTGAGCGAGACCTGCAGGTAGTCGGGACCGAGCACCGGGGCGACGGCGTCGCCCCACTCGATCAGCACGACGCCGCCCGAGTCGACCAGCTCGGCGAGCCCGATGTCCTGGAGCTCGGAGAACCGGTCGAGCCGGTACACGTCGAGGTGGTGCAGCACGAGGGAGCCCTCGTACTGGCGTGCGAGCGTGAACGTCGGGCTGGTGATCGGCTCGACGACCCCCAGCGCGGCGCCGAACCCCTGGGCGAAGGCGGTCTTGCCCGCCCCCAGCTCGCCGGCGAGGAGCAGGACGTCACCGGGCCCCACGAGGCCGGCGATCGCACCGGCCAGGGCACGCGTCGCCTCGGGTCCGTCGGTGCGGGCGCGCACGCTCACCGGCGGTGCTCCGAGGGGTCTCGGCGGTGCTGCATCAGGGCGGGCGGCACGTCAGGGACACTACCGCCGGGTCCGCGCCGGGTCCGCGCCGAGGTCGACCGGGTTCGTCGGGGACCGATGGGGCGCCTCAGGAGGCCAGACCGGCGACGGCGCGGCTCACGACCGCCACGGCCAGGTTCCGGACGACCGCGGTCTCGGCCTCGACCCGGCCGGTTGCGGCGGCGACGAAGGCGTCGCCGTCGACGGCGGTGTGGACCGGCGCCACGGCCCGCGCCAACCCGTCGTGGGCCGACTGGGACAGCAGGTGGCAGGCCACCTTGTCGAGGGCGGCGTTGGTCACGACGACGCCGATCGTGGTGTTGGACCACGCCCCGCCCGTCGTGCCCTCCACGACGTCGTCCGGGGACGCCCCCGGCTCGCCGAACGCGTTGACGGCCACGAGGCACGACACGACGAGCCCTCCGGGTCCGGTGGCGGTCGCCCCCACGAGCCCGCCCGGTCGGCGGTGCTCGGGCCCGCGCCACTTGGCCACGGTCGCACCGGTGCCGGCGCCGACGGTGCCGAGGTCCACCGGACCCGCCGTCGCCGCCGCAGCCGCGGCCCGCCCCTCGGCGGCGCCGGGGCGGACCGAGCCGTCGCCGACCGCGAGGTCGAACAGGCACAGCCCCACCACGATGGGCACCGGCCCCCCGACCGTGTCGAAGCCGACACCGGCCTCGGCCAGGTGGGCCATGACCCCGTCGCAGGTGGCCAGCCCGAACGCGGAGCCACCAGAGAGCACGACGGCGTCGAGGCGCTGGACGAGCCGGGTCGGCTCGAGCAGCGCCGTCTCCCGGGACGCGGGCGCGCCACCCCGGACCTCGCCGGACGCGACGGTGCCCTCGGGCAGCAGGACGACCGTGCAGCCGGTCCGGGCCGCCTCGTCGGTCCAGTGCCCGACGCGCACGCCGGCCACGTCGGTGATCACGACACCCCGTCCCGGTCGTGGACGCGGGGCACCCGGGTGCTGATCGCGCACGTCACCTCGTAGCCGATCGTGTCGAGGGCCAGACCGACCTCGGTGGCCGTGACCTCGTCCGACCCGGCCGGTCCCGACGACGCGCCGAGGAGCACGACCTCGGTGCCGACCGCGGCGTCGACCCCGGCGGCGACGGCGGGGCCGAGGTCGACCACGCACTGGTCCATGGTCACGACGCCGCGGATCGGGCACCGGACCCCGCCGACGAGCACGACGCCGCCGACCAGGCCGAGCCGCCGGGCCAGGCCGTCGGCGTAGCCGACCGGCACCGTCCCGACCACGGTCGGCTCCTCGAACACGTGGCGGTGGCCGTAGGACACCCCTTCGCCCCGCGCCACCGGCTTCACGAACCGCAGCTCGCTCACCCAGCGCAGCACGGGCCGGAGCGGCGCGACCGAGGCGAGCACCGGGGCCGGCGGGATGCCGTAGCAGGCGATCCCCGGGCGGACGAGGTCGTAGCGGGACCGGGGGTGCAGGAGCGTCCCCGCGCTGTTGGCCGCGTGGCGCAGGCCCGGGTCGATGCCAGCGGCGTCGAGGCCGGCGAGGACCGCGTCGAAGCGGTCCAGCTGCACGTCGGTGCCCGGGTTGCCTGGGTCGTCGGCCACGGCCAGGTGGGTGCAGGTCCCGGCGAGGTGGAGGCGCGGGTGGTCGACGATCCGTCGGGCCACGCCGACGGCGTCGGACGGCTCGCACCCGACGCGCCGCATGCCGGTGTCGACCTTGAGGTGCACGGCGGCGCGCGGGACGCCGAGGGCGTCGGCCCGGGCGGCGAGGGCGTCGACGAGCTCGGCCCGGTAGACGACCAGGTCCAGCCCCAGCGCCAGGGCGCGGTCGAGGGTGGACGCGGCCCCGGTCGCGTCGCCGTCGACCTCGGGCTCGCTGAGCACCATCGTCGGGGCGTCGATCCCCGCGGCGCGCAGCACGGCGGCCTCCTCGACGCGGGCGACGGCGAGCCAGGACGCGCCCGCGTCCAGCGCGGTCCGCGCCACCTCGACCGCGCCGTGCCCGTAGCCGTCGGCCTTGACCACGGCAGCCACCTGGGCGCCGCCGGCGAACCCGGCGAGCAGGCCGACGTTGTGGGCGAGCGCCCCGTGGTCGATCCGGGCGACGGAGCCGGGCATCAGCCCACCCCCCGGGCCGCCGGACCGGCGAGGTCGCCCAGCACCGCCGGGAGCGCGGCGACCACGTCGCCCGCGACCGTGCCGACCGGGGCGCAGCGCCGCCCGGCCAGGCCGTGGACGTGCGCGCCGACCGCGGCGGCGTCGAGGGCCGGGACCCCGCCGGCGAGGAGCGCGGCGACGAGCCCGGCGAGCACGTCGCCGGTCCCGGCCGTGGCCAGGCGGGCGTCGCCCGAGGTGACGAGGCGCACGGCCCCGTCGGGTGCGCCGACCACCGTCGTGGGACCCTTGAGCAGCACGACGGCCCCGGTGGCCGCGGCCAGCGACCGCACCTCGGCGATGCGGTCCGCGCCGGGGCGGCGACCGGTGAGGCGCTCCCACTCGCCGTCGTGGGGGGTGAGCACCGTTGCCGCCCGACGGCCGGCGAGGACCGCGGCCGCGTCGCGGCCGAGCGCGGTGAGGCCGTCGCCGTCGACCACCACCGGCCGGTCGAGGCCGGCGACGAGCGTCCGCGCCTGGTGGCGGGTCGCCATCGACGTCCCGAGCCCGGGTCCGACCACGACGGCGTGGTCTCGCCCGGCGCCGTCGAGCAGCGCCTCGGCCCAACCCGTCTCGGGCACCTGGACCGTGACCACCTCCCGGGCCACGTCGCTCGGGTGCCCGACCCCGGGCGAGGCGAGGCGGACCATGCCGGCCCCCGACCGCTGGGCGGCCTCAGCGGCCAGCGACGCCGCGCCGGTCATGCCCGGCGAGCCGGCCACCACCAGCACGGCCCGCTTCCACTTGTGCGCGTCGAGGGGACGGTCGGGGAGGACGGTCGCGGCCCCGTCGTCGTCCACCAGGTGGATCGTGGCCCGGGACACGTCGAGCCCGATGTCGACGCAGCGGACGCGCCCGGCGAGGCGGGCGCCGTCGCCGAGGAGGAGGCCCGGCTTGTGGGCGGCGAAGGTGACCGTGGCCGTGGCGGGCAGCGCCGACCCGAGCACGGTGCCGTCGTCGCCCCGCACGCCGGAGGGGATGTCGACGGCCAGCACGGGGGTGCCGCCCGGATCGGGCGCCTCCCACGGTCGGGAGATCCCGGTGCCGAGGGCGGCGTCGACGACGAGGTCCACTGCGGGCAACCGGGCCGGGACCGCGTCGAGGCCGAGCACCTCGACGCGCACGCCGCGGCGGCGGAGCAGGTCGGCGGCGGCCCGCCCGTCGGCGCCGTTGTTCCCGGGGCCGGCGAGGACGACCACCCGCCGTCCGTAGGCCCCGCCGAGCAGGTCGAGCGCAGCCCGAGCCGTCGCCGCACCGGCCCGGGCGATCAGCTCCTCGACCGGCTCGGGCGCGTCGGCGTCCACGGCCTGCATCTCGGCGACGGTGACCACGGGCTGCACGAGCCGATCCTGCCACCCTGGCCGTCGTCTGGGTCGACGCCGCCCCCCGCCCCTAGCGTCGGGCGCGGACCCGACCGGGTGGACCGGCGGGCACCGGAGGAGGGGACGCCATGAGCGGGCTGCGCACCACGCACACGTCGACGGTCACCGAGGACCGCATCGACCACCTGGGACACATGAACGTGCGGTTCTACGGGGCCGACGCCCGGGCCGGGGCCGACGCGTTCGTCCGCGACGTCGTCGGGCTCGGCGCCGACGTCCGGGTCGCGCCCGTCGACCTCTACACCCGGCACCACGCCGAGCAGCTCCTGGGCGCTCGGCTCGAGGTCCGGGTCGGCGTCGTCGACGCGGTCCCCGGGTCGCTCACGCTGTACCTGGAGCTGGCCAACCGGGACACGGGCGTGCTCGCCGCCACCTTCGTCCAGCGCCTCGTCGCGCTCGGGCCGGAGGGGCCGACGACGGCGTGGCCCGCGGACCCCGCCGGCCTGGAGCGCGTCGAGATCCCCGAGCACGGGCGGTCCCGGACCATCGGCCTCGGCGGCATGACCCCCGAGCGGGGCACCGACCTCCCCGGGGCCGATGCCGTCCCCTCGCTGGCGCGGCTCCGGGAGCTCGACCTCGCCATCCGCCGACCGAGGCAGGTGACCCCCGAGGAGTGCGACGAGGGCGGGGTCGCCCGCCTCGTCGACGCCCCCGGGCTGGTGTGGGGCGGCGAGCCGGTCGAGGACCGCGACGGCCCCCTGCTGCACGACGGCCCCGACGGCGAGCGGATCGGCATGGCCTCGATGGAGACCCGGATGCAGGTCCTGCACCTGCCCACCGTCGGCACCACGATCCAGAGCCACGGCGCGATGGTGTCGGTCGGCGACAAGGTGAGCCACCACGTGATGTGGTCCCACGAGGTCGACACCGGCCGCCCGCTCGTCACCTTCGAGGTCGTCAACCTCGCCTTCGACGTCGGTGCCCGCCGCTCGGCCCGCATCCCCGACGCGGTCCGGGCCGACATGGCCCGCCGCCTCCACCCCGAGCTCGCCCCCGCCCGCTGACCGGCGCCGTCCCGCCGCCGGCCCCGGAGCGGACCCTCAGCCGAAGGACACGACGAGGGGCAGGGAGGACACCACGGCGGTGTCGTCGTCGGCGCACGTGAACGTGCCCGGGTTGGCGGTCTCCCGCTCGCTGCCCGCGTCGCACACGGGGAAGGACCCCACGAGGCGGTAGCGGCCCGACGGGAGCGCGCACCCCTGGTCCGGCCCCTCCACCTGGGGGTAGCGGACCACGACCCGGGTCGAGTCGCCCGGCTGGAGGGCGAACGCGCCGCCCTGGATCCGGTAGACGTCCCGCGTCGGGTCGCAGCGCTGCGACCCCCACACGATCCCGTCGGCGTCGTCGAGGAGCACGGCGCGGTCGAGGTCGACGTCGCGGTGGAAGCGGACCACGTCCCCCACGTTCGTCAGCCGGATCTCGATGCGGAAGCGGGCGCCGGGGCCGTAGTCGGGCCCGTCCTCGGCGACGACGGTGACCTCGAGCCCGTCGGTGGTGGCCGTGGCCGCGTTGGCGACGCGGGGCTCCCCCGGTCCCGGCGGGGCGGCGGCCGCCACCGACGTGGGCGGGTCCTCGACGGCCCCGCCCGGCGTCGACGTCGGCGTCGGCGTCGGCGCCTGGCCGGCGACGTCCGCGGTCGTCGTCGTGGTGGTCGCCACGACCGATGTCGGTGACGGGACGACCTCGCCGCCGCCGGCGGTCGCCAGGCCCTGCTCGGGCTCGGCGCGCCCGAAGCGTCCGCAGCCGGCGAGGAGCAGGAGGGCGAGGAGCGCGCCGACCGCCGTCGCCCTCATCGGCCGACGGCGACGACCACGGCACCCGCCGACGTGGCCGTGTGCGTGAGGCTCAGCTGCCACGCGACGATCCCCCGGGCCGAGGCCAGCTCCTCGGCCGGGCCCCGCAGGAGCAGCGACGGCGCGCCGCCGTCGGCCCGCACCACCTCGGCGTCGTGGAACCCGAAGGCGCCGAGGCCGACGCCCATCGCCTTCATCACCGCCTCCTTGGCCGCGAAGCGGGCCGCGAGGCGCTCGACCGGGTCGTTCGCCGCCTCGGCGTAGGCCCGCTCCCCCGGCGTGAACATCCGACCGACGACCGACGGGGTGCGGTGGATCGTGACGCGGAAGCGGGCGACGTCGACGAGGTCGATCCCGACCCCCACGACGGTCATCGGCGTCCCCTCACGACCGCCAGCGGTCGGCGAGCAGCGAGACCGGCAGGGTCAGCAGCTCGACGACGGGGACCTCGGCGAGCAGGTCGTCGCGGAAGGTGGGCTCGGTCTCGGTGACGGCGTCGCGCAGGGCGGCGAGGCGGCGCCGGTACCCGGCCAGGACGCCCCGGGCCGTGGCCACCCCGAGGCGATCGGCGAAGCGCACGTGGAGCAGCGTGATGCCGGTGGTGACGCCGTCCTTGACCTCGGGGACGATCACGATGGTCCGACCGTCGCTGCGGCCGCGCCCGACGAGCAGCTCCTGGTCGGCGGCCACCTGGTGCTTGGTGCCCCGCAGCAGGGGGTTGGCCTCGGTGCGCAGCGGCAGGTCGCGGGCGATGCCGCCCCGGTCGACGACCGTGATCGTCGCGGCGCCGGTGGTGCCGGCCTCGACCGACACGTCGCCCTCGATGCGGTAGCGCGTGTAGCCGACGACCTCGTCGATGGCGGGCGAGACGTCGGCCAGGGTCCGGAGGTTCTTGTAGGTGAGGCGGTCCCGGGGGGCGCCGGCGGCGAGCACGGCCTGCACCAGGGCCACCTCGAGGAGCGACTCGTCCGTGCGGGAGATGCCGACCGTGACGGTCTTGGCCTGGTGCTTGATGGCGTCGATGGGGCGGGTCAGCTCGTCGATGGCCCGGGTCAGGGCCGCCGTCAGGTCCTCCACCAGGACCGCGGGCGTGCCGACCTTGCCGTGGTCGAGCTGGTAGGCGTCGAGGGGGACGCTGCCGGTGGAGTAGCGCAGGAGGTTGGCGACGCGCACGGCCGTCGAGGCCTCGAGGTGGCCGTCGTAGCGTCCGGCCCGCAGGCCGTCGAAGAACCGCTGGACCGGCGCGGTGACCGCACCCCGGAGCGAGGCGAGCACCGACTCGCCGTCGGTGGCACCGGCCTCGAGCGCGGCCTCGATGCCGGCCCGCACCTCCTTGAGCGGCAGGGCCTGGGCGTCGATGGCCAGCGCGGCCTCGTAGCCGAAGAGGTGCCCGACCATGGTGGCCAGGACGAAGGCGAGCATCGGGTGGGTGTCGGGCACGTGGAGCACGGCCAGGGCGGCGGCGAAGCGCCCCTCCCCCTCGGTGGCGATGACGATCGGCGCGGCCTTGTGGGCCCGGTAGATCGCCACCTCCTTGGCCACGTCGTCGACGTTGGAGCCGGTGAGCCCGGCGGCGCACACCAGGATCAGCGGCTCGGAGGACAGGTCGATGTGCTTCTTGTCCTCGGTGGCGTCGCAGGCGATCGACTTGTAGCAGAGCTCCGACAGCTTGATCCGGAGCTCCTCGGCCGCGATCCGGTTGGTCCCGTTGCCCACGATGGCCCAGTAGCGGCGGGGCGGGCACCAGGCGTGCGCCGCCTCGGCGATGGCCGGCCGCGTCGCGAGCGTCGTCCGCATCGCCTCGGGCAGGTCGCGCATGGCGGCGAGCAGGTCCTGGTCGGGGGCCTCGCCCCAGCAGTCGGCGATGGCGAGCGCGAGCAGGTTCCCGGCAGCGATCTGGGCGTAGAACGCCTTGGTCGAGGGGACGGCCATCTCCACGTCCCGGCCGTCGGAGGTGTAGAGGACCCCGTCGGCGCGGTCCGTGAGGTCGCTGTTGCGCCGGTTGACGATGGCCACGACCGAGGCGCCCCGGCCGCGCACCAGGTCGACGGTCCGGTTGGTGTCCGTGGTCGTGCCCGACTGCGAGATGGCCACGACGAGGGTGTCGGACATGTCGGACCGCAGCCGGAACCCGGACAGCTCGGTGGCGGGGATGGCCTCGACCTGCACGCCCCGTCGGTCGGCGGCGTCGGCGAGCACGGCGACCAGGCCGCGCGACGCGATCGCCGCGGTGCCCTGGCCGATGGCGAGCACGCGGGTGATGGCGCCGTCCGCGAGGCGGTCCCGGATCGTCGCGGGCAGGGACTCCTCGGGCAGCACGACCTGCAGGTCGCCGTCGGGACCGTCGACGAGCCGGCCCCGCAGGGTCTTGTGGAAGCTGACGGGCGCCTCGGTCACCTCCTTGAGCAGGAAGTGGGGGAAGTCGCCCCGGTCGATGTCGCGGGTCGTGATCGCGGCCGTGACGACGTCGTCCTCGGTGACGGGCAGGCGGGTGCCGTCGTAGGCGACGCGCTCGATGCCCTCGAGCGACCCGGCCCGGGCACCGTCGAGGAGGAGGATCTGGCCGCGGCTCGCGTTCGGGTTGTCGGGGTTGGCCGGGGTCTCGCCGTCCATGCGCACGTACCGGGCGGTCTCCTCGACGAGCCCGTAGGGCTCGGAGGCCACGACGTAGGCGTCGCCGGCGAGGCCGACGTAGAGGGCCTGGCCCGAGCCGCGCAGCGCGAGGACGAGGGCGTCGGGCCGGTCGGCGACGGCGGCGGCGATGGCCACCGACCCCTCGAAGGACGCGACCGTCGCCCGGAAGGCCTCGAGGTGGTCGTCGCCCGCCGCGATGCGCCGGGAGACCAGCGTCGGGATGACCTTCGCGTCGGTGGTGACCTCGGGCGGGATGCCCAGGCCGTTGGAGGCCTTCAGGTCGGCGAAGTTGTCGACGTCGCCGTTGAGGGCGGCGGCGACGAAGGGGCCGCTCCGCCCCGCGGCGCCGTCGGTCTCCCAGGAGTCGAGCGGGTGGGCGTTGGCCTCGGAGATGATCCCGACGCTGGCCCACCGGGTGTGGCCGAGGACCGTCGCCCGGGCCTCGGGCTGGGCGAGCACGAGGTGGAGGAGGTCGTCGCCGGTGACGGCGGCGCGCAGCGCCGCCGTGTTGTCGCCGAGCTCGCCGATCTCGGCGGCGGCCTTGTAGGCGAAGGCGAAGGTGGGGCCCTCGGGGCCGTCGACGACGCGCACCGCGCCCGAGCGCAGCAGCGGGTCGAGCCGTCCGTCGAGGAGGCCGGCGACCGCGTCGTCGGCCGGGTCGAGGCCGTGGCCCCGGACGAGCACGAGGATGCCGGCCGAGTCGCGCCCCCGCACCTCGAGGCGGTCGATGGCCGACAGCGCCTGCTCGATCTGCGTGCACGCCTCGACCGCGGCCCACCCCGTGTCCCGGGCGCACAGCCCGCCGACGGCCTCCGCGGTCCGGAGCCGGTCCCGCTCGATGGCCCACGCCGCGTCCTTGCACCGCACGGCGGCGGCGTTGCGGGCCTCGGTGTCGGCGTCGACGACCAGGGCGTCGAGCGCGGCGTCGAGCTCGGCGACGGCACCGGCCAGCGTGCGGCCGAGGCCGCGGACCCGGCCGGCCAGGGTGGGGTCGGTGAGCAGCGCCCGCACCCCGCGGGGCCCGTGCAGGTCGGTCACCACCTGCTCGAGGTGGGTGGCGGCGGCGGCGATGTCAGCGGGCGCGGGTGCGTCCACGGCGGCCCGGACGGCGGCGACGCCGGCCTCCAGCGCGGCCACGGTGGGCCCGACGGGCAGGTCGACACGGTCGACCGGCCGCCGGAGGACGGCGATGATTCCGCACATAGGAGGGCCAGTCTGCCGCCCACCGGGCGCCGACCGGAACCGGGTCAGCTCGCGTCGAGCACCGGCACGGCGGTCTCGGCCCGGACCTGGGCGGCCAGGCGCGGCCCGGTGCGGAGGCGGAGCCCGTCGACGCCGGCCTCGCCCGCGACGATCGGGGCCAGATCGTCGGTGGCCGTGGTGCGCAGCGGGACCACGAGGTCGGCGGGGAGGGCGGCGCCGGCCAGCGCCTCCCGGGCCGCGTCGACGAGCACGGCCACGGTGCGCACGACGCGGCCGCTGGCCCACAGCACCGACGCCTGCCCGGCGAGGATCCCGTCGACGAGCGGCGGTCCCGCGTCGAGGCGGTGCTCGACGACGACCCCGACGACCCGGCCGGGGAGCCCGGCGACCCCGTCGGGGGCCCGGTGCTGGCCGGCGCCCGCAGCGCGCAGCAGGGTCAGGAGGGCGCCGACGTCGTCACCGGTGAGGGCCAGGGCCGCGACCTGCTCGTCGAG
The DNA here is from genome assembly GCA_964497795.1 of uncultured Acidimicrobiaceae bacterium. Lineage (GTDB taxonomy): Bacteria > Actinomycetota > Acidimicrobiia > Acidimicrobiales > Salinilacustritrichaceae > Salinilacustrithrix. The sequence goes on along the minus strand of CAZCEZ010000064.1, from coordinate 4,785 downwards.
GAGCTGCATCCGCCGAGCCCGGTCGAGGTCCTCCACGTTGGCCGAGGACAGCTCGTCGACCCGGGCCTCGAGCCGGTCGGCCCACCGCTCGCACGCCCATCGCCGGCGGCTCCCGTCCGGGTCGTCCGCCGCGGCCACCGCGACCCTCGCTCGGTCGACGGCGGCGGCGACGGCGGGCAGGTCCATGGGTCCTCAGGTCGTGGCTCGGAGGGTGACGGCGCGTCGGTCGTCGATCCGGAGGGTGAGCCGGTCGGCGTCGATCGACCACCGGAGCCTGGCACCGGGAGGGTCCAGGAGGGCACGCACCCCGGCCTGGTACTCGGGCGGGTTGCAGCCCTCGTCCTCGATGTCGCCGCCCTGGCCCAGGCGGATCTCGTCCCCGTCGACCTCGTAGGCGATCTCGGTGGCGTTGCAGCCGTCGTCGAGCACGAGGCGCGACGTGGCGGGGTCCAGCACGACGCGGGCCGGGGCGTCGGCACCGATGGAGGTGGCGGCGTCGGCCTCCAGGAAGCCGGTGACCTCCCAGGTCGTGCCCTCGAGGGGGCGGTCCGGGTCGACGGCGGACCGGGGTGCGAGCTCGACCGTCGAGGTCGTCCCGCGCAGCTCGAGCCCGTCGCCGTCGACGACGAGGGTGGGTCGGGACGTGAGGAGCTCGGCGAACCACTCGTCCTGCGCGTGGCGCTCGGGGTCGCACCCCATCTCGGTCTGGGCCAGGCCGTCGACCACGAGCACGTCGCCGTCGAGGCGGAAGTCCCCGCCGAGGCTGTTGCAGCCCAGCGACGCGCCGATGGTGCCGGCGCCGGAGGCGAAGCCCGCGATCCGCAGCGAGATCCTGGTGCCGTCGACCAGGGGGCGCGGCGCGCCGTCCTCGGTCACCGACGTCGAGAGGTACTCGACGGGCTCCCCGGGTGACTCCCCCGCCCGCGGGTCGGTCGTGTCGGCGTCGGCGGCCACGGGCACGTCGTCGTCCCCGCACGCAGCCAGGACGAGCGCGGGGACCAGCAGCAGGGCGAGCAGGGCGCGGACGGCGGTCACGGGTGCCATGGTGGTCCGACGCCCGCGGCCCGTGCCGGGGTTCCCGGTCAGGGCAGGACGGGCTCGCCGGTGTCGGCCCAGGTGTTGCCCCGGAACACGTTGCCCGTGGCCGAGGCGTCGAAGTAGGCGAGGTGCCCCCACCACCCGCCCCCGGGGAACACGTCCCGGCCGAACACGTTGTCGACGATGCGCACGTTGGTGGCCGAGTACGGCTTGATCGTGTCGCCGTCGCCGCCGTAGATCACGTAGCCGCCGCCGTTGAGCAGGTTCCCCTCGATGAGCACGTCGTCGATCGGGCCGAAGTCCCCGAACAGGGAGATGACGGCGGTCTGGCCGTTCTCGTTGGTGAGGCGGTTGTTCCGGATGACGATCCCCCGGGCGTCGCCGTTGGTGATGATCGCCTCGTTGTGGGAGTCGCCGATCTCGGTGATCGAGTGGATCCAGGAGTCCTCGATCACACCGGAGTTGATGTGGATCCCCTGCCCGACGCCGCGGATCTCGCAGCGCCGGCACGTGAACCCCTCGTCGCCGATGCCGGCGCCGGTGCCCGACACCCCCATCCCGTCGACCTCGACGTCCTCGAGCAGGATCCCCGACCGGCCCCAGCCCACGTCGATCTGGTGCTGGGCACCGCAGTTGGGGCCGTCGGTCACCCGCACCCGCCGGACGGTGACGTCGTCGGCCCGGATCGACAGGCAGGCACCGATCAGGTCGAGGTCCTCGACGACCGCGCCGGGCGTGGTGATGACGAGGTCCTCGTACACGGGCGTCAGGACGGTGCCGGCCGGGATGCCGGTCGTGTCCGGACCGGGCCAGCGACCCGGCGGCGTGGCCTCGCAGCGGGGCAGCGAGGCCACCGCGTCGGCGAGCACCGCGGCACCCCCGACCAGGGTGGCCGAGGTCGCGCCGAGGCGGGCGACCTCGTCGGCGACCACGGGGGGCACGCAGGTCCGCTCGGCGAGCAGGAGGACGCCGCCGGCTCGGGCCACCGCCGGGGCGGCGGCGAGGGCGTCGGCGACGGCCGAGCCGCCGGCGAGGTGGACGGGGGCGCCGACCGGCACCTCGGCGGTCACGGCGGCCGCCGTGGCCCAGCGGTCGACGCCGGCGATCCGCTCGACGGCGGCACCGGTCCGGGCCGCGACGTCGGCGACGACGGCGTCGGACACGGCCGCCGTCCCGCCCAGCACCACGACCCGGTCGGGGCCCAGGTCTGCGAGGGCGGCGGCGGTCGAGGACGGCAGCGCGTCCCGGCGCGTGAGGAGCAGGGGCGCGCCGGCCCGGGCGGCCACCGGCCCGGCGACGAGCGCGTCGGCCGGTGCGGCCCCGCCGGCCAGGAACGCGGTCCGGGCGCCCGCCGGCCACCACCGGTCGGCGACGGCGGCGGCCGTGGCGTGGCGGTCGGCACCTGCGACCCGCGTCACCGAGGCGCCGGTGGCGGCTCGCACGAGGGTCAGCGTGGCGTCCGGGACCGTGGCGGCCCCGCCCAGCACCACGACCTGCGACGGGTCGAGTCGGGCGAGCTCGGTCGCGGTGGCCGCGGGGAGCGCGCCGCGGGCCAGCAGGAGGATCGGTGCGTCGAGGGCGGCGGCGGCCGGACCGCCGGCCAGGGCGTCGGCGTGGGTCCAGCCGTCGGCGAGGACGACGGTGTCGGCCCCGGCGGGCCAGGTCCGGGCGCTGACGGCGACGGCGGTGGCGATCCGGTCCGCACCGGCCAGGCGGTCGATCGGCGAGGCCGCGGCCGCCGGGGACCCGCCGACCAGGGCGGCGGGCACGAGCAGCGAGGCCAGGGCGGCGACGGCGAGGACGAGCGCCGGGATCCGGGGCGACCGGACGGCGACGGGAGCGGGGGGCACGTCGGGAGCATCGGCACCTCCCGGGCCCGCTTGAGCAGACCTGGACGATCCACCCGCAGGGGCGGTTCGGGACGGACCGGCGCTCCCGGCGGACGACGTCGGTGCGGCGGCGTGCGGAGAGGGCCGCTCAGCGGGCGGCGCAGCGCTCCACGGCGGCGACCAGGGTCTCGGCCTCGGCCCGGGCCCGTGCCTCGGTGGGCGCCTCGACCATCACCCGGATGAGCGGCTCGGTCCCCGACGGGCGCACCAGGACGCGGCCGTCGTCGCCCAGGCGCTCCTCGGCGGCGGCGACGTCGGGGGCGAGCGCGTCGAGGAGGTCGGGGTCGCGCTCGGCGAGCCGGACGTTGAGCAGGACCTGGGGCAGCGAGGTCATGGCGTCCGCGGCCAGGTCGGCCAGGCTCCGGCCGGAGCGGACCAGCACGTCGAGCAGGGTCACGGCGGTGAGGAGGCCGTCGCCCGTCGTGGCCAGGTCGGTCTGGATGACGTGCCCGGACTGCTCGCCGCCGAGCACGGCGCCGGTCTCGAGCAGGCGCTCCAGCACGTACCGGTCACCGACCCGCGTCTCGAGCACCTCGATCCCGTGGCGGGCCATGCCCTGGCGGAACCCGAGGTTCGACATCACCGTGACCACGACCCGGTCGTCGGGCAGGGCCCCGCGGGCCTTCCGGTCGACGGCGAGGACGCCGATGAGGTGGTCGCCGTCGACCACCCGACCGGTGCTGTCGACGGCGAGGAGGCGGTCGGCGTCGCCGTCGAGGGCGAGGCCGACGTCGGCACCGGCGGCCAGGACGGCCTCGGCGAGGGCGTCGGGGGCGGTCGAGCCGGCGCCGTCGTTGATGTTGACCCCGTCGGGCTCGGCGTGCACGACGGTGACGTCGGCGCCGAGCTCGCGCAGGACCGCCGGCGCGTGGGCGCTCGCTGCGCCGTGGGCGCAGTCGAGCACCACCGACACGCCGTCGAGGCGACGGCCCCGGAGGGCGTCGACGAGCGACCCGGTCCAGGCGCGGACCAGCGCGTCGCCGCCGTCGGTGACCCGCCCGACCCCGGCGCCGGTCGGCCGGTCCCGGTCGTCGGCACCCCCGGCGAGCACCTGGGCCAGCGTGGTCTCGAGGCGGTGCTCCACCTCGTCGGCCAGCTTGGCGCCCCCGGGGGCGAACAGCTTGATGCCGTTGTCGGGGAAGGGGTTGTGCGACGCCGAGATCATGGCCCCGGCCACGCCGAGGGAGGCCGCTGCGTGGGCGACGGCGGGCGTCGGGACCACGCCGAGCAGGGTCACGTCGACCCCCTCGGAGGCGAACCCGGCGGCCAGGGCGGCCTCGAGCATCGGGCCGGACCGGCGGGTGTCGCGACCGAGCACGACGCGGGGCCGAGGGCCGCTCGGGGCCACGGACACCACGACGCGCGCCGAAGCCCGCCCCAGTGCGAGGGCGAGCTCGGGCGTCAGCTCGGCGTTGGCGACCCCGCGGACGCCGTCGGTGCCGAAGGACAGCACGGTCGTGGCGTGGGAGGGGCCGGCGCGATCAGCGCTTGGAGTACTGCGGCGCCTTGCGGGCCTTCTTCAGGCCGTACTTCTTGGACTCCTTCTTCCGCGGATCGCGGCGGAGGAGACCCTCGTGCTTCAGCTCGCCACGACGCTCGGGGTCGAGCTCGGCGAGCGCACGGGCGAGGCCCAGGCTGAGCGCACCGGCCTGGCCGGTGGTGCCGCCGCCCATGATCGAGGCGACGACGTCGTAGTGCTCCTCGGCCTCGGCGACGGCGAGCGGGGCCAGGGCGAGGCTCTGCAGCGCGGACGTCGGGAAGTACTCCTTGACGTCCTTGCCGTTGATCGTCACGGCGCCGGTGCCGGGGCGGAGGGCGACGCGGGCCACGGCGCGCTTGCGGCGGCCGGTGGCCTGGA
>CAZCEZ010000063.1:8126-21904 GCA_964497795.1 uncultured Acidimicrobiaceae bacterium | reverse complement strand
CAGCAGCTGGCCCTCGGCGCCGATGTTGAACAGCCCGGCGCGGAAGGCGAACGCGACCGCGAGCGAGGCCCCGATGAAGGGGGTGGAGCGGCCCAGCGACGCCGCGACCCGGTCCCCGGAGCCGAACATGCCCCGGGCGAGCGCGGCGTAGGCCTCGATCGGGTCGCTGCCGATGGCCAGGATCGTCAGCGCGCCCGCGGCCAGGGCGAGCACGATGGCCAGGAGCGGCACGAGCAGCGGCTGCAGCCGCAGCGACGTGCGCAGCTCGTGGGCCCAGCTGCGGCGTCCGTCGGTCACGACGCCTCCGCCGGCGCGCCGCCCGAGGCCATGAGCAGGCCGATCTCCTCGCGGCCGGTGGCGGCCCGGTCGAACTCGCCGACCAGGCGGCCCCGGTACAGGACCCCGATGCGGTCCGACAGCGACAGCACCTCGTCCAGCTCGGCCGAGACGAGGAGCACGGCGACGCCGTCGTCGCGCAGCTCGATGATGCGCCGGTGGATGAACTCGATGGACCCGACGTCGAGCCCCCGGGTCGGCTGGGCCACGACCAGGAGGCGCAGGCCGGGGCGGGAGACCTCCCGGGCCACGATCACCTTCTGCTGGTTGCCGCCCGACAGGTTCTCCACGGCGACGTCGATGCCGGGCGTGCGGACGTCGAACTGCTCGACGAGGCGGGTGGCCAGCTCCCGGCCGGCGGACTCGCGCCGCAGGAGGCGCTGGGAGAACGGGCGCTGGTGGTAGCGGTTGAGGACCACGTTGTCGGCGATGGGGAACGGGCCGACGACGCCGTGGCGGTTGCGGTCCTCGGGGACGTGGCCCACGCCGAGGTCGGCGATGCGGCGGGGCGACGCACCGGTGACGTCGTGGCCCTCGAGGCTGATCGTGCCGGCGGCGGGGGTGCGCATGCCGGTGATCGCCTCGACCAGCTCGCGCTGCCCGTTGCCCTCCACGCCGGCCAGCCCGACGATCTCGCCGGCTCGCACGTCGAGCGACAGGCCGTCCACGGTGCGCACGCCGCGGTCGTCGTCGACGACGAGGTCGTCGACGACCAGGACCGGGTCGCCGGGAGCGGCCGGGCCCTTCTCGACGGTGAAGACGACGTCCCGGCCGACCATGAGGTTGGCGAGGTCCTGCTCGGTCGCCTCGGCCGGGTCGGCGGTGCCCACGGTCCGACCGCCGCGCAGCACCGTGATGCGGTCGGCGACGGCGAGCACCTCGCGGAGCTTGTGCGTGATGAAGATGATCGACTTCCCCCGGGCCACGAGGGTGCGGACCACGTCGAAGAAGTCGTCGACCTCGCCCGGCGTCAGCACGGCCGTCGGCTCGTCGAGGATCACGATCTCGGCGTCCCGGACGAGCGCCTTGACCAGCTCGACGCGCTGCTGCACCCCGACGGACAGGTCGCCGACGCGGGCGTCGGGGTCGACGGCCAGGCCGTAGCGCTCGCTGACCTCGCGGATGCGCTGCGCCGTCGCGTCGAGGTCGAGGCGGACGCCCCGCCGGACCTCGTCGCCCAGCGCCAGGTTCTCCGCGACCGTGAAGGTCGGGATGAGCTGGAAGTGCTGGTGGACCATCCCGATGCCCCGGGCGATGGCGTCGGAGGAGGACTCGAGGTGCACGGGCTCGCCAAGCACCAGGATCTCCCCCCGGTCGGGCTGGTACAGCCCGTAGAGGACGTTCATGAGCGTCGACTTGCCGGCGCCGTTCTCGCCGAGCAGGCAGTGGATCTCGCCCTGGCGGAGGGTCAGGTCGACGTCCGCGTTGGCCACCACGCCGGGGAACGTCTTGGTGATGCCACGGGCCTCGAGGACGACGTCGACGTCGCGCGGGCTGGCGGGCGGGACCACGTCCGCATCCTGTCAGACGCGGCACGGGGCCCGGACGCATCGTCCGGGCCCCGTGGGTCGTGTCGTGGGGCGGTGCCGAGCACCGCCCGGTCCGCTACTCGGGCAGGCCCGTGATCGGGTCCACGCCGATGTCGAAGGTCCCCTCGGCGAGCGCGAGGCGGGTCTCCTCGAGCGCGTCGAGGACCTCCTGGGGGACGTCCGCGTCGTGCGACGGGGCGTACGTGATGCCGCCGTTGGCCGCCGTCAGCACGAACAGGCCCCCCTCGAACTCGCCGGCCAGGTCGCGCACGATGTTGTCGAACACCGACAGGTCGACCCGCTTGATCGCCGAGGTGGCGAGGCGGTCGGCGCCGGCGGCCGCGCCGCCGTCGAAGGTGGAGAAGTACTCGTCCTGGTCGACGCCGATGCCCCACGCACCGGAGGTCGCCGCCTGGACGACGCCGCCGGAGCCGGTCGGGCCGCCGGCGCCGAAGATGACGTCGGCACCCTCGCCCAGGAACTGCTGGGCGTCGGAGGCGCCCTTGTCCGGGGTGTTGAAGGCCTCGTTGTAGATGCTCAGCACGTTCACGTCGGGGTTGACCTTCGTGGCGCACGACTCGTAGGCGTTCACGTAGCGGACGACCGGCGGCACGTCCTCGCGGCCGCCGACGACGCCCACGACGTTCGACTCGGTGAGCAGGCCGGCGGCGACGCCGGCCAGGCAGCCGCCCTCGTCCTCGCGGAACTGGACGCCGACGTAGTTCTCGGGGAACTCGGGCTGGAACTGGTCGACGCCGATGAAGCGGACGTCGGGGTTCGCCTCGGCGGCCTCGAGGGTGTCGGTCGCGAGCAGGAACCCGACGGTGACGATGACGTCGGGGTCGCCGTCGAGCGAGGTGGCGATGTTGGTCGCGTAGTCGGCCTCGGAGGCGGTCTCGATGAAGCTCGTCTCGAAGCCGAAGCACTCGGCGGCGGCGATCATGCCCTCGTAGGCGAACTGGTTGAAGGTCCGGTCGTCGACCTTGCCGATGTCGGTGATGAGGCGGACCGTGTAGTCCTCGGGTGCCTCGACGCCGGCGGCCTTGGCCTCCTCGCAGCGGTCGTCGAGGGACACGGCGGCATCGGAGACCGCGGCCCCGTCGTCGTCAGCGGGCTCCTCGTCGTCGTCGGGGGCCTCCTCGCCGTCGTCGGCGGGCTCCTCCGTCCCGTCGTCGGTCGCGGCGTCGTCATCGTCGTCGTCGCCGCACGCAGCCGCGAACAGCGCGAGGCCGAGCAGCAGTGCGAGCAGGCGGAACCATCGTCGGTTCAGCACAGGGGTACCTCCGGGGTGGAGCGTGGGTGCCGGCCGGTCACGCCGTGCAGCCCGTCAGCAGGGTCGCCACGACGGTAGGCCTCGCGCCGGGTCGTCGCGGGCCATCGTCGCGGGTGTGGGCGGTTCGTCCGGTTCGTCCTCCGGGCCCGGCGGGGCGGTGGTGGCGGGGACGGCCCGCTACCCTCCCGGGCGCGCCGCACAGGACCCGGCGTGGGGAGCTCGGGGCACCGGGCTGAGAGGGCGACCGAGGCCGTCGCCGACCCGACGAACCTGATCTGGGTAATGCCAGCGGAGGGAAGCGTGGACGTCGACGACCCCGTCGACATCGTGGTGGTCGCCGGTGGGCGGCCGATGGCGGCATCGGCCGTTGGCCGCGCCCGCGCTCGGTCGACGGCCGGGACCCCGGTCGTCGCCGCGGATGCCGGCCTCCTCGCCGCCCGCGCCGCCGGCTGGCCCGTGGCGGTGGCGGTGGGAGACTTCGACTCGGTGCCCGCCGAGGTCGTGGACCACCTGGACGACCTCGCCGCCGAGATCCACCGGCACCCGAGGGACAAGGACGCCACCGACCTCGAGCTCGCCCTCGACGTCGCCGTCTCCCGGACCCGGGCCGAGGGGCGCCGGGCGCGGGTCCTGGTGTGCGGCCTCGAGGGCGGCAGGCCCGACCACGCCCTCGCCAACCTGCTCGCCCTGGCCGGACCGGCGACCCGGGACGTCGACGTGGTCGCCGCCCTCGACCTCGGCCTGGCCGTCGTCGTCCGCGACGTGGCCACGGCCCGGGCCGCGCCTCCGGGCCGGCTGCTCACCGTGCTCCCCGTCCACGGCCCGGCCACGGTCAGCCTCGCCGGCGTCCGCTGGCCCCTCGACCACCACCGCCTCGAGCCCGGCTCGACCCGGGGCGTCTCCAACGTCGTCGACGGCCCGGTCCGCCTCGACGTCCACGACGGCGTCGCCCTGCTCGTGCTCCCCGATCCCGAACCCGACCCCCACCCCCCGGAGGACCAGACATGACACCGACCACCACCGAGACCGTCCCCCGGCGACGACGTCCCCGCGTCGCCGCCCTCGCCGCCCTGGCGGCCGTGCTCCTGGTCCTGGCCGCCTGCGGCGGGGACGACGAGGCGTCCACCGGAGCCGACGCCCCCGACGCCCCCGACGAGGAGGTCGGCGGCACCGTCACCCTCGTCACCCACGACTCCTTCAACGTGAGCGAGGACGTCCTCGCCTCCTTCACCGAGGCCACCGGCATCGAGGTCCGCCTCCTGCCCTCGGGCGACGCGGGCACCGTGGTGAACCAGGCGATCCTCACCAAGGACGACCCCCAGGGCGACGTCCTGTTCGGCATCGACAACACGTTCCTGTCCCGCGCCCTGGACGAGGACCTGTTCGTCGCCTACGAGTCGCCGGCCCTGTCCCGCGTGGACCCGGCCGTCGTCCTCGACGACGAGCACCGGGTCACGCCGATCGACACCGGCGACGTGTGCCTCAACTACGACGTCGCCGGCCTCGACGAGCTCGACGTCGCCCCGCCCGAGACGCTCGAGGACCTCGTCGACCCGGCCTACGACGGGCTGCTCGTGGTCGAGAACCCGGCCACCTCGTCGCCCGGCCTCGCCTTCCTGCTCGCCACGATCGCGGAGTTCGGCGAGGACGGCTGGCAGGACTTCTGGACCGGGCTGCGCGACCTCGACGTCGAGGTCGCCGCCGGCTGGGAGGAGGCCTACTACGGCTCCTTCTCCGGTTCGGCCGGCTCCTCGGGCGACCGGCCGGTCGTCGTGTCGTACGCGTCGTCGCCGCCGGCGGAGGTGATCTTCGCCGAGGAGCCCCTCGACGAGGCCCCGACGGGCGTCGTCACCGGCTCCTGCTACCGCCAGATCGAGTTCGCCGGGATCCTGGCCGGGACCGAGCGGGAGGCCGAGGCCCGGCTCCTGGTCGACTTCCTCCTCTCCGACGCCTTCCAGGCCGACATCCCCCTCAACATGTTCGTCTACCCCGTCGTCGAGGACGTCGAGCTCCCGGCCGAGTTCGTCGAGTTCGGCGCCCAGCCCGAGGACCCCTACCTCCTCGACGCCGACCGGGTCGCGGAGATGCGCGACACCTGGATCGAGGAGTGGACCGAGCTGGTCCTGCGATGACCCGGATCCCCCGATGACCCGGAGCGCCACGGGCCGGTGGGGGTGGGCGGTCACCGCCGCCGCCCTCGCCGTCCCCGTGGCGTTCCTCGCGGTGTTCTTCGCCGTCCCCGCCTCCACGATCGTCTCGCTCGGCCTGCGGGACGGGGGCGGCTGGGACGTGGCGGCCCTCGTCGACGTCCTCGGAGCCGAGACGACCCGGCGGGTCGCCTGGTTCACCCTGTGGCAGGCGGCGGTGTCGACGGCGGGGACCGTGGCCGTCGGCCTCCCCGCGGCCTGGGTCCTCGGTCGCCTCGACGTGCGGGGCCGCTCGCTGCTGTCGGCCCTGCTCGTCGTGCCCTTCGTGCTGCCCACCGTCGTGGTCGGCACGGCGTTCCTCGCCGTCCTCGGGCCCGACGGCCCGGTGGCCGCCCTCGGACGCGTCGTCGGCGCCGACGTGGACCTCCGCCGCACGGCGACGGCCGTGATCCTCGCCCACGTCTTCTTCAACGTCGCCGTGGTGGCTCGCACGGTCGGGGCGGCCTGGCAGGCCGTCGACCCGGCCGTGGAGGACGCGGCCCGCACGCTCGGCGCGTCCCGGACGCAGGCCCTCCGCCTCGTGGTGCTGCCCGCACTGCGCCCGGCACTGGCCGGCTCGGCGGCCATCGTCTTCCTGTTCTCCTCGACCTCCTTCGGCGTGGTCAAGATCCTGGGCGGGCCGCGCCTGGCCACCGTCGAGGTCGAGATCCACCGCCTCACCACCGAGCTGCTCGACCTGCGCACGGCCGCGGTGCTGTCGCTGCTCCAGCTCGCCGCCGTCGTCGCCGCCCTGGCCCTGCACCGGCGGGCGGCGGCCGGTCGCGCCGACGTCGGCGGCCGGGCCTCGCTGCGGGCCGGTCGTTCCACCCTGCACCGACCCCGCGGTGCCGAGCGGACGGTCCTGGCCGGGGTGGTGACCGTGCTCGGCACGTTGCTCGTCGTCCCCGTCGGCACCCTCGTGTGGCGGTCCTTCGCCACGGCGGGCGGCCCCGGCCTCGACTACTACCGCGCGCTCGGTGAGGTGCGGCGTGGCACCGTGGCCTTCGTGCCGCCGGTGGAGGCCGTCCGCAACTCGCTCCTGTTCGGCGCCGCCGCAGCCGTCACGGCGCTCGTCGTCGGGACCTGCGCCGCCGTCGCCCTCCACCGCCTCGGCGGTCGGGTGCGGGGCGCGCTCGACGCCACCCTGATGCTGCCCCTCGGCGTGAGCGCCGTGACCGTCGGCTTCGGGTTCCTCGTGGCCCTCGACGAGCCGCCGCTCGACCTGCGCACCTCGCCCGTGCTCATCCCGGCCGCCCAGGCCGTGATCGCCGTCCCCTTCGTGGTGCGCGCCCTGCTGCCGGCCCTGGACGCCGTCCCGAGGCGCCTCCGCGATGCGGCCGCCACCCTCGGCGCACCGCCCCGTCGGGTGTGGTGGGAGGTCGACGTGCGCCTCCTCCGTCGCCCGGCGCTCGTGGCGCTCGGGTTCGCGTACGCCATCTCGCTGGGCGAGTTCGGGGCGACGGTGTTCATCGCCCGGGCCGATGCGCCGACGGTGCCGGTCGCGATCTTCCGGGCCCTGGGCCAGCCCGGGGCGCTCAGCGTCGGTCAGGCGAACGCGCTGTCGACGATCCTGCTCGCCATGACCGCGGCCGTGATGCTGGTCGTCGACCGGGCCGGTGACGCCCGGGTCGGCGGGTTCTGATGGCGTCCGGGCTGGAGGTGGTCGGCGTCCACCGGCGCTTCGGCTCGACGCCGGTCCTGGCCGGCGTCGACCTGGTGGTGCCGGCGGGGACCACGACGGCGCTCCTCGGACCGTCGGGCGCGGGGAAGTCCACCCTGCTGCGCATCGTGGCCGGCCTCGACCGGCCCGACGCGGGCGAGGTCCGCCTCGGTGGCGTCGACGTCACCGACCGCCCCGCCCACCGCCGAGGGGTGGGGGTGGTGTTCCAGGACCAGGCGCTGTTCCCGCACCTCGACGTGGCCGGCAACGTCGGATTCGGGCTGCGCATGGCCGGCGTGGAGCGCCGGGCGCGCGCCGGGCGCGTCGAGGAGGTGCTCGCACTCGTCGGCCTGGCCGGTGCCGAGGGCCGCGACCCGGCGACCCTGTCGGGAGGGGAGGCCCAGCGGGTCGCGCTGGCGCGGGCGCTGGCGCCCGAACCGGCGGTGCTCCTCCTCGACGAGCCGCTCGCCGCCCTCGACCAGCTGCTGCGGGAGCGGCTCCTGCTCGAGCTCCGGGGCCTGTTCACCCGCCTGGGCGTGACCGTGGTGACGGTGACCCACGACCCGACCGAGGCGGCCACGCTCGGGGACCGGATCGCCGTCCTCCTCGACGGCGCGGTGGCCCAGGAGGCGCCGACGCCCGACGTGCTGGCCCGGCCGGCCGGAGCGAGGGTCGCCGGCCTCGTCGGGCACCGCAACGTCGTGCGGGGCCGGGCACGACCCGACGGCGTGCACGTGGCGGGCTGGGGACCGGTGCCGGCACCGGGGTCCGGCGTCGCCGACGGCGAGGCGGTCACCCTCCTGCTCCGCCCCGACGCCCTCGCCCTGGTGCCCGACGTCCCTGCTCCTGACATCCCTGCTCCCGACATCCCGGTGCCCGGTGACGCGGTCGGCGGCCGGATCGTCCTCGGCCGTGCCGAGGTCCGCGCCGTCCTCTACCGGGGTGGGGCCGCGGTCGCGGCGTGCGTGCCGGCGGCCGGGGGCGACGCGGCGCTCGACGTCCCCGTCGGGCCCGGGTGGCGGGTGGGCGACACCGGGTCGCTGACCGTCGACCCCGCCGGCGTCGCCGTGCTCGACGCGGGGTGATCCGCCACACCTGACGTGTGCACGATGCGATCGCGCGCGACGATCCCGGCCGGAGGACCGGACGATCGGCGGAGGACGGCACGTGCACGGAGGACCGACGGGATCGCGGGGTCGCTGGCGGGTCGTCGCCGTCGAGGACGACCCGGACCAGCAGCTCGTGCTGCAGGTGCTGCTCCAGGACGAGGACCTGGACCTCGACGTCGTCGGCGGCGTCGGCGAGGCCGAGGCGCTCCTGGCCTCGCTCGGCTCGGCGGTCGACCTCGTGATCCTCGACCTCCGTCTCCCCGACTCGCCCGTCCCCGGCGAGACCGCGCGCCGGGTCCGGGCTGCGACCGACGCGCCGATCGTCGCCTACAGCTCCTCCCGCGGGTCCGACATCGGCCTCCCGGACGACATCCGCTGGCTCGACAAGCTCGGCACGCCGGCCGACCTCGTGGTCGCCGTGCGCGAGTCGCTGGTGGACGGCTGACCGTCGACCGGTCGCCGTCAGCCCGAGGTCTGGGTCCGACCCCGCTCGGTGACGGCCCGGCGGCGGGCCTCGATCTCGGCGCCGTCGCGGCCCGACCGCTGCCACTCGCCCGCGACCCGGCCCTCGATCGCCCAGGCCTCGGCCCGGTCGACGAGGATGCCCTCGTCGTAGGTGCGCAGGATCCGGGCGACGGCGGCGCCGTCGTTCGACGCGACGTCCGCGGCCAGGGCACGGGCCCGGGGGAGCAGGTCGTCGTGGGGCACGACCTCGTTGACCAGCCCCCACGAGAGGGCGGTCTCGGCGTCCAGGAAGTTCCCGGTCGAGGAGAGCTGCTTGGCCCGGCGGTAGCCGACCGCCTCGGGGAGCAGCACGGTGAGCCCCCAGCCGGGCATGATCCCGACCCGGGCGTGGGTGTCGGCGAAGGCGGCGCGCTCGGAGGCGATCAGGAAGTCGCAGGCCAGGGCGACCTCGAAGCCGCCGGTGATGGCCACGCCGTTGACGGCGCCGATGAGCGGTGTCGTCATCGGCGGGACCGGGCCCCGGGTGCTCGACGTGTCGCCGGCCGCGCCGGTCTCGGCGAGGGCGGCGCCGCCGGTCGCGGCGAGCTCCTTGAGGTCGAGGCCGGCGCAGAACGCGGGGTCGGCGCCGGTGAGGACGATGGCGGCGACGTCGGGGTCCGCGTCGAGGTCGCGGGCCGCCTGCCACAGCGCCTTGCGCAGCGCCGTCGACAGCGCGTTCCGGGATCCGGGGCGGTGGAGGGTGATGGTGGCCGTCCCGGGGCCGCCGTCGGCGCCGGGGTGTCGCTCGACGAGCAGGACCTGCTCGCCGGATGCGTCGGTGTGGGTGGTGACGTCGTCGGTCACGGTGCCTCCGGTGGGGTCAGGGGGTGGGTGGCAGGTAGCGGAGCGGGAGGTCGCCGAGGCGCACGAGCATCGACGCGATCCAACCGCCCATGGCCGCCACGTGGTCGTCGAGGGTGGCGCCGTCGGTGAGGCTGGCCTCGTCGAGGTCGTAGCCGCCCTCGAAGGCGAGCTCGAGCGCGTGCCCGACGGGGCGCAGGTCGGCGTCGTAGGCCGTCTCCACCGTCGGGGTGCCGCGGCGGAGCCGGTCGCGGCCGACCGGGGCCGACTCCTCGGGGAGCACCGACAGCACCTGGGCGGGGTCGGGCAGCTCGGCCAGGCGCTGGATGCGCAGGACGACGCTGACGTCGATGCGGGGCTCGTCGTCGGGCTCCTCGCCCACGAGCCAGGAGCGGAACGCGGACTGCGACCACGTGGGCCAGTCGAGGGTGATGTCGGCCCGGACCCGGGGCGGGACGCCCTCCCCGGGCAGGCCGTAGGTGGTCTCCCAGGTCGTGTCGCCGCCGAGCACGTCGACCTGGAAGTGCTCCTCGGCCGTCATCCGCTCGAGCAGGGCGCCCTCCAGCGCGTCGCGCAGGGCGCCGATGGCATCGGTGAAGACGTGGTCCAGCATGGGACGGGCGACTCTAGGTGCGGGATCGGCCCGGGACCCGGTGCGCTCAGACCAGCGACTCGAGGCGCGTCGCGGCCTGCTCCCAGCGGCCCATCAGGTCGGCGGCCGCGTCCTTCGCGGCGTCGAGCTCGGCGGCGAGGGCCTGGACGCGGTCGGCGTCGGCGTACACCTCCGGGTCGCCGAGGGCGGCCTGCAGCTCGGCGACGCGCCCCTCGGCCTGCTCCCACTGCTTCTCGAGGCGGTTCACCTGCTTGCGGAGGTCCCGGACCTGCTGGGCGTCGGCACCCCCGGCCTTCGCCTTCGCGCCGGCCTTGGCCTTGGCGCCGGCCTTGGCCTTCGGGCCGCCCTTGGCGTCCGCGCCGGCCGCCGACCTCCTCCCCGAGGTGGTCGCCGCCTGCCCGGTGCCCGTCGCCCGGGCCGGGCCCTTCGCCTTCGCGCCGGCTGAGGCGTCACGAGCCCGGCCCGACGTGTCGCGCCGGGTCGTGGCCGTCGTCGGGTTCAGCACGGCCTCGTCGACGCCGTGGTGGAACCGGGCGGTGCCGTCGCGGACCTCGATGAGGTCGTCGGCCACCGAGCGGATCAGGTAGCGGTCGTGGGTGACCAGAAGCACGGTGCCCGGGTACACCTTGAGCGCGTCCTCCAGGACGTCGCACGACGCGAGGTCGAGGTGGTTGGTGGGCTCGTCGAGGATCAGCAGGCCGGCGGGCTCGGCCATGACCTTGGCGAGCGCGAGGCGCGTGCGCTCGCCGCCGGACAGGACGCCGACCTGCCGCTCGACGGCGTCGTCGCGGAAGCCGAAGGAGGCGAGGTAGGTGCGCAGCGACTTGCCCCGGGGGGTCTCGGCCCCGATCCCGTCGCGGGCGACGTCGAGCACGGTCCGGTTCCCGTCGAGCTCGTCGGCCTGGTGCTGCTCGAAGCGGGCCACGGTGACGGACTGGCCGATCTCGGCGTGGCCGGCGAGCACGGGCAGGTCGCCGAGGATGGCCTTGAGCAGCGTGGTCTTCCCGGCGCCGTTCGGGCCGACGAGGGCGAGCTTCTGGCCGCGCTCGACGTGGACGTCGACGCCGGTCAGCACCGGGGTGCCGTCGTAGCCGATCGTGGCCCTCGACAGCTCGGCGACGACCCGGGAGGTCCGGGGCGGCTCGGGGAAGGAGAACCGGGCCGAGAGCTCCTTGCGGTCCGGCACGGGGATCGACTCGAGCTTCTCGAGCATCTTGACCCGGGACTGGACCTGCCGGGCCTTGGTCGCCTTGTACCGGAACCGCTCGATGAAGCGCTCCTGCTCGGCCCGGTGCTTGGCCTGGCTCGCGGCCTGGGCCTCGAGCTGCGCGACCCGCTCCTCGCGCTCGACGACGAACTCGGCGAAGCCGCCCGTGTACTCGGTCAGGGTCTGACCGGCGAGCTCGACGACGTGGGTGGCGACGTTGTCGATGAAGTCCCGGTCGTGGGACACGAAGAGCAGCGCGCCGGACCAGGCCCGCAGGCGGGACTCGAGCCAGCCGACGGAGTCGACGTCGAGGTGGTTGGTCGGCTCGTCGAGGATGAGCAGGTCCGGGTTCGAGAGCAGCAGGCGGGCCAGGGCGACGCGCATCCGCCAGCCGCCGGACAGCTCCTGGACCGGTCGGTCGCCGTCGTCGCCGGCGAAGCCGAGCCCGGCCAGCACGGCGTGGGCCTCGCCCTCGACGGCGTAGCCGTTCATCTGCTCGAAGCGGGTCTGGGCCTCGCCGTAGGCGTCGAGCGCCTCCGGGGTCGTGTCGGTCGGCCCGGCGGCCAGGGTCCGGTGCAGGGCCATGAGCTCGGGCAGCCCGGCCAGCACGGTGTCGAGCACGGTGCCGTCGTCGGCGGTGGGGATCTCCTGGGGCAGGTAGCCGATGCGGAGGTCACGGGGCTTGGTGATCGTGCCGCCGTCGGCGCTCTGGGATCCGACGAGGATCTCGATGAGCGAGGTCTTCCCCTGTCCGTTCGCCCCGACCAGGGCGACGCGGCGACCGGCCGACAGCGACAGCGTCGCGTCGCGGAACAGGGTGCGACCGCCGTGGGCGAGGGAGAGTCCGGAGGCCGTGAGCACGACCGACGATGCTACGGACGGGGTGGGCGGTGCCGCGAACCACGGCGACCCGGCCTCAGGCGTGGGGCGTCATCACGGCCAGGGCGATGGAGATCCCGAGCGCGCCCGTGTCGAGGGTCGCGATGCGCCGCCCGCGCTGGACGGCGTCCTTGGGCGGCGAGCAGCGATCCCCGAGGGAGCTGGCCGTGGCGTCGAGGTCGTCCGCGACCAGCGTCACGCCCCACAGCGAGGCGGGGCCGTCGCCGGTGGGCGCGGGTTCGCCGACCAGCTCGAGGATCACCGGACCGAGCCAGAAGAAGCGCTGGCGCAGGGTGCGGTCGCCGAGGGGCACGTCGCGGGTCCGTCGCGCCTCGGCGCCGAGCGCGCCGAGGGCCTCGGTGGTCCGGTCGACGTCGGGGGAGCGGACCACCACGTGGTCGACCCCGGCGATCCCGTTCGCGTGGACGGCGCTCGGGCCGGGGCCGCGATCGGTCCAGGCGGTGGGGACGCCGTCGACGTCGCCTCCCGCCGGGACGCCGGGAGGGGGCCCGACCAGGGTCCACGCCGGGGTGGGTGCGCCCCCGGGCAGGAAGCGGATCGGCCCCACGACCACGCCACCGGCGTCGTCGACGGTGAACCCGGCGTCGCGCCAGGCGGCGGGATCGTCGGCGAGGCGGACCTCGACGAGGGCGGGACCTCGCCCGTCGCGGCTGTCGGTGCTCGTCGCGACGGACTCCACGGCGCCGGTTCTACCGCAACGTCCCCGACGATCCCCCCGAGTCGCTCAACTCCGGCCCGCATCCGGCCGAAAGGGAACGGGTAGCCGGCGCTCCAGACTGCCGGCGCGACCGAGGGAGGACACCATGTCGGAGGGCACCCGATGAGGGCTGCGGACGCACCGGTCTCTGCTGCGACCGTGCCGCTGCTCATGCAGGTCATCGCCGATCCGGACAGCTCGATCGCCGGGGTCGCCGAGGTCGTCGCATCCGACGCCGGCCTCGCCGCCCGGGTCCTCGCCGTCGCGAACTCGGCGGCGTTCGGCCTGTCCCGCCAGGTGACCGACGTCCAGCAGGCCGTGTCCCTGGTCGGGGGCAACATGTGCCAGACCCTGGCCATCGCCGGGTCGTGCAACCTGCTCGACGGCTCCCACGGCCTGCCCCACGTCCGGGACCACGCCATCCGCACGGCGTGCGCGGCCCGCGAGCTCGCCGCCCGGTGCGGGCTGTCCAAGCCCGACGCCTTCGCGGCCGGGCTGCTGCACGACCTCGGCGAGATCCTGCTGTGGCGGCAGGACCCCGACGCGTACGTGGCGGCATTCGCCACGTGGGAGACGCCCATCGACCAGCTCCGCGGCGAGCGGGGCATGTTCGGCACCGACCACGCCCTCGTGGCCCGCGAGCAGCTCGCCGAGTGGCAGCTTCCGGGCGCCGTCGTCGACGCCGTCGGCGACCACCACCGGCCGGACATGCACCACCGGGACCTCTCGACCCTGGTGATCGCCGCCGAGGAGCTGGCCGACCCCGAGGTCGGGTCCTCGCCCCGGTGGGCGACCTTCGGGGTCGGTGCCGACGACGTCGAGGCCCTGCGCGCCGCGGTCGAGGAGCAGGTCGCCGAGATGAGCGGGATGCTCTCGGGCGTCTAGGGGCGCTGCCCCACCGGTTCACCGCAGACAGCGCTACCGGTTCACCGCAGACAGCCCTACCGGTTCACCGCAGACAGC
>CAZCEZ010000063.1:0-8026 GCA_964497795.1 uncultured Acidimicrobiaceae bacterium | reverse complement strand
CTACCGGTTCACCGCAGACAGCCCTACCGGTTCACCGCAGACAGCACCGCGCGCAGCGAGGCGGCCACGATCGAGTCGTGGACGCCGACGCCCCAGCGGGTCTCGTCGCCCGCCTCGGTGGTGACGATCGTCTCCACGTAGGCCACGGCCTGCGTGTCGGCCCCCTTGCCGATGGCGTGCTCGGAGTAGTCGAGGACGTCCACGTCGACGCCGAGGGTCCGCAGCCCGTGGACGAAGGCCGACACCGGGCCGTTGCCGGAGCCGGTGACGGTGTGGTGCTCGCCGTCGACGATCACCTGGGCGGTGATCTCGGCCTTCTCCGACGTGGTGCGCAGCTCGTAGGAGTCGAGGCGGAAGCGCCCGATGCCGAGGTACTCGCCCTCGAACTGCGCCCACATCTCGGCCGGCGAGATCTCGGTGCCCGTGTTCTCGGTGACGCCCTGGATGGTCTTGGAGAACTCGATCTGGAGCCGGCGAGGGAGGTCGAAGCCGTGCTCCTCCTTCATCACGTAGGCGACGCCGCCCTTGCCCGACTGGGAGTTCACGCGGATGACGGCCTCGTAGGTGCGGCCCACGTGCTTGGGGTCGATGGGCAGGTAGGGCACCTCCCAGACCGGGTAGTCGCCCTCCGAGCCGCCGTCGGGCACGGTCTCGGCCAGCGCGGCCAGGCCCTTCTTGATGGCGTCCTGGTGCGAGCCGGAGAAGGCGGTGAACACGAGGTCGCCGCCGTAGGGGTGGCGGGGGTGGACCTCGAGGCGGTTGCAGTACTCGGCGGTGCGGCGCACGGCGTCGATGTCGTGGAAGTCGATCTCGGGATCGACGCCCTGGACGAACAGGTTCATCCCGAGCGTGACGAGGTCGACGTTGCCGGTCCGCTCGCCGTTGCCGAACAGGGTCCCCTCGACCCGGTCGGCGCCGGCCATGACGCCGAACTCGGCGGCGGCCACGGCGCAGCCCCGGTCGTTGTGGGGGTGCAGGGAGAGCACGATCTCGTCCCGGTTCGGGACGTTGCGGTGGAAGTACTCGATCACGTCGCCGTACACGTTGGGCGTGTACATCTCGACCGTGGCGGGCAGGTTGAGGATCAGCTTGTCGTCGGTGCCGGGGTCGATTGCGGTCCGCACGGCGTCGCAGATCTCGATGGCGTAGTCGACCTCGGTGCCGGTGAAGGACTCGGGGGAGTACTCGTAGCGGACGTGGGTGCCCGGCACCCGGTCCTCGAGCTTGCGGCACAGCTTCGCGGCGTTGACGGCGATGTCGGTGATGCCCTCCTTCTCCAGCCCGAACACGACCCGCCGCTGGAGCACGGAGGTCGAGTTGTAGAAGTGCACGATCGCCCGGGGCGCGCCGGCGATCGCCTCGTAGGTGCGCTCGATCAGCTCGGGCCGGGACTGCACCAGCACCTGGATCCACACGTCGTCGGGGATCAGGTCCTGCTCGATCAGCTCGCGGCAGAAGTCGAAGTCGGGCTGGGACGCCGAGGGGAACCCGATCTCGATCTCCTGGAAGCCCATGTCGACGAGCAGGTCGAACATGCGGCGCTTCCGGGCCGGGTCCATCGGGTCGATGAGGGCCTGGTTGCCGTCGCGCAGGTCCACCGAGCACCAGCGGGGCGCGGCCTCGATGCGCCGGTCGGGCCAGGTGCGGTCGGGGAGCGCGAGGCGGTCAGCGAAGGGGTCGAACGGCTGGTACTTCTCGAAGGGCATGGCCCCCGGGCGTCCGTTGCGTGGCTGTGCCGTCGGCATGTCAGGTGGTTCCTCTCGGGTCCGGGTCGTCTCGTCATCGTGCGTGTGGGTGACGGAAAAGCAGAAGACCTCCTGGCCGGGAGGCACAGGAGGTCGGGCGAGCGCGGTATGTGGCGCTCGCCTACACGAGGAGGAGACCCAGGTCGGTGGTCATCGCGTCCCATGCTGCCCGCCCCGGTCGGTGAAGTCAACGGGGCCGGCCCCGTACGGAGCGGGCGTCGGTCCGGATGGACATCGTGAAAAGTGTCTCCTTCGTGCATCTCGTCCGGGTTGTCGTGGCAGGGACGCGACCACGAGAGAGGTACCGAGACGACGATCCGAAGGGAACACATGACCTCGACCCCCCGCTTCACCGAGACCGTCCAGGAGCTGCCCGATCGCCGGGCCATGAGCGTGCTCGCCTTCGACATGCTCGACGGCGGCACCACCACCGCCATCGACGACGAGGACGCCACCCTCGGCGGCTTCTTCGAGGCCGAGGACGGTGACGAGCAGACCGCCGGCGACGCCGAGATTGAGAGCTCCGACGAGGGCGAGGAGGTCGAGGGCGACGGCTTCCTCGGCACCCGTGACGGCGACGAGGCGACCGTGATCGACGGCGCCTTCGAGGCCGACGAGGACGACGAGAGCTCCGAGGGCTCGCTGCTGGCCGGCACCCAGGACGGCGACGAGCAGACGATCGCCGAGGCCGACGCCTTCGCCGCCGACGAGGGCGAGGAGTCCGAGGTCGACGTCGAGGCCTCCGAGCAGGACGGTGACGAGTCCACCGACGCCGACGCCGAGCTGGACAGCAGCGACGACGGCGAGGACTCCGAGGGTGACGTCGTCGTGTCCGACGAGGACGGCGACGAGTCCACCACGATCGTGGGCGCCTTCGAGACCACCGACGACGGTGACGAGGCCACCGCAGCCGGCACCGGCGTCGAGTCGACCGACGGTGACGAGACCACCGCCGGCACCGCCGAGGCCCGCGTCGCCGACGAGGGCGAGGACATCGACCTCGGCTTCGACGTGATGAGCGCCGACGGCGACGACAGCACCGCTGCCGCCGTCGACGGTGGGTTCGACGAGGACGAAGACTCCCTCGTGCTGGACACCTCGTTCTCCAGCGTCGACTCCTGACCCCGTGACCCACCTCGGGGGGTCCACGGACCCCCGACCGCCCCACGCCCCCGACGTCGGCGACGTCGGGGGCGGGCGCGCGCCCACCGAGCTCCATCCGGCCCCGGGCCTGGCCCTCCACCACCGTGCCGACTACCCGGGCGACGTCGAGCCGACGCACCTCGTGCAGCGGGCCGACGGGTCGACGGCCCGCGTCGGCCCCCGGACCGCCGCCGTGCTCGGCGCGATCCTCGGGACCCCCGGCCGCAGCGCCCACGAGGTGGCACTCGACGTCGAGTCCGCCGTCGACGCCGCCGAGGTGCAGGAGCTGGTGGCCACCAGCCTGGTGCCCGCCGGACTCGTCGTCGATGCCGACGGCGACGTGCGTGAACCCCGGCGGGAAGCCTCGGGCCCCCGGGCCCGACGTCACCTCCTGTCGGCCACCCGGGTCCGGGCGATGGCCAGGTTCGCCGCACCGCTCACGGCGTGGCCGGTCCTCGCCGTCGCCGGCGCCTGCTTCCTGATGGCCCAGGTGGTCCTCCTCGCCACGACGTCGCCGGTCGCGCTGGTGGCCGACGCGCTCGCCCGACCCTCGGGCGTGCTCGCCCTGGTCGCCCTCACCCTCCTCGGCGGGCTCGCCCACGAGGCCGGCCACGCCGGCGCGCTCCACCGGGCCGGCGGACGACCGGGCGAGTTGGGCGCCGGTCTCGTCCTGGTCTGGCCGGCCCTGTACACCGACGTGACCGACGCCTACCGACTGTCCCGGTCCGACCGCCTCCGGGTCGACGTCGCCGGCATCGGGGCCAACGCCCTCGTGGGCAGCCTGTACGCGGTCGGGGGCGCGATGCTCGGCTCGGACCTGCTGACCGCCGCTGCGCTGCTGCAGCTTCCTCAGGTGCTCCAGCAGCTGCTGCCCATCGCCCGCTTCGACGGTCACCTGATCGTGGCCGACCTGGCCGGGGTCCCGGACCTGTCGGCTCGCATCCCTGGCCTGCTCCGCTCCTTGGTCCCTGGTCGGGACGCACCGCCCGAGGTGACCGCGCTCACGCCCCGGGCCCGGTGCATCGCCACGGCGTGGACCGTCGGCGTCGTCGTCCTGATCGGCGGCATCGTGGCCCGGCTGGTGGTGTCGGGCCCGGCGATCCTCGGCGTCGCCGGTCGGCGGATCCTCGACCGGGCCTCGACCGCGGCGGACGCGGCCGGGCGCCTCGACGTCGCCGGCGCTGTCGCCGGTGCGCTCACGACGGCCGTCGCCGCCATCGTCCCGATCGGGATCGTGCTGGTCGCCCTGCGCCTCGGCCGGCGCGGTATGCGGGCGGCCCGGCGACGGGCCGGTCGAGGCAGCCGCACCGGCCCGGGACCGAGCCGGACGTCGCGGCGCGGGACCCGGCAGCCGTCGCCCGAGGCGTCGGGGCCGCCGCCGACCCCGGCGATCGATCGCGACGCCCTCGTCGACCTCGACCCGGTCCGCGTCGGCGCCGCGCCCGAGGTGCTTCGTCGGACCCTGTCGAGCCCCCTCGCCCTCGCCTCGCTGCTGCGGGGCTTGGTCACCGTGACGCGCTCGGCCACCGTCGTGCACGCCCCGGTGGCCCGAGGGCAGGCCGTTCGCCCGGTCCGCGTCGAGGTCGTCGACCCCGCTCCGATCGACGGCCCCACCCCGACCGCTGCGCTGCGCGTCGACGACGACCTGCTCCTGCTCCACGCCCGGGCCGGCGTGGGAGGCAGCGTCCTGCGCGCCCGGGCCGACGGACCGGTCGCCGGGTCGGTGGGCCGTCGCCTCCAGCGCGCCCTGCGCCGGCGGGGCCGGTCGCGCCGCCGACACCCGCTGGTGGCGTCGTGAGCCCGGTCGTGCCGATCGCCCTGGCCGTCGTCGCCCTGCTGGTGTGCGCAGTCGGCGCGGTCGCTGCGGTTCGCGCCCGGCGAGACGTCCGTCGCCGGCGCGTCGCCGGTGCGCTCGTGCGCCACGCACGCGGCGAGCCCGCGCCCGACGGCGACGACCCGGTGGCCGACACCGCCGTCGCCCTGGTCGAGGAGGCCCACCGCACGATCGGGCGGCGCGACGAGGCGCTGCGGGCCGAGCGGGCGCGGACCACGGCACTGCAGCAGCGCCACGTGGCCCTGCTGCGCGCCGTGCGCCACCAGGTCGGCGATCCCCTGCGCCAGCTCCTCGCATCCGGCGACGTCCCCGACCCGGCGGCCGCCGCCGTCGTCGACCACGCCGTGTCCACCCTGGACGACGCCGTCGCCGTTGAGCTGGCAGATGCCGGCGACCTCACCCTGGCCCCCGAACCCACCGACGTGGCGACCGTGCTCGTGGAGGCCCTCGAGCCCCTGGCCCGGACGCTTGCGCCCGTGCCCGTCGTGGTCGAGGGGCCCGCCGAGGTCCCCGTGGTCGCCGACGTCGCCCGCCTCGGCGGTGCGCTGGAGCGCCTGGCCTGGGGCTCGGTCGGCTCCCTCGGGGACGAGCTGTGCGTGCGCCTCGACCTCGACGACGACGCCATCCGCATCCACCTCCCCGACGTCGACGGCGCCCTGGTCGGTGGCCTGGCCCGGTCGGCCAGCGTCGGCATCGTGGGCGCCCACGGCGGTCACGTCGACCTCGAGGACGGGTGCGTGGTGCGCCTGCCCGTGGCGCCCTGGCAGGTGGGCGGAGACCTCGCCGTGCGTCGTCCGCCCGTGCGGGACGGCTCGCCGCCCGGGGTTCGCACGGACGGCGTCGGCGCCGCCCGTCAGGATCGCGCAGCCGGTCAGTAGGACGTGCAGCGGCAGCGGTGGCGGGGCCGGGTCTTCACCACCGGGTCCTGGCCGTCGACCCACAGGCGACTGTCGAGCGCCGGCGCCGTGGTGGCCACACCCCGCTCGGCGAAGCCGGCGACCAGGCGTTCGACGGCGTGGATGGCAACGGCCCGCAGCTCGACCTCGCCCCGCTCGCCGTGCTCGAGCAGGTCGCCGGCCTCGATGCGAGCCGCCAGCGCGTCGTCGACGGTCAGCACGCCGTGGTGGCGCAGCACGTGGGGGACCAGGTTGTCGGCGAACATCGTGAGCCGGTCGAGGTCGTCGAAGCGGCCCGGCGCCCGACCGGCCAGGGCCGAGGCGAGGTGCCACGGCACGATCTGGGCCCGCTTGCACAGCGGCACCTCGTGGCCGTCGTGGTCGTGGGTGTCGCGCCACG
The DNA here is from genome assembly GCA_964497795.1 of uncultured Acidimicrobiaceae bacterium. Taxonomy (GTDB): domain Bacteria; phylum Actinomycetota; class Acidimicrobiia; order Acidimicrobiales; family Salinilacustritrichaceae; genus Salinilacustrithrix. The sequence continues at coordinate 2,008 of CAZCEZ010000063.1, read as the reverse complement.
CCGGCAGCTCGGCCAGCCTCCCGGCCAGGCCCGTCGCCGATCCGCCGGCCGCGTCGACGAGGGCGAGCGCCGAGCCGTCGTGGTGCTCCAGCAGGTGGGCGCCGAGCTCGCGCCAGGCACCGGCGAACGCGTCGAGCAGGCCCACGACCTCGCCCGTGGTCGGCTGCGCGAACACCTCGGCCACCGTTGCCCGGTCGACGGCGGCGAGCCACTCGGCGGTCGGCGGGCCGTGCGCCCGACGGTGCGCCTGGAACATGGTGGCCAGGGTGCGGGCGCCCGAGCGTCCCGGCAGCTTGGTGACATGGGGGAACCAGCCCGAGCCGAAGTTCACGGCGTCCCAGGCCAGGAGGCCCGCCACCGCGGCCTCGTCGTCGCCCTCGTCAGCGGCCTCCTCGGGCAGCGGGTCGGGCGGGGCCGGGTCGAGGACGCCGAGCAGGCGGTCCAGTGCGTCGTCGTCGATGCGGACGAGCGTGGCCCGCTCGGCCACGCCGGCGGCCGCCGTCCGGACCCGCTCGGGCAGGCTCGTCGGTGCGGGCTCCATCGCCACGGGCTTCATCGGTACTGGGCGATCAGGACGGTGAGGGTGAGGACCGAGGCGAGCGTCCCGAGCACGACGGTGCGGGTCACGAGCGGCGGGCGGATCCCGAACTGGGTGGCCAGGATCGTCGTGTACACCGCCGCCGGCATCCCGCCGAGCACGACGAGGGTGTCCCGCGTGACGCCGTCCAGGCCGAGGGCGACGGCTAGGCCGAGGGCCACCGCGGGCCCGGCCAGCAGGCGGACCGCGGTGCTGCAGGCCACGTCGACGAGGCCGTCGGCGGACACGTCGGGCCGCAGCTGGGTGCCGAGCACGACGAGCATCACCGGGACCGCGGCGTCGCCCAGGGAGCCGGTCGACTCGGTGACGACGGCGGGCAGGTCCAGGCCGGCCAGGTTCACGCCGAAGCCGGCCACGGCGGCCCACAGGCTCGGGACCCGCAGGACCGAGCTGAGCGACGTCCGCAGCGACCCCGACGCGCTGGACGCGACCACCACGCCCACGGTGTTCGTGACGAAGGCGCCGGTGACGAAGGCGATCACGGCGACGTCGAAGCCGGCGTCGCCGAAGGCGAGGGCGGCGACGGGCAGCCCGAGGTTGCCGCCGTTGGACATGCCGGCGGTGAGCCCGACGGCGGCCCGGGTGCGGGCGTCGCGGCCGAGCACCACGGCGGCCAGCCAGCCGAGGGCGGAGGTGAGGGTGGCGCCCACGGCGGCGACGGCCACGACGGCCAGGGTCTCGGTCCCGGCCAGCTCGATGGTCGACATCGAGGAGTAGACGAGGGCGGGGCTGAACAGGAAGAAGGTGAGGGCCGAGACGGCGTCGGCGGGGATGCCGAGGCGGCGCACGACCCAGCCGCCCACGACGGCCACTGCGAGCACGGGTGCGATGACCTCGGCGAGCACGTCCAGCACCCGGGCGGGTCTACACGCCCACCCGCGCCGTCCCCGACACCGTTCGTGCGAGGATCCGGTCGTGCCCGATCTTCCCCGCTTCCACCTGGCCGTGCCCGTGGACGACCTCGATGCGGCGGCGCGCTTCTACGGCGACGTCCTCGGCTGCCGACGGGGCCGGTCGGCGGCGCACTGGATCGACTGGGACCTCCACGGGCACCAGCTCGTGACCCACCGGACGGTCCGACCCGGCACCGGCCCGGACGCCGGGTCGAACCCGGTGGACGGCCACGACGTGCCCGTGCCCCACTTCGGGCTCATCCTCGACGTGGCGGGGTTCCACGCCCTCGCGGCACGGCTCCGAGACGGTGGGGTGGCCTTCGAGATCGAGCCGCACGTGCGCTTCCCCGGGGAGGCGGGCGAGCAGTGGACGCTGTTCGTGCGCGATCCGGCCGGCAACGCCATCGAGTGCAAGGCCTTCGCTGACGACGCCCAGGTGTTCGCCGTCGACTGACCGGCCCCCGGGGTCCGTCGGCCGGGCCGGCGATCGGTCCGGGCCGTCGGGTCAGGCCGTCGG
>CAZCEZ010000062.1:0-22392 GCA_964497795.1 uncultured Acidimicrobiaceae bacterium | reverse complement strand
AGGTCGGCAAGGTCACGAAGTCGACGCCGTTCGGCTCGATCGAGCGGCCCTTCAACCCCGTGTCGGTCGCGCTCGGCGCCGAGGCGACCTTCGTGGCCCGCACCCACGACATGGACCGCACGCACATGATCGAGACGATCACCCGGGCGCACGCCCACCGGGGCGCGGCCATCGTCGAGATCTACCAGAACTGCAACGTCTTCAACGACGGCGCGTTCGGCCAGATCACGTCCAAGGGCTCCCGGGACGACATGCTCATCGATCTCGTCCACGGGCAGCCGATCCGGTTCGGGACCGACGGGATGCGGGGCGTCGTCCTGGACGGCGGCGGCCTCCACCTCGTGGACGTGGCCGACGTCGGCGAGGACGCGCTCCTCGTGCACGACGAGACCCGGGACGACCCCTCGATCCAGTTCATGCTCTCCCGACTGGCGAGCGGGCCCTACGAGCCGACGCCGGTCGGGGTGTTCCGGGCCGTCGAGCGCGCCGAGTACGGCAGCGCCGTGTCCGCGCAGCTCGCTGCCGCGCAGGAGGAGCGCGGCGCCGGCGACCTGGAGGCGCTCCTGCGGTCGGGGGCGACCTGGGAGGTCACCTGACCCGACGCGGACGTTCCCGTCACCCGTCCGCTCCGGCATCGGATTGACTGCACGGCGTGCACCTCGCCGCCGGCGCCCTCGGGATCGTCCTCGTCGTGTCGGTCCTGGCCGACATGGTCAACACCCTCATCGCCACGCAGACCTCGTGGGCCCGCTACTGGCTGACGCCGGTCTTCTACCACCGGACGTGGCGCGCGACCCGATGGGTCGCGGTTCGCGTCCGGAACGACCGCGTGCGCGAGCGGCTGCTCGGCACGTACGCACCGGTCTCGGTGCTCGCGCTGCTGACGTGCTGGGTGGTGCAGCAGATCGTCGGGTTCGGCCTGGTGTGGTGGGCCGTCGGTGGCGTCGACGGCGCTGCATCGCTGTTCGACGCGATCTACTTCTCCGGCGTCGCCTACCTGACGGTCGGCTTCGGCGAGATCGTGCCCGCCGAGGAGGTGCCGCGCATCGGAGCGCTGGTCGAGGCGTTCTGCGGCGTGGTGACCACGGCGCTGGTCATCGGCTACCTGCCCGCCCTCTACGGGGCCTACGCCGAGCGCGAGCGGGCCCTGCTCACCATCGACGACGGGACCGAGGAGCGCATCACGCCCACGTCGCTGGTCTGCGCCCGAGCGCCGGGAGGCGAGGCAGCCGAGCTCGTGGCCTACTTCGACCGATGGGAGGACTGGGTCGCCGGGATCCTCGAGACCCACCAGACGTTCCCCATGCTGCGCATGTTCCGCTCGAAGGCACCAGGGCAGCACTGGGTCACCGCGCTCGGGCTCCTCAGCGACGCCGCCCTGCACTGCCAGATCATCCGCGGCGCCCAGGACCGCTCGCCGTACTGGATGCTGCGGAGGTCGATCGTGCTGTTCGAGCAGCTCACGGAGGGCGTGGACCTCGGCCCGTACCGCCGGGAGCTCGACGCGAGCTATGCGGACGGCGGGCAGTTCCGCGCCCTCCACCAGCACCTGGTCGACCACGGCTTCGACGTCCTGCCCCTCGACGAGGCCCGTGCCCGCACCTACGAGCTGAGACAGGCCTACGACGCGCGCCTCGAGTACCTGATCGACACGAGCCTCGCGCCGCGGGGCTTCTGGGGGCACGCGATCGGCCAGCGCCTGGAGCACGTCCACGACGCGGACGTGCCCGCCCTCGAGTGAGGACGGGCACGCACGACGTCGCGGGTGGTCCCGCTCAGAAGCGGGTGTCGGTGGGGAGCCCCTCGAGGTCCTCGTCGTCGACGCGGTCGCGGAGGTAGTCCTCCTCCTCGAAGGTCTCCTTGGTCATCTTCAGGCCGCCGATCATGACGGCGCCGTAGGTGGCCAGGGCGAAGACGCAGGCTCCGACGATGAACAGGAAGGTGGTCATGCGCGCACCTCCTTCCCGCTCCGGGTGCCTCCGGTGGTGGTTGGCAGCCCGTCGGCGACGGGCGTCAGCATGAGGGCGCCGAGGCTGTGGATCGAGGGCACCCACAGGCCGACGAAGATCCCTGCGCTCCGCTCGTCGAGGACGAAGTAGAGCGTGACCGACAGGACCAGCGAGGCGAAGGCGGCCACCAGGAACGGCAGCTTCGGCTTCAGGTGGTCGGGCAGCTGTGACATGCGGGCCTTTCGTCGGGGGCCGGGCTCGTGCACACGGAGCTCTACCCGGGCGTAATCGCGCTCAGTACCTCCACGGGGTCGCGCACCCGGACGCCGATAGGTTCGCCCCCGATGGACCTCCGCATCTTCACCGAACCCCAGCAGGGCGCGTCCTACGACCAGCTGCTGGCCGCTGCGCGCGCCACCGAGGAGGGCGGGTTCTCCGCGTTCTTCCGCTCCGACCACTACCTCAAGATGGGCGACGTCGACGGCCTCCCTGGCCCCACCGACGCGTGGATCACGCTCGCCGGGCTCGCCCGCGAGACCCGCGACATCCGCCTCGGCACCCTGGTCACGGCAGCCACGTTCCGTCAGCCCGGCCCGCTCGCCATCAGCGTCGCCCAGGTCGACGCCATGTCCGGTGGCCGCGTCGAGCTCGGCATCGGGACGGGGTGGTACGACGACGAGCACACCGCCTACGGGATCCCCTTCCCGCCGCTCGGCGAGCGGTTCGAGATCCTCGCCGAGCAGCTCGACGTCGTCACCGGCCTGTGGCGCACCCCGCTGGGCGAGACCTTCACCCACCGCGGCGACCACTACGTCGTCGTCGACTCGCCCGCGCTGCCCAAGCCGGTCCAGGACGGCGGTCCGCCGATCATCATCGGCGGCGGCGGGCAGACCAAGACCCCGCGGCTGGCCGCCCGCCACGCCGCCGAGTTCAACCTCCCCTTCGTCCCCATGGACTTCTTCACCCACCAGAAGGGGGTCGTGACAGGGGCCTGCGAGGCGATCGACCGCGACCCCGCGACCATGACGTGGTCGGTGGCGCTCGTGGTCTGCGTCGGCGAGGACGAGGCCGAGATCGCCCGGCGGGCCGCGGCCATCGGCCGGGACGTGGACGAGCTGCGCGCCAACGGCGTGGCCGGCACGCCCGACGAGGCCGTCGCCCGGCTCGCCGAGTGGGAGGCGCTCGGCGTGGAGCGCGCCTACCTCCAGGTCCTCGACGTCGACGACCTCGACCACGTGGCCCTCCTCGGGCGGGACGTGCGCCCCGAGGTCATGGGGTGAGCGACCCCGCGAGGTCGCCCAGCGAGGCGGACCTCCTCCTCGCCCGGGACGTGGCGGCCCGGAACCGTCGGGTCGGTGGCGGCCTGGCCGACGTCGTGTCCCGTGTGCCGGCCGGGGCCTGGGACGCGCCGACCCCCTGCGACGGCTGGTCGGCCCGCGACGTCGTGGCCCACCTCCTGGACTGGATGCCCGGCCTGTTCTTCGGGCTGTGGGACGTGGCCGCGCCACCCGGACCGGACCCTGCGGAGGACCCGCGGGCGGCGTGGACGACCTTCCACTACACGATGCAGGCCGTGCTCGAGGACCCCGCCACGGCCACCCGGCGCCGCGACAGCCCGTTCGGGGAGGCGACGCTGGCCGAGGCGTTCCAGGTCGCGGCCCTCGCCGACCAGCTCGTCCACACCTGGGACGTGGCGGTGGCGACCGGCCAGGCGGTGGCCCTCGACCCCGACGAGCTCGCACGGCTCCGGAGCCGGATCGGGACCGTCGACGACGGCCCCATGCGGGCCTCGGGCCACTTCGGCCCGGTGGTCGACGTCCCCGCGGACGTCGACGACCAGACCGCCGTGCTCGCCTGGTTCGGCCGGGACCCGGCCTGGACGCCGGCGACGTGATCACGGCTGGCTGATCCCGGCTGCCCGCTCCCGGGGTCGCGGCCCCGGGAGGCGCTCAGCCGAGCGGGCGGAAGACGATGCCCGTCGCCGGCTTGGGCGCGAAGAACGTGGTCTTGGGCGGCATGCGCTCGCCGCCGTGGGCGATGCCCTCGATCTGGGCGACCGTGGCGGGCCGCATCAGCACCGCGGCCTGCGCCCGACCGTCCGAGACGGCATCGACCACGGCCGCCACCCCGTGCTGGTAGGTCAGCTCGTGGGCCGGGAGCGCGTCCCGGGCCTGCTCGAGGCGGACCGTGTCGAGGTCGACGGCGTCGTCGAAGGCCCCGGGACGGGGGCGGAGCAGGAAGGTGCCGGCGCCGTCGACCAGGCCGAGGGCGCCGGCCGCGACCAGGCGGTCGACGGCGTCGGGTCCGAAGGGCTCGGTCGGGGAGACCTCGAAGCGGTCGCCCAGCAGGGTCGACGGCTCGACGCCGTCGGGCAGGCCGGTCAGCAGCCGGTGGATGGGCTGGACGGTGAGCTCCTCGGCGACGAGCTCCACGACGTAGGCGAGGGTGAGGTCGGCCGGCGTCCCCGGACCCTCGGTCACGCGCCGCTCGTCCCGGTACTGGAGCGAGGTCTCGTACCGGTGGTGGCCGTCGGCGATCACCAGGGGGTGATCGAGCACCGCCACGGCGATCCGCCCGTTCACCTCGCGGTCGCGGGAGATCCAGACCTCGTGGGTCACGTCGTCGTCGTCGGTCCACGCCGCGACCGGCTCGCCGTCGGTCGGCAGGAGGGCGGTCAGCCCGGGAGCGGGGGAGAGCCCCCAGATGGCGGACAGGTTGTGGCGGGTGGCGCGGAGCATGTCGAGGCGGTCCGACCGCGCCTTGGGCGTGGTCCGCTCGTGGGGGAGGATCTCCCCGGCGCCGGGCGGCCACAGCTCGAGGGCGCCGATCACGCCCGTGGTGTGGCGACGGCGGCCGGCCTCGTCGGTGAAGGCCATGCGGTGGATCGTGAAGGTGGGTGCGTCGTCCTCCACGAGGGTCCCCGCCGCCCGCCACTCGGCCAGGAGCCGGGCCGCGACGTGGTGGCGGTCCTCGTCGCCGTCGTCCACGGGCAGGTCGACGCGCACCGCGTTCACGTCGTGGCGGGCGGCGAGCGTGGCCCGCCCGATCTCGTCGATCACGTCGTAGGGCGGTGCCGTGACCGCCGCGGGATCGAGGCCCGGCGCGTAGCGCAGGCCGCGGAAGGGCTCGAAGCGGGGCACGGGCACATCGTGGCAGACCCGCCCTCGGGCACCGGGCCCGACCCGACCCCGGGGTGACAGCGCCGCGGCCGGTCGACCACGATGCCCGGTCGTGCCCTGGGTCCTCGATCTCGACGGTGTCGTCCGACTGGGCAGCCAGCCCGTCCCCGGGGCGGCCGAGGCCGTGGCCCGCCTGCGGGCCGCGGGCGAGGAGGTGGTCTTCGCGACGAACAACGCGTACGCCCGCATCGGCGACCAGGAGGCGGCGCTCGAGGAGATGGGGATCCCGGCCCGGGGCGCGGTCGTCGGTGCGGCCGTGGCGGGCGCGAGCCTCCTCGAACCGGACGAGCGCGTGCTGGTCGTCGGCGGACCCGGGCTCCACGAGGCCGTGGCCGACCGGGGGTGCGCGGTCGTCGACGAGGGGCCCTGCGACGCCGTCATCTCCGGGCTGGACCGCCACCTGACCTACGAGCACCTCCGACGCGCCGGACTCGCCATCCGGGGCGGGGCCCGCTGGATCCTGACCAACCCCGACGTCACGTTCCCCACACCGCACGGCCTCGAGCCCGGGGCGGGCGCCATCGGGGCCGCCATCCGCGCCGCCGGGGGCGTCGAGCCCCTCGTCGGCGGCAAGCCCGAGGGGGCCATGGTCGGCATGCTGCGCGACCGCCTCGGCGACTCGGGCACCGTCGTGGGGGACCGGGACGACACCGACGGCGCCCTCGCCCGGGCGATGGGGTGGCGCTTCGCCCTCGTGCTGTCCGGCGTGACGACGGCCGAGGACCTCCCGGTCGAACCCGCCCCCGACGTGGTGGCCGACGACCTCGCGAGCCTGGTCGAGCAGACCCTCGGCTGAGCGCCGACCCCGGGCCACCACCAGCGGTCGGGCGACGACCGGTAGCGTCGTCGGCCTTGATCGACGTCCCGCCCCCCGTCGTGCCCGGCCCGTCCCGGTCGACCGCGGCGGGCGCGGCGCGCCCGTGGACCGAGCTCGGCGAGCTGGCCACCGTGTTCGCCTCCTCCGGAGCCATGGCCGAGCTGCTGGCGGGGACCGACTGGTCGGCGACCAGCCTCGGGCCGCCGGAGACCTGGCCGCAGAGCCTGCGGTCGGCCGCCTCGATCTGCCTCGGCGCCGAGTACCCGATCGCCATCTACTGGGGCGAGGACCTGTCCCTGCTCTACAACGAGGCGTGGAGCGAGATCCCCGGGGACCGGCACCCCTGGGCGCTGGGTCGACCTGCGGCCGAGGTCTGGCCCGACATCTGGCACCTCGTGGGTCCCGAGTTCGAGCGGGCCCTCGCCGGATCGGCCACCTGGCAGGCCGACCGCCTCCTCCCGATGGAGCGGCACGGGTACCTCGAGGAGACCTACTTCGACTACAACCTCAGCCCGATCGTGGCCGAGGACGGCCGGATCGCGGGGGTGTTCAACGCCGGGATCGAGACGACGGACCGCGTCCTGGGCGACCGGCGCAGCGCGCTGCTGCTCGAGCTGGTGGTCGAGACCGGCCGCGCCGGGTCGGTCCTGGAGGTGGAGCGGTCGGCGAGCCGCGTCCTGGGCGACCACCCCGAGCTCGTGGCAGGGTTCCTGCTCCACCGCTTCGACGGCGGGGACGCGGTCCTGGCCGGGGCCGGCGGCTTCCCCCTCGACGCACGCGTCCCGCGGCTCACCCTCGGCGACGGCGAGGACCCGTGGGCCCTGGAGGCCGTGCGCCGCACCGGGGACCCCGTGGTCGTCTCCGATCGCGCCGAGCTGCTCGCGGCGGTCGAGACCGTCGGCGAGTGGCCCGAGCCGCCCCACACGGCGGTCACCGTCCCGGTGGTGCGCGCCGGTGGCCGTCGGCGGGTCGCGGGCGCGCTCGTCGTGGCCATCCCCGCCGGCCAGCGCCTCGACGAGGAGGGCCGCGACTTCCTCGCCATGGTCGGTGACCGGATCGCCTCGGCCCTCCTCGATGCCGAGCGGGACGAGGAGGACCGCCGGGCCTTCGAGGCCGAGCACCGGATCGCCTCCACCCTCCAGCGGAGCCTGCTCCCCGCCCTGCCCGAGGTCGACGGGGTCCACGTGCGCGGCACCTACCTCCCCGGGGCCGAGGACGTGGAGGTCGGCGGCGACTGGTTCGACGCCGTGCCCGGCGTCGACGGGTCCGTGACGGTCGTCATCGGCGACGTGGTCGGCAAGGGCGTGGCCGCCGCCGCCACCATGGGCCAGCTGCGCAGCGCCATCCGCGCCTACGCGCTGGAGGGGTTCGGCCCGGGGGCGGTGCTCGACCGGCTCAACGCCCTCACGCTGACCAGCGGGGACGGGACCTTCGCCACCGTGCTGTGCGTGCGGGTCGATCCCGCCACCGGGACGCTGGCCTGGTGCCGTGGGGGCCACCTGCCGCCGCTGCTGCGCCGGTGGGACGGCGAGGTCGTCGTGCTCGACGAGCGCGGCTCGCCCCCGGTCGGGGTGCTCCCCGGCGCGTCCTACGTCGAGCACGAGGGCGTGCTCGGCCCCGGCGACAGCCTCGTGCTCTACACCGACGGTCTGGTCGAGCGCCGGGGCGAGGACATCGACGTCGGGATCGACCGGCTCGTCGCCGAGCTCGCGTCCCTCGAGGACGGCGACGACCTGGTCGACCGGCTGGTCGAGCCGGTGGCCCGCACGAGCCGCCGGGACGACGTCGCCGCGCTCGTGCTGCGCGTCGACCGCTGAGCCCGCGGCCCGGGCCGGCTCAGCGCCGGGGGCGCCAGCGCTCGTACTCGTGCACCGGCCCGGCACCGCCGGTCGCATCCCAGTGGTGCGGTGACATCTGCCTTCGGTGGTCGCGATCCCACACGGCTCGCTGGGCGGCGCGGGTCGTGCGCACGAGGACGCCGACCACGGCGCCGAAGACGAAGCCGCCGACGTGCGCGGCCCAGGCCACCCCGGCGTTCGGGCTGGTGAAGAACTGGAGCACGAACCACACGAGGAGCAGCCAGCGGGCCGTGATGGTGGCGAAGATCGGGAAGGGCAGGAACAGCAGCGTCCGGACGGGCGCGCGGGGGAACCAGATCAGGTAGGCGCCCATGACGGCGGCCACCGCGCCCGACGCGCCGACGAGGGGGATCGTCGACGCCGGCTGCAGGGCGACGTGGGTCGCCGTGGCCGCCACCCCGCCGACGAGGTAGAAGGCGACGAAGCGGGCCCGCCCGAGGTGGTCCTCGATGTTGTTGCCGAAGATCCAGAGGTAGAGCATGTTGCCGCCGATGTGCGCGATGCCCCCGTGGAAGAACATGGAGTAGAGGGCGGCCAGCCACACGGACTTGTCCGGCACGCCGGCCTGGCCGTCCCCGCCGCCCACCCCGCACGCCTCCGGGTCGCCGCCCAGGCGCCCGAAGGTCGCCTCGAGCTCGCCCACGGTGAGCGGGCGCCCCTCGCTGAGCTCGCAGGGGATGGCTGCGTGCTCGAGGTTGAACACCAGGTCCTCGACCGGATCCCGCTGCGGCTCCTGCTGCCAGCCGACCCAGGCCGCCACGCACGCCGCGATCAGCAGCAGCGTCACCACCGGCCGGCGGCTCGTCGGGTTGACGTCCTTGAGCGGGAGCACGGGCCGAGGCTAGGGGCGTGGCGCACGCTCGCCGATCCGCTCGCGCCGGGAGGCCCGGGCCTCGCCTACCCTCGTGGGATGGCGCAGAACCCTCTGATCAAGCGGTACCTCGACGCGGGCATGGCCTTCACCCAGATGACCCAGGCGCGCGCCGAGGCCATCGTGAAGGACCTCGTGAAGGCGGGCGAGGTGCAGGCGAACCGCACCGAGGAGCTCGTGGCCCAGCTCGTCGACCGCTCCAAGCGCAACACCGACCGGCTGATGGAGGTCGTGCGCAAGGAGGTGCGCGACCAGATCAAGGCGCTCGGTCTGGCCACCCAGGACGACATCGCCCGGCTCGAGGCCAGGCTGGCCGCGGTCCCGGCCACGAAGGCGCCGGCGAAGGAGGCGGGCGCGAAGAAGGCGGCCGCGAAGAAGTCGACCGCCCGGAAGGCGGGCGCGAAGAAGGCGGCCGCCAAGAAGTCCAGCGCCCGGAAGGCCGGCGCGAAGAAGGCGGCGAAGCGCTCGTCGTCGGGTTCGTAGGGGTCCTCCCACGGCACCGAGACGTCGGCTCGACCTCGAGCTCGTCCGCAGGGGCCTGACCGACAGCCGGGCGAGGGCCCGCCACCTGATCGACGAGGGACGGGTGCTGGTCGGCGGGGCGCCTGCGGACAAGCCCGCGCGCCTGGTCGCACCCGACGAGCCCGTGCGCGTCCTCGGGCCCCCGGCCCGGCACGTCAGTCGGGGTGGCGACAAGCTCGCCGCCGCCCTCGAGCGGTTCGACCTCGACGTCGTCGGACGCCGGTGCCTCGACGCCGGCGCGTCGACCGGCGGGTTCACCGACGCGCTCCTCCAGGCCGGTGCCGCGTCCGTCGTGGCCGTCGACGTCGGACGGGCCCAGCTCCACGAGCGGCTCCTCGCCGACCCCCGCGTCGACTCGAGGGAGCGCACCGACATCCGGCAGGTGACCGTCGACGACGTCGACGGGCCGCTGCCCGTGGTGGTCGCCGACCTCTCCTTCATCTCGGTCCGGGCCGTGCTCGGCGCCCTGCTCTCGCTGACCGCAGCCGACGGCGACCTCGTGCTCCTCGTCAAGCCGCAGTTCGAGGCGGGGCGGGCCGAGGTGTCCCGCGGTCGGGGCGTCATCCGCGACCCCGACGTGTGGGAGCGGGTGCTCGGCGAGGTGGGGACCGCGATCTCCGAGGCCGGAGCGGTCATCATGGACGCCATGGTGTCCCCCCTCCGCGGGGCCGACGGCAACGCGGAGTTCCTGCTCCACGTGGCCCCCGCCGCCCGTCCCGACGCCGCCGGCGCGCCAGGTGCCGACCCGGGCGCGCTCGCGGCGCGCCTCGCGGCCGACGCCCGGGGCGATGCCGACGGCGCGACCACGACCGGGGACGGTCGCTGATGGTCGCGGCCGGCTTCGTGCTGCACGGCGAGCGCGACCGTGCGGTGGACATCGCCGTCGACGTCGGGCGCTGGCTCGCCTCCCGCGGCCACGAGGTCCGCCTGCCCGCCGCCGACGCGGCGCGCGCCGGGCTCGACGAGTTCGCCGTGCCCGAGGACGACCTGGCCCCGGGCCTGGACGTGGCCATCTCCCTGGGCGGGGACGGCACCATGCTGCGCACGGTGGAGTTGGTCGCCGACCACGGCATCCCGGTGATCGGCATCAACGTCGGCCAGCTCGGCTACCTCACCGAGGTCGACCCCGACGGTGCCCGCATGGCGGTCAAGCGGTTCCTCTCCGGGGCCTACGAGATCGAGGAGCGCATGCTGCTCGCCGTGCAGCTGCCCGGTTCCGGGGATGCTGTCGGACCCGACAGCTACGTTGCCCTCAACGAAGCGGTGATCGAGAAGACGCCGTCGGGACACACGGTCCGCCTGGCCGTGAGCGTCGACGGGGAGTTCTTCACCACGTACGCGGCCGACGGCCTCATCGTGGCCACCCCGACCGGGTCGACCGCCTACTCGTTCTCGGCCCGCGGGCCCATCGTCGCACCGATGCACCGGTGCCTGGTCCTCACCCCGGTGTCCCCTCACATGCTCTTCGACCGCACGCTCGTGCTCGACCCCCACTCGACGCTCCGCCTCGAGGTCGCCGGCCACCGCCCCGCCACGGTGTCGGTGGACGGCCGGAACCTCGTCACGCTCCGGCCCGGGCAGGCGCTCACCTGCACGGCGAGCCCCCGCACGGCCCGGCTCGTCACCTTCGGCGACCACGACTTCCTCGGCATCCTCAAGACCAAGTTCGGTCTGCACGACCGGTGAGCCCGTCCATGTCCCGCCACGCACCACCGCGCACCGCACGTCGCCGCCCCGCCGAGCACGGGGAGGTGCAGCCGTGATCGAGGAGCTCGCCGTCCGCGACCTGGGCGTGTTCGCCGAGGCCCGCCTCGTGCTCGGCGAGGGCCTCACCGCGCTCACCGGGGAGACCGGCGCCGGCAAGAGCCTCGTCGTCGGGGCGATCCAGCTCCTGCTCGGCGCCCGCGCCGACGGGACCGTGGTCCGTCCCGGCGCGGAGGAGGCCATCGTCGACGGCCGGTTCGTGACCCACGAGGGCGAGGAGGTGGTGCTGTCCCGCGTCGTCCCCGCCGACGGGCGCTCGCGCGCCTACGTGAACGGACGGCCGGTGACGGTGGCCGAGCTGGCCGCGCGCGGGGCGAGCCTCGTCGAGCTCCACGGCCAGCACGCGCACCAGCAGCTGCTCCAGGTCGCCTCGCAGCGTCGTGCCCTCGATCGCTTCGCCGGCGTCGACCTCGAGCCCCTGCGGGACGCCCGCGCCCGCATCGCCGAGCTCGAGGCGCAGCTCGCCGACCTCGGCGGCGACGAGCGGACCCGGGCCCGCGAGGTCGACCTCCTGCGCTACCAGCTCGACGAGCTCGACGCCGCCGGCCTCGACGACCCCGAGGAGGACCGGGCCCTCGACGACGAGGAGGACCTGCTCGCCGACGCCGTCGCCCACCGCGACGCGGGCGCGGCCGCCGCCGAGGCCCTCACCGGCGACGACGGCATCGCGCACCAGCTGCAGTCCGTCGTGGCCCTCGTCGCCGGCCGCGCGCCCTTCGCCGACCTCGAGCCCCGCCTGCGGGCCGCCGCGGTCGAGCTGACCGAGGCGGCCCACGACCTGCGCGACGCCGCCGAGACCATCAGCGACGACCCCGAGCGCCTCGAGGTGGTGCGGACGCGGCGGGCGCTGCTGGCCGACCTGCGCCGCAAGTACGGCGACACCCTCGCCGACGTCATCGCCGAGCGGGAGCAGGTCCGGGCCCGCCTGGCCGAGCTGTCCTCCCACGACGAGCGCCGAGCCGAGCTCGGCGCCGCGCTCGAGGAGGCGCGGGCCGAGGAGCGGGCCGCCGCCGCGGTCGTGGCCAAGGCCCGCCGCGCCGCCGCCCCGGTCCTGGCCGGCGGCGTCGAGGAGCGGCTCCGGGCCCTGGCCATGCCCTCGGCCCGGGTCGAGGTTGCCGTCGACGGCGACGACCCCGGCGACGACGTCCGGTTCCTGCTCTCGGCCAACCCCGGCGGCCCGCTCGCCCCGATGGCCAAGGTCGCCTCCGGCGGCGAGCTGTCCCGGGCCACGCTCGCCCTCCGCCTCGAGCTCACCGCCGGCCCGCCGTCGCTGGTCTTCGACGAGGTCGACGCCGGCATCGGCGGCGAGGCCGCCTGGTCGGTCGCGACGTCGCTCGCCGCGCTCTCGGCCCGCCACCAGATCCTCGTCGTCACCCACCTGCCCCAGGTCGCCGCCTTCGCGAGCCGCCAGCTCCGGGTCGCCAAGGTCGCCGAGGACACGTCGACGACCGCCTCGGTCACCGTGCTCGACGACGACGAGCGGGTCGCCGAGCTGGCCCGGATGCTGTCGGGCCAGCCCGACGTCGAGGTCGGGCGCGAGCACGCCCTCCAGCTCCTCGACGCCGCAGCCGAGGCGCGCGAGGCCTCCGTGCGGGCAGGGGCGGACACGTGACCGAGATCGTCCCCACACCCGAGGCCCGGGAGCTCAGCGGGACGGCGCGCGTCGACCGGCGCACCAAGGCCCTCACCGGCCGCCTCCAGGCCGGCGAGATCGCCGTCATCGACCACGAGGACCTCGACCGCGTCGCCGCCGAGACCCTCGCCGCCGCCCGCCCCGCGGCGGTCGTGAACGCCTCGTCGTCGATGACGGGGCGCTACCCGAACGTCGGCCCCCTGGCACTGACCGAGGCCGGCATCACGCTCGTCGACGGGGCCGGCCCGGCGGTGATGGACATCGCCGACGGCGCCCGCGTCTCGCTGCGCGACGGCGTCGTGCTCGTCGACGGCGAGGAGGTCGCCACGGGCACCGTCGAGACCGACGAGGGCCTCCGGGCCCGGATCGAGGCGGCGAAGGCGACCATGGGCGCCGAGCTGGAGCGCTTCGCCGAGAACACGCTGCGCTACATCCAGGCCGAGGGCCACCTCCTCGTCGACGAGCCCGAGGTGCCCGAGGTGCCCGGCGTCGACTTCCGGGGCCGCCACGTCCTGATCGTGGTCCGCGGCATCGACTACAAGCAGGACCTCGACCTGCTCCGCCGGTCCGGCTACCTCGCGGAGCAGCGGCCGCTGCTCGTGGGCGTCGACGGCGGCGCCGACGCGCTCCTCGAGATCGGCCAGGTGCCCGACCTGATCATCGGCGACATGGACTCGGTGTCCGAGCGCGCCCTGCGCTGCGGCGCCCGCCTCGTCGTCCACGGCTACCGGGACGGCCGGGCCCCGGGCAGCCGGCGCCTGGACGACCTCGGCCTGGAGCACGAGGTGTACGGCTCGGAGGGCACCAGCGAGGACATCGCCATGCTCCTCGCCTACGAGAAGGGCTGCGAGCTGATCGTCGCCGTCGGCACCCACAACTCCATGGTCGAGTTCCTCGACAAGGGCCGCGCCGGGATGGCGTCCACCTTCCTCGTCCGCATGAAGGTCGGGCCGATGCTGGTCGACGCCAAGGGGGTGAGCAGGCTGTACCGGTCCACGGTGCGCACCCGGGACCTGCTGCTGCTCGTCCTCGCCGCCGTGTTCACCCTCACCGTCATCGTCCTCGTGAGCGAGCCCATCCGGCTCGTCATCCGCACGTACTGGGTCTCGTTCACCTCATGATCAACCTCCGCTACCACATCGTCTCGCTCACGGCGGTCTTCCTCGCCATCGGGATCGGGCTGACGCTCGGGTCGACGTTCCTGGACCGGGCCACGGTCGACAACCTCAACGGCCAGCTCGAGAGCCTCGAGCAGCGGCTCGGCGACCGCGACGCCGTGATCGCCGAGCTCGAGGCCTCGGTCGGCGACCTGCGGGCGTCCCGGGACGCCCTCGACGAGCAGGCCACCGGCCTGCTCGCCGGTGCCCTGCCCGAGGTCCCCGTGCTGGTGATCACCTCCCAGGGCACCCAGGAGACCGACGTCGAGGACGCCGTCGGGGCGCTCGTCGTCGCCGGCGCCGACGTGCAGGGCACCTGGGTGCTGACCGACCGCTTCCTCCTCGAGGACGCCGCCGCCATCGCCGACCTGGCCGAGGCGACCGATCAGGACAGCACCGACCCGTCGCGCCTCCGCCGGACCGCGCTCGCCGTGCTCGGCGGCGACCTGCGGGTCCGCCAGATCCAGGGTCGGGACGAGGCGCCGACCGAGGACGCGTCCGGTGCGGACGAGGCCGGCGCCGACGGTTCGACCACCTCCGAGGCCCCGTCCACCACGGCGCCGGCCACGACCCAGCCGGTCGACGGCGAAGCCGACGGCACCCCACCCGGGCCGTCGGCCGAGCCGGACGACGACGTGTCGGAGATCGCGACGCGCCTGGTCGAGACCGGGTTCATCGAGCTGCGTCCCGTGCCCGGGACCGACGACCTCCCGCGCGTGCCGGGCGGGGTCCGGATCCTCTTCGTCGGCGGCTCCTCCGAGGTCCCCGACGACGTGGCGCTCGAACCGCTCCTCCAGCGCCTCACCCGCGGCACGTCGCAGGTCGTCCCCGTGGTCGTGTCCTCGGCCATGGACGGCGACGACGGCATCTCCGACATCGTCTCCGTCGTCCGGGAGGACGACGTCCTGCGCACCCAGGTCTCCACCGTGGACCACCTCGAGCACTTCGCCGACCTCGCCGCCACCGTCCTGGCCCTGCGCGACCTGGACGAGGGTGTCGTCGGCCACTACGGCCTGGGGGAGGGTGCATCGAGGCTGCTCCCCGCCGTGCAAGCCCCGTGACCGTCCCCGTCGACGACCGGCGCAGCCTGGCCCGGTCGACGGCGACGCAGACGGTGCTGGTGGCGCTCAGCCGGGCGACCGGCTTCGTGCGGATCGTGGTCGTCGCCGCCGTGCTCGGCACCACGTTCCTGGGCAACACGTACCAGTCGGCCAACACGGTGCCGAACATCGTCTTCGAGCTGTTCGCGGCAGGGGCCCTCCAGGCGGTCCTCGTGCCCGCGCTCGTCGCCCGCTTCGACCGGGGCGACGACGCCGGCGCGGAGCGCCTCGCCGGCTCCGTGCTCGGGCACACCCTCCTGGTCCTCGGTGGCCTGGTCGTGGTCGGGGCCGTCGCCTCCCCGCTGCTCATGCGGGCACTCGTCACCGGCGTCGAGGATCCCGCGGTGCGGGCCGACCAGGTGGCCCTCGGCGTCGTGTTCCTCCTCGTGTTCCTCCCGCAGGTGCTCGTCTACGACGTCGGGATCGTGGCGACCGCCGTCCTGCACGCACGGGGACGGTTCGGGCTGCCTGCGGTCGCCCCGGCCGTCAACAACGTCGTGGTCACGGCGGCCTACGGCACGTTCTGGTGGCTGCGGGACGGTGCCGAGCCGTCGCTCGACCTGTCCGCCCTCGAGATCGCCGTCCTCGCCGGAGGCACCACCGCCGGCGTCGTGGCGTTCTGCGCCCTCCCCGTCGTCGGCGCGCACCGGACCGGCTTCCGCTACCGCCCGAACCTGGACCGGAGCGACCCGGCGCTCCGCCGGCTGGCCCGGCAGGGAGCGTGGGCGGCCCTGTTCCTGGCCATGACCCAGGTCCTGCTGGCCGCCGTCCTCGTCCTCGCCAACGGCGTCGAGGGCGGCGTGGTCGCCTACCAGGTCGCGTTCACCTTCTTCCTCCTCCCGCACGCCCTGTTCGCCGTCCCGGTCCTCACGGCCCTGTTCCCGACGGCGTCGCGGCAGGCCCAGGCCGAGGACTGGGACGCCGTGGCCGGCACCGTGCGGCGGGGCGCCACGGCCATCGGCCTGTTCGTCCTGCCCGCAGCCGTCGCCCTCGGCGCCCTCGCCGGGCCGGTCACGCGCCTCACCCTCTTCGGCAACGTCGGCGACGCCGGCGCCGACGCGACCCGGGCCGCCGTCGTCGGCTTCGCGCCGGGCCTGGTCGGCTACGGGCTCTTCTACTTCCTCACCCGGATCCTGTACGCCACCGGCGACACCCGGGCCCCGGCCCTCGTCCACGGCGTCGCCGTCGGCGTGGGCGTGGTGGCGATGGGGGTCGCGGGCTCGATCGCCGAGGGGCCCGACGTGGTCGCCGCCCTCGCCTGGGTGCACTCGGCCACGTACCTGGCCGCCGCCGTCGCCCTCGCCGTGCTCGTCCGCCGACGCCTCGCCCGGCGCGGCGCGGACGTCGGGCTGCGGGGCGCGGTCGGCCGGCAGGTCGTCGCCGCGTCCGTGGCCCTTCCCGCCACGGTCGTGGCCTCGACCGCCGTCGACGGCGGCTCGCGCCTCGCCGCGCTCGGCACGCTGGCCGTGGGCGGGACGGTCGCGCTCGGCGTCCACGGCGTGGTCCAGACCGTGCTCGGCGGACCCCGTCCGGCCACCGTGCTCTCCCTGCTGCGGCCCGGCGGGCGGGCGGCCCGGTGACCGGTCGCGTCCTCCAGGTGGTCGGGCCGTCCACCGGCGGCATCCGCCGTCACGTGGAGGCCCTGGTCGGGCACCTCCGCGACGCGGGCTGGGACGTCGTCGTCGCCGCCCCTGCGGGCGTGCTCGCCGATGCCGAGCACGTCCTGCCGATCCCCGCCGGGCTCTCGCCCCTCGGTCTGCGCTCGGCACGCCGCGCCCTGCGACCCCTGCTCGAGGACGCCGACGTCGTGCACGCCCACGGTCTCAAGCCCGGCTGGCTCACGACCTCGCTGCGACCCCGTCCGCCGGTGGTGTGCAGCGTCCACAACCTCGTCCTGGACGAGGCCGCCGGTCGCGCCGCCCCCGCCCTGCGGGCGCTGGAGGCGCGCCTGCCCGCGCGGGTGGAGGCCACGATCGCCATCTCCGGGGAGGTGGCCCGCCGATTCGCCGGCCTGCCCGGCGCCGAGCGGATCCACGTCGTCCCCCCGGTCGGTCCCGTCCCCGCGCCGGGCCGGTCCGCCGAACAGGTCCGCGCCGACCTCGGCGTCGGACCCGACACCGACCTGGTGGTCACCCCCGCACGCCTGCACCCCCAGAAGGACCTGCACCTGCTCCTCGACGTCGCGGACGCGGTGCGGGCCCGGCGTCCGGGCCTGCGCTGGTTCGTCTTCGGCGAGGGCGGCCAGCGGGCCGAGCTGGAAGCCGAGATCGCCCGGCGCGACCTCGGGACGACCGTCCACCTCGCCGGACGACGGCCCGACGTGGACGACGAGCTGGCCGCCGCGGACGTGGTCGCGATCACCTCGCGGTGGGAGTCGGGTCCCCTCGTCGTGCTCGAGGCGCTCGCGCTCGGCCGCCCCGTCGTCTCCACGGCCGTGGGCCTCGTCCCCGACGTCGTCGGTCCGGCCGAGGGCGCGGTGGTCCCCGTCGGCGACCCGGGCGCCTTCGCGTCCGCGCTCGTCGAGGTCCTCGAGCGGGGCGATCGCGGCGCGGGCGATCTCGGTGCCGCGCCGGCGGCGGTGCAAGGATCGTCGCTGCACCCCGAGGCCCTGGCCGACGCCGTGGCCGCCGTCTACCGAGAGGTCCTCCCGTCCCGATGAAGTCGATCCGGCTGCTCGCCGCCCTCGGCCTGGTCGCCGTCCTCGTCCTCCTGGTGGTCGGCCCCGGCTCCTCCGAGCGCGCCCTGGACCGTGCCGAGCGGGTCCTCGTCGTCTCCGTCCCCACCCTCACCTGGGATGCCGTCGCCGAGGAGCAGCCTCCGGCGCTGGTCGAGCTGCTCGGTCGCTCCGCCGTCGCGTCGCTCTCGGTCCGCACCATCGGCGCCGACACCAACGCCGGCGAGGGCTACGCCACGATCGGTGCCGGGAACCGCGCGGCCATCCCCCCGGGCACGGCGTCCTCGGCGTTCCCGCCCGACGCCGTCGTCGACGAGGAGGTCGTCTCCGACCTGTACGAGCGCCGCTTCGGCCGCTCGCACGGCGACGCCGAGGTGGTCCAGGTGGGCCTGGCCGCGATCCAGCGGCGGAACGACGACCTGCTCTACGGCACCGAGGTCGGCACCCTCGGTGCCGCGCTGCGCGATGCCGGTCTCTCCGCCGGCATCGTCGCCAACGCCGACCTCGACGAGGACTCCTTCCACCGCGAGGCCGCCCTGGCCGTCGTCGACGACGAGGGCCTCGTGCCCGTCGGCCGGGTCGACCCGGGTCTGCTCGACCTCGCCGCCCCCACGCCGTCGGGGCTCGCCCTCGACCCCGATGCCGTCGTCGAGGCCGCGACCGACGCGCTCGGCCGGGCCGACCTCGTCCTCGTCGAGCTCTCCGACCTGCTGCGGGTGCAGGCCACCGAGCGCGTCGTGACCCCCGAGGTGGCCGAGCAGGCCAGCGACGAGGCCATCGCCGCCACCGACGGGATGCTCGCCGACCTCCTCGAGCTCGTCGACCTGGACCGCGACCTCGTGATCGTCGTCTCGCCGGTGGCCCCGGCCGGCCCCGACCAGCTCGTGGTCGCAGCCGTGGCCGGGCCCGGGGTGGAGCCCGGCCTGGCCCGGTCCGGGACCTCGCGGCGGGACGGCTACGTGACCCTGCCCGACCTCGGGCCCACGATCCTCTCGGTGCTCGGGATCGACAAGCCCGGCGCCATGAACGGCGCGCCGATCGCGTCGGCCGGCGGCGGTGCCCCGGACGGGGCGACCTTCGAGGCGCTCGCCGAGGACAACGTCAAGGCCCTGTTCCGCAACGACCTGTCCGGCCCGCTCACCGTGGTCTTCATCGTGAGCCAGGTGCTCACCTACGCCCTCGGGGCCTTCGCCCTGACCACCGGCCGCGACGCCTGGTGCCGGGCCGCGGCCTTCGTCCTGCTCGCCGGCATGGCCATCCCGCTGACATCGTTCCTCGCCGGCCTCTTCCCCTACTGGCGCCTCAGCGTGCTCGGCGCGGTCGTCGCGATCCTCGGTGCGGCGGCGCTGCTCGCGCTCGGCATCCGCACCGTCGTCGACCGCCGGGGCACCCAGGCGGGCGACCCCCACGTCACGGCCCTCGACGCGACCCTCGTCGTCACCGCGGCGACGGTCGCCGTCCTCGTCGGCGACATCGTCTCCGGCGGGCCCCTCCAGATCGACACCGCGTTCGGCTACGGCGGCGGGGCCATCGTGGCCGGCCGCCTCGCCGGCTACGGGAACCTGGCCTGGGCCCTGCTCGTCACGGCGCTGATCATCACCGTGACGGCGCTCTGGGGCCGCTGGCACCTCCGGCAGGCCGGGCCGGCCGTGGCGCTCCGACCCCACGCCCCCGACGCCGACGACGAGGTCGGCGACGCCGACGAACCCGAGCCCGCCCCGACCGCGGTGGCGGCACTGCCCTCCGATGGCGACCGGCGCGTGGCGCTCGTGCTCGCCGGCGCGGCGTTCGGGCTGTGCGTGCTCGCCGTGGGGATGCCCACCCTCGGGTCCAACGTCGGCGGGACGCTGTCGGTCGTCTCCGGGCTGTGCATCACGCTGCTCGCCCTCGCGGGTGCCCGCATCGACCTGCGCCGCCTCGTCTACGTGGGCCTGGCCACCGTCGGGGTGCTCGGCGTGTTCGGCGCCATCGACCTGACCCGGGCCCCCGAGGACCAGACCCACCTCGGTCGGCTCATCGACCAGACCCTGGGCGACGAGGGCCTGGCCGGGCTCGAGACGGTCATCCAGCGCAAGATCAACGCCAACCTGAACATCCTCACGTCGTCGGTGTGGTCCTTCGTCATCCCGGCGGCGCTCGGCTTCCTCGCCTTCCTGACCTGGCGGCCCCCCCGGCTCCTGCGCCAGCTGTTCCGGCACGTGCCGGGCATGCAGGCCTGCGTGGTCGGCGTGCTGGCCACCGGGGCCATCGGCGGGGTGGTCAACGACTCGGGCATCGCCATCCCGGCGATCATGCTGACCCTGCTGCTGCCCTTCGTGGCCTACGTCATCCTCGAGACCCACGGACGGGCGCCGGTGGCCCCCGAGGAGGTCCCCGACGGCCCCGACCAGGACCTCGCCGACCCGGACCGCACCGGCCCGGACGGCACCGGCACGGTGCCGGGCTCGGAGGGCGACTCCGACGCCGACCCGGGTGCGACCGCCGTGCCCGGCGGTCCCGACGACGACCTCGCCACCGCGGCCCCGAGGGGACCGCGGACGTGACCCGCGCCAGGGCGGGACGGTGAGCCCCGCCCCCGGCCTGCTCGCCCTCGCCGCCGTCCTCGGCGTCGTGGGCGGCGCCGTCGTGTGGCGCCTCTCCAGGGAGTCCCTGACCCGGGACCTGTTCCTGCGCACGAACGTCCGCGGCGCCGAGGTCCCGGTCGGCGTCGGCGTCGTGCTGCCCGTGACCGCGGTCGGCGCGGCCGCGGTCCTCGTCTTCGTCGACGCGGTCGACGTCGTCGAGGTCCCGCTCGGCGCGCTCCTCGCGTCCGTGCTCGCCGCGACCGGGTTCGGCGTGCTCGGCCTGCTCGACGACCTGGCCGGGGACGGTTCGTCCCGGGGGTTCGCAGGGCACCTCCGCGCCCTGGCGGGCGGCCGGCTGACCACGGGCGCCATCAAGCTGTTCGGCGGTGCCGCGCTGTCGGTCCTCGTCGCCGCCCCGACCGGGGGAGAGGGGCCCGGCCGGCTGCTCGCCGACGCCGCCCTCATCGCGCTGTCGGCGAACCTGGCCAACCTCCTCGACCGCGCCCCGGGTCGGGTCGGCAAGGCCGCCCTGCTCGCCGCCGTCCCCATCGGGGTGGCGGCCGGCGCCGACCCCCGCCTGGCCGGCCCGGTCGTCGTCGTCGGGGCGCTCGTCGCGCTCCTCGGCCCCGACCTGCGCGAGCGGCTGATGCTCGGCGACACCGGCGCGAACGTGCTGGGGGGCACGCTCGGCCTCGCGGCGGTCTCGACGCTCGCGCCCGGCACGCGGAACGGGCTGCTCGTCGTCGTCGCCGTCCTCAACCTGGCGAGCGAGCGGATCTCCTTCACCCGGGTGATCCGGGCGACCCCGCCGCTGCGCTGGCTCGACGACCTCGGGCGGCTGCCCTAGGCCTCCAGGGGGCACCCGGGCCCACTTGCCCCGGCCGCGAGAGCGGCAGCATGCTGCGCGCGTGCCGCTCCCGACCTTCCTCGTCCTCGGTGCCGCGCGAGCGACCACGACGTCGCTGCACTACTGGCTGGACGAGCACCCCCGCATCACGATGTCGATGGTGAAGGAGCCGAACTTCCTCGCGTTCGACCAGACGACCACGCCGCCCACGCCCTGGTTCGACCCGACGTCGCCCATCGTCACCAAGTCGGTGCCCGACCGAGGCGACTACGAGCGGCTCTTCGCCCACGCCGGGCCCGGCGACGCCCTGGGCGACGCCTCCCCGCTGTACCTGTGGACCCGGGAGACCCCGGCACAGGCGGCCCGTCTGGTGCCCGACGCCCGGCTCGTGGCCGTGGTCCGGAACCCGATCGACCGTGCGTGGAGCCACCACCTCCACATCCGGCGCGACCGGCCCGAGGAGGCCGTCGAGTCCTTCCGCGCCGCGTGCGAGGTCGAGATGCCCCTGGCCGAGACCTACGCGCCGTACGCGTCCGGCACCCACGTCCTGCGCATGGGACGCTACGCACCCCAGCTCCAGCGGTGGATCGACGCGTTCGGCCGCGACCGGCTGCTCGTCCTCGCCCACGAGCGGCTCACCGCCGACCCCGACACCGGCGTGGAGCGGATCCTCGACCACCTCGGCCTCCCGCACCACCCCGTCGACACCGGCGTCCGCTACAACCGGGCCGGGGTGTCCGGGAGCGGGCTGCGCGCCCGCGTCGGAGGCGCCCTGCGCGCCGCCCAGCCCCGCCTCAAGGCCGCCCTGCCCGACCCCGTCGTGGCCCGACTCGGACGCGTCCGGGCCCGCTGGGACCGCCCCGACGCCCCGCCCCCCGTGCCCGACGACCTCCGGGCCCGCCTGGTGGAGTGGTACACCCCCGCGGTCGAGGCGCTGCGCGCCCTGGACGTCGTCGACGTCACGCACTGGGACGAGTGGGCCTGATCCGGGCGCTGCCCGGAGCCCGCACGAGCCGAGACGTCCCGGTCGGGTCGCTCCCGGTCCCTCCCGGGGCACGGGTCCCGGCCTATGCTGGCCTCCCGTGACGAAACACATCTTCGTGACGGGTGGCGTGACCTCGAGCCTCGGCAAGGGCCTGACCGCGTCGTCCCTCGGCCGTCTGCTGAAGGCCCGTGGCCTGCGGGTGGTGATCCAGAAGCTGGATCCCTACATCAACGTCGACCCGGGGACCATGAACCCCTTCGAGCACGGCGAGGTGTTCGTCACCGACGACGGTGGCGAGACGGACCTCGACCTCGGGCACTACGAGCGGTTCCTCGACGAGTCGCTGACCAAGGACTCGAACGCGACGACCGGCTCGATCTACTCGGCCGTGCTCGCCGCCGAGCGCCGGGGCGACTACCTCGGCAAGACCGTGCAGGTCATCCCGCACATCACCGACGAGATCAAGCGGCG
>CAZCEZ010000061.1:0-22603 GCA_964497795.1 uncultured Acidimicrobiaceae bacterium | reverse complement strand
GTCGTCGTGCCCGAGCCCGACGGCGTCCCCGTCGCCGACGCCGAGCCGCCGGCCGCCGCACCCGATGCCGACGCACCCGATGCCGGGCCCGACGCCGGCGCGGCGTGGGCCGAGCCCACGGCGGATGGTGAGTGCCCCGACGGCTTCCCCATCAAGGCGAAGCTGAAGTCGAAGATCTTCCACGCCCCCGGCCAGCTCAACTACGACCGGACCACGCCCGACCGCTGCTACGCCACGGTCGAGGCCGCCGAGGCCGACGGCCTCCGGGCCGCCAAGCGCTGAACGGGCCGGAGACCGTCGTGCCCGAACCCGAGGAGCCGGTCTCGGTGCCGCCCGACGTCGAGGAGCACTGCGTCGACCTCGGCGACGTCGCCCTCACCTACCGCCTCGGCGGCGCCCCCGACGGCCCCCGGGTCGTCGTCGTGTCCGGTTCGGGCAGCGACCTCCGCCAGCCGCCCTCCGTGCTCGACGGGCCGGTGGCGGCGCGGTGCCGAATCCTGGCCTACGACCACCGCGGCCTGGGCCGGTCCACGCCCGGGCCCGGCCAGCCGTCGATGGCCGACTTCGCCGCCGACCTGCTCGCCCTCCTCGACCACGTCGGCTGGGACACGTGCCGGGCGCTGGGCATCTCCTTCGGCGGCATGGTCCTCCAGGAGGCGGCAGTGACCGAGCCGGGACGCTTCGAGCGCCTCGTGCTGGCCTGCACCTCCCCGGGCGGGGGAGGCGGCGCGTCCTTCCCCCTCCACGACCTCGTCGGCCTCTCCCCCGACGAGCGCCGCCGGGCCTGGGTCGACGCCCTCGACGTCCGCAACGCCAGCGACCCCGAGCGCCACGCCCTCGTCGCCGACGTCGTCGCCGGCATGGACGCGGCCCGGGCTGCGGCCGACGGGCGCGAGCCGGGCACGCAGACCGACGGCGAGGTCGCGCAGCTGCGGGCCCGGGCCGGGCACGACACCTTCGACCGACTCGACCGGCTCGCGATGCCGGTGCTGGTCGCCGCCGGCCGGTACGACGGCATCGCGCCGCCGGCCAACCAGGAGGCCATGGCCGGGCGCATCCCGGGCGCCGAGCTGGCCTGGTTCGAGGGCGGCCACGCCTTCTTCATCGAGGACCGGTCGGCCTGGCCGGCCATGGCCGACTTCCTCGCCGCCTGAGCCGCCCCGGCCGGAACCCGGTTCGCCGGCGAGCGCGGCGTCCCTAGCGTCTGCCCGGTGAGCGAACCCACCACCGGCCCGACGCCCCCCGCACCCGGCCCGCCGAGCGCCCGGACGACCGTGCGCCGCGGTGCCGGCCGGGCCACCTACGACCGCGCCGAGCTGCTCGCCATCCTCGACGCCGGTGCCGTCGCCCACGTCGGCGTCGCCACCGACGACGGTCCCGTCGTGCTCCCCATGGCCTACGGCCACGACGGCGAGTGGCTCTACCTGCACGGGGCGCTGGCCAACGCCCTCCTCGGCGAGGGCGCGGGCGCCGAGGTGTGCGCCACGGTCACCGTCCTCGACGGGCTCGTCGTGGCCCGGACGCCGTTCCACTCGTCCATGGACTACCGCTGCGTCGTGGTCCGGGGCCGGGCCGAGGAGGTCACCGATCCCGACGCGAAGGTCGCTGCCCTGCGCACGGTCAACGACCACGTCGCGGCGACCTGGGCCGACCAGCGCCCGCCGAGCCCGGCCGAGCTGCGCCGCACCCGCGTCGTCCGCGTCCCCCTCGCCGAGGCGTCCGGCAAGGTCCGGGCCGGCGGGCCCGGCGACGACCCCGAGGACGTCGACGGCCCCCACTGGGGCGGCCACGTGCCGATCGAGTCCCGCTGGGGCGCACCCGTGCCCGCCGACGACCTGCCGGCCGGGATCGCACCGCCCGCGGCCGTGGTCGACCTGGCCGGTCGTCCCGCCCCCTGAGGGCGCCGGCTCCCGGGCTCTGGGCCGGCCTCAGGCGGGTGGCGACCCGGTGGCGGCCCGCTCGTGGGCCAGCTCGACGGGGACCGACAGCGGGAACCGCACGCCCCGGGCCGTCGGCTCGGGCGGGTGGATCACCTCGGCGCTGCGGACCCAGCCGACCACGATCCGGTCGAGGACCTCGATCGGCTCGGGCACCTCGAGCACGAGCTCGCAGTCGCTGGCCGACACGCCGTACACGAGCCGGACGGCGGCGCCCGCCGCCGTCGCCCGCGGCGCCTCGACGGCCTGCAGCGCCGTCACCGGGATGCGCAGGCCCGTTCGCCGCACGGACCGACGCCTGCGCCAGCGGCCGGCGACCTCCACCTCCTCGACCTGCAGGAGGCGCAGGTGGGTCGTCGACAGGGCGACCGTGCCCGGTGCCCGCACGGTCCGCTTGTCCCAGGGCACCTGGTCGCCCTGCGCGGCCACGGCGTGGGTGGCGGCAACGACGGCCAGCTCCACGGCGTCGTCGAGGTCGGGGCCCGGGTCCAGCGCCTCCCACCACGCGCCGCTGCGCCCCTCCGGCCGCGCCTCCCCCACCACCACGGGCACGGGCGCCCGTCGTCGTTCCGCCATGCCCCTCCCTTCTGCGCCGCGCACCCGGCCTCCTGCCCTCAGAGCACGCCCTTGCGCCGCAGGACCGACGGCACCGTCCGCAGCAGGATCCACAGGTCGCCCCGCAGGGTCCACCCCTCGGCGTAGGCCGCGTCGAGCCGTGCCCGCTCCGGGTACCGGATGTCGTTGCGGCCCGACACCTGCCACGGGCCGGTCAGGCCCGGCCGGACCGAGAGGTAGGCCTCCTCGTGCTCCCCGTAGGACGCCAGCTCGGGCGGCACCACCGGGCGAGGACCGACCAGGCTCATGTGGCCGACCAGGACGTTGAGGAGCTGGGGCAGCTCGTCGAGGCTCGTCGCACGCAGGACGCGCCCGACGGGGGTCACGCGCGGGTCGACGTCGCTCTCGAGCTTGAAGTCGTTCGCCACGTAGGCGTCCCACAGCGCGTGGTCGCGCCGCAGCCGGTCCTCCGCGTCGTAGTACATGGTCCGGAACTTCAGGCAGCGGAAGCGCCTCCCGCCACGCCCGACGCGCGCCTGCCCGAAGATCGACGGGCCCGGCGAGACCAGCGTGATCACGACGGCGAGCGTCACCAGCAGCGGGAGCAGCAGCACGAGCGCCACGAGGGACACGACCACGTCGAAGAGCCGCTTGCCCGCACGTCGGATCGAGCCGGCCCAGGCGGCGCGCGAGACCCGGCCCACCCCGCCCCTTCCCTCTCGATCCGCCGTTCCCTCTGCGAACGCCACCAGCTCGGCTCCCGCCTGACACGTGCTCGCCGGAACGTAGCAACGAACCGTGACGCCGACGGGGCACCTGCTCGGGATCGCGCCGGCCGTGGCGGGTGCGTCGCTGCACGGGACCACGGGCGGGTGCGACGCAGGTGGCATCCTGCCTGACATCACCTCGGTCGACGACGACGCCACCCCGGTGCGCCCCCGCCGCCGCGGCCCCTCCCCAGCGGAGCGGGTCGCCGTGGTCGTGCTCGCCGTCGTCGCCGCCGTGGCCGCCGTGGTCCTCTCCGATGCCGAGCCCGTCGGCGTCGACGTGCTCGACGCCGCCCTCGTCGCCGGTGGCGTGGCCCTGCTCACCGTGGTGGCGTCCTCGGCCCGTCGCTGGACCCTGGCCCTCGTCGGCGGGGCCGCCGCGCTGCTCACCGTGGGCGCCTGGGCCCTCGTCGGGGTCGCCGCCCTCGTCGCCGCCCTCGTCGACCTGCAGCTGCCCCGTCGCAACCGGGTCCTCGGCGCGGCGGTCGGCGCCGGCTGCGGCCTCGCCCTGCTCCACCAGGACACCGGCGCCGTCGCCCACGGGATCCCGACGCTCGTGGCCCTCGCCGGCTGCCTGCCCGCGGCGGTGACCGCCCTCGCCCACCAGCGCAGCGGCGTGCGTCGGGCGGTGCGGCGCACCGCGCTCGCCGTCGCCGGCCTCGTGCTCCTCGCCGGTGCCGGCGGGGCCCTCGCCGCCGCCCAGGCCCGGGCCGACGTCGAGGCCGCCATCGACGACAGCCGCGAGGCCCGCCGCCTGGTCGTCGACGACCAGGACGCGGCCGTCGCCGCCTTCCGCCGGTCGGCGGCCGGCTTCGCGGACGCGGCCGACGCCGTCGACGCCCCGTGGGCGCTCCCGGCCCGGGGCCTGCCGATCGTGGCCCAGCACCTCCGTGCCGTCGAGGACCTGGCCGGCTCCGGCGCCGTGCTCGCCACGGCGTCGGCCGACACCGTCGAGGAGCTCGACCTGGCCTCGCTCCGCTTCGTCGGCGGCCGCCTCGACGTCGACCGGGTCGAGGCGATGGCCTCCCCGGCCCGGGACCTCGTGGCCAGCGCCGTCGGGGTGCGCGACGACGTGGCCCGCGCCGATGACCCGTGGCTCGTCGCCCCCGTCCAGGACCGCATCGACGAGCTCGCCGCCGAGCTGGACGACGCCATCGGCAGCGCCCGGGACGCCGTCGAAGCCGTCGAGGCCGCCCCGTGGTTGCTCGGCGCGGACGCGCCCCGCACCTACGCCGTGCTGTTCTCCTCGCCGGCCGAGTCCCGCGAGCTGGGCGGGCTCGTCGGCTCCTTCGGCACGCTGACCGCCGACGACGGCCGCATCACCTTCGACGCGCTCGGCGCCGCCACCGAGCTGCGGCCCGACCTGCTCGCCGCCGACCCCGAGCCTCCCGAGGGCGTGCGCCTCCCCACCGCCTACCGGAACCAGCAGCCCCTGGTGGAACCCCGGGCGTGGGGCGGCACGGTCGACTTCCCCACGGTGGCCGCGACGACCCGGGCCGCGCTCGACGCCATCGACCGGCCCGTGGACGGCGTCCTGTTCCTCGACCCCTACGTCGTCGAGGCCCTCGCCGCGTTCTCCGGTCCGGTCCGGCTGCCCGAGGTCGGTCGGACCGTCGCACCGACCGAGGTGCTCGGGTTCCTGCTGCGCGACCAGTACGCGCTCTTCGACGCCGACCTCGGGACCGACGCCGGTGCCGAGATCGGCCAGGGCGGCCGCAAGGACCTCCTCGGCGACGTCGCCGAGCAGGTCTTCGACCGCCTCGTCGGCGGCGCCCTCCCCGGCCCGCCCGTGGTCGCCCGGGCCCTCTCGCCGCTCGTCGACCAGCGGCGCCTGCTGCTCACCGTCACCGACCCGGCCGCCGACGCCGTGCTCGCCCGGGCCGGGCTCACCGGTCCCTTCGCCCCCGACGACCAGCCGACCGCAGCCGGCGAGGAGCGGTTCACGCTCGGCCTGACCGACCTGCTGGCCAACAAGCTCGACGCGTACGTCACCCGCACGGTGGAGGTCCGGCCCGAGGTCGACCTCGACGGCGAGGTGACCGGGACGATCACCGTCCACCTCGACAACGACACGCCGGCCCCCGCGACCCTGCCCGGCTACGTCGTGGGCGCCGGCGACGCGCGTTCCCGGTCCTTCGACCCCGGCACCCACTTCGTCCGGCTGTCGCTGTACTCGACCCTGGACGTGGTCTCGGTGGAGGTGAACGGCACCGACGCCGTCCTCGGGGCCGAGCCCGCGTACGGGGCCACCCGCTACGGGGTGCTCGCCACGGTGCCCCGGGGACGCCGGACCACGGTCACCTTCACCCTCGCCGACCAGCGCCCCCGACGGGAGCCCCTCGAGCTCACCTGGGTGCCCAACGCCGCCGCCCTCCCCGAGGTCGTCGTCGTCGAGGTCGCCCGTCGGTGACCGCCCGGGCGCAGTCGACCGCGCCCCGTCGCCCGGGACCGGTCGACCTGAGCCGTTCGGCCCGAAACAGGGAAATCACACGTCGGGGTGGCCACAACCCGTCTGCACCGCGGTACGGTGCCACGCAACTCGAGCTCGGGAGGACCCTCGAACCATGATCCGGCGCATCTTCGCGGCCGTCGCTGTCGCGACCGCACTGCTGCTCTCGCTCGCCCCGGCCGCCTCGGCGCAGTCCGGCGAGCAGCCCACCGTCACCCAGCAGGGGAACTCGATCACCATCACGGTGTTCGCCGACCCCTTCACCGACGTGACGATCGTGATCTCGAGCTCGAACGAGCAGGCCGCCGCCCTCGGCGGGGCCGGCTTCTCCTCGGGCGCCGCCGTCGTGGAGCTCGCCCTGCCGTTCCAGACCGTCGAGAGCCAGACCGTCACCGCGAACGCCGACGGCGTGGCCACCGCCACCTTCACCGGCCTCGACGAGGGCACCTACGTGGCCGACATCACCAAGACCGTCGACGGCCAGGTCGTCACCGAGGTCCAGACCTTCACGGTCCAGGAGACGGCGGCGCAGGACACCACCGCCACCACGGTCGGCACCCTGCCCACCACCGGCTCGGACTCCTCGCTGCCCCTGGCCCGCATCGGCGCCGTGCTCGTCGCCGCCGGCGGCATCGCCCTCGTGGGTGCCCGTCGCCGGGCCAAGGTCACCGTCGGCGCCTGACGCCGACGGGACGCACCACCGCTCCCATCACGCTCGACGCCCACGGCCCGGTCGGACGACCGGGCCGTGGCGCGCCCGGGCACCCCTCCGCCCCGTGACCGATCCCGCCCCGCTCCGCCTGCTGGTCGTCTGCACCGGCAACATCGCCCGCTCCCCCATGGGCGAGGCGCTGCTGCGCGCCGCGCTCGACGCCCGCGGCGTCCCCGCCGAGGTCTCCTCCGCCGGCTTCGTCACCCGGGACCGGCCCGCCGACCGCCACGCCCGCAAGCTCCTCGCCAAGCGCGGCCTCGACCTCTCCGGGCACCGGAGCCGCATCCTGGGGCCGGAGACGGTCACCGGGACCGACCTGGTGCTGACCATGGAGCGGGACCACGTCCGCCGCATCGCCGTCCTGGATCCCGACGCCCTCACCAGGACCCTCACCCTGCCCGAGGCGGGACGTGCCGCCCGCACCCACCGGCGCCGCCACGACGACGAGTCCGTCGCCGACTGGCTCGTCCACGCCCTCGCCGACCGCACGCCGGCGGACCTGGCGTCGACCGGCACCGGCGACGACGTCCCCGACCCGCACGGGCGGGGCCGCCGGGCCTTCGCCGACGCCCTCGCCACCATCGAGGAGGAGCTCGACGCCGTCGTCGACCGGATCCTCGCCCCGGGTCACCCGGCCCGCTGACCTGCCGGCAGCGGGCGCTGCGGCCGCCGGTCAGCCGACGGCGCGACCCTCGCCCGAGGTGGTCTCGGGACCGAAGATGTCGTTCGCCGGCTGCTCCCGGGCCATGCGCACCGAGCCGTCGCTCGTCGAGCGGGTCGTGGAGTAGTCCGAGGCGTAGTAGCCGTAGCCGTAGCCGGCGGCCCCGTCGGGGTCGATGGCGTTGATCACCAGACCGAGCACCGGGGCGTCGACCTGGCCGAGCAGCTCGGCGGCCCGGACCAGGTGGCTCTGCCGGGTGGAGCGGGCGTTGCCGACCACGACCACGCCGTCCACGAGGCGGGACACGATGGCGGCGTCGCCGACCGGGAGCACCGGGGGCGTGTCGATGAGCAGCACGTCGCACTGCTCCCGGAGGCGCCCGACCAGGTCCTGCGTGGCCCGCAGGGCGAGCAGCTCGGAGGGGTTGGGCGGCACCGGGCCCGACGGGAGCACGGCGAGGCGGCGCTCGTCCGCGGTCGGGCCGACGACGGAGAACAGGTCGGCCTCGTCGAGCAGGACCGACGTGAGGCCCCGGTCGTTGGTCAGGCCGAAGAACTGGTGCAGGCGCGGGCGGCGCAGGTCGCCGTCCATCACGATGACCCGACTGCCGGTGCGGGCCAGGCTGAGGGCCAGGTTCGACAGCGTCGTGGTCTTGCCCTCCCCCGGGTTGGCCGACGTGACGGCGATGACCTGGAGCTGGCGGTCGAGGCCGAGGAACTGCACGGCGGTCCGCAGCGTCCGGTACGCCTCGGCCGCCGGGGACTCCGGATCGGTGGCCGTCACGAGGCGCGCCTCGTCGGTCTTCTTCCACCCGGCCAGCTGGGGCACCAGACCGATCACCGACCACCCGGTGGCCCGCTCGACCTCGACCTTGGAGCGGATGCGGTCGTCGAGGGTCTCGCGCAGGAAGGCGACGCCGACGCCGAGGATGGCGCCGACGACGACCGCCACGATCGCGTTGCGCAGCGGGGTCGGCGAGAACGGCGCCTCGGGCACCTCGGGCAGCGAGATCAGCTGGGCGCCGCCGGTCTCGATGGACGACGCCTGCAGGTCGAGCGCGGCGAGCTGGTCGCGGGCCCGGTTGAGCCGGTCGATGGCGGCGGCGCGCTGGGGATCGAGCTCCCGGGCCAGCTCGTCGCGCTCGGCGACCAGGGCCTCCCGCTCGGACTCCTCGTCGGCGGCCACGATCTGGGCGTCGATGGCGTCCAGGGGCGCCTCGAGGTCGTCGATCTGGTCCTGGAGGTCGTCGATCTGCTCCTCGACCCGGGACGCCGCCGCCTCGAACTGCTGCTGCTGGGTCTCGAGCCGCAGCTCCAGGTAGGTGCGGGCGTAGACCTCGGCCGACTCGGCGGCCTCCTCGGGCTCGGGGCTGGTCACCCGGATCTGCACGACCTCGGTGTCGCCGGCGGGCCGGATCGACACGTCGGGCTCCCGGCCGAGCCTGGCCTCGACGGCCGAGGTCACCAGGCCCGACTCCATGTACTCGATCTCGGTCGCGACCCGGGTGGAGATGAGGTTGGCGTTGGTCTGCACCTGGGTGCCGGCCAGGATCTCCTCCGACGTGGAGGAGCGGAGCAGCACCTCGGCCTCCGCCCGGTACTGGGGGGTCTGCACGAAGGTGAGCACCATCGCCACGACCACGACCAGCACCGCCGTGGCGACGAGCGCCACCCGCCGCCGGAGCAGCACGTCCAGGTAGTGGCGCAGGTCGAGCTCGTCGTCGGGCTCCATCGGCTGGGTCATGGAGGTCCGAGGGTACTGCCGGGCCGCCGGGCGGCCGGCCATCGCCGACGTGCCCGGAGTGGCCTAGTGGAGGACGTGGACGGACTCGATGCCGTCCACCCCGCGCAGCGACGCGGCGACGTCGGCCGGCACCGCCGACCCGGTGGCGAGCACCATCAGCGACGCGTCGCCCGAGGTGGTGGAGCGGCCCAGGTGCATGTCGTCGATGTTGACCCCGGCGTCGGCCAGCGCCTGGGCGACGACGGCGATCATGCCGGGCCGGTCGTCGTTGCGCACGATGAGCATGTGGTCGGCGGGCGGCACGTCGACGGAGTGGTCGTCGATCTTGACGATGGCGGGCTCGCCCCGGGCCCCGACCACGGAGCCGCCGATCGAGTGGTGGCCGCCGGCGACGGTGATCAGGTTGACGAAGTCGTGGCTCGTCGTCGAGGACGTGTCCCGCACCTCGATCCCCCGCTCCTTGGCCAGCATCGGGGCGTTCACGAAGGTGACCGGCTCCTCGCTGACCTTGCCGAACGCGCCCTTGAGGACCGACAGGGTCAGGATGCGGGTGTCGTACTCGGCGATCTCGCCGGCGAAGCCGATCTCGAGGACCTCGGGGATCCCCTCGGACAGGGCCACGAACATGGCGCCCATGCGCTCGGCCAGGGGCAGGTACGGCTTGATCGTCTCGCTCGCCTCGGCCGCCGCGACGTTCACGGCGTAGGGGACGAAGTCGCCGGCCATGGCGAGGCCGACCATCTCGGCGATGGTGACGCCGGCCTTGTCCTGGGCCTCGTGGGTGGAGGCGCCCAGGTGCGGGGTGACCACGACCTCGTCGAGCTCGAACAGCGGCGACTCGGTGGTCGGCTCGGTCGCGAACACGTCGATGGCGGCGCCGCCGATGCGGCCGCTGCGGATGGCCTCGGCGAGGGCGTCCTCGTCGATCACGCCGCCGCGGGCGACGTTCACGATCCGCTGGCCCGGCTTGGCCTTCCCGAAGTACTCCTTGCCGAGCAGGCCCACCGTCTCGGGGGTCTTGATGAGGTGGAGGGTCACGAAGTCGGCGCGCTCGGCGAGGGTGTCGAGGTCGACGACCTGGACCCCGAGGCGTCGGGCCCGCTCCTCGGCCACGAACGGGTCGTAGGCGATGACGTCCATGCCGAAGGCGTTGGCCCGCTGGGCGACCAGGGTGCCGATCCGGCCGAAGCCGATGATGCCGAGCGTCTTGTCGGCCAGCTCGACGCCGGTCCACTTCGAGCGCTCCCAGCGACCTGCCTTGAGCGCGGCGCTGGCCACGGGGATGTTGCGGGCCTGGGCCAGGAGCATCGCCATCGTGTGCTCGGCCGTCGACAGCGTGTTCGACTGCGGCGCGTTGACGACCATGACGCCGCGCTCGGTGGCGGCCTCGGTGTCGACGTTGTCGAGGCCGATGCCGGCCCGGCCGACCACGACCAGGTCGGCGCCGGCCTCCAGCACCTCGCGGGTCACCGTCGTGGCCGAGCGGATCACCAGGGCGTGGGCGCCGGGCACGACCTCGAGGAGCTCCTCGGCCGACAGCCCGAGGCGGACGTCCACGTCGTGGCCGGCGTCGCGCAGCTTCTGGAGGCCGGAGTCGGCGATCTCTTCGGTGACGAGGATGCGTGCCATCGCCGGCGATTCTCCCACGTCACCCCGCCCGGTCTGGAACGCGCTCGGACTCCGTAGCCTCGTCCCGTGGCCGATCCCCTCCGCACCGAGGTCCTCGTCGTCGGCGCCGGCGTGGCCGGCCTGCTCGCCGCCCGCGAGCTGGCCGCCGCCGGACGCCGCGTCACCGTCGTCGACAAGGGCCGGGGCCTCGGCGGCCGGCTCGCCACCCGCCGCATCCCCGCCGGCGAGGGCGTCGACGCCCGCCTCGACCACGGCGCCCAGTTCTTCACCGTGCGGGCCGACCGGTTCCGCAGCCTCGTCGCACCCCTGGCCGCCGACGGCCTCGTGCGGACCTGGACCCACGGCTTCGCCGAACCTGCCGACGGCCACGCCCGGTACTCGGTGACCCAGGGCATGACGGCGCTGGCCAAGCACCTCGGCGCCGAGGTCGTGGCCCGGGGCGGCATCGTCCACACCGGCTGCCGCCTCGCCGACCTGGTCCCCGACGGCGACGGCGTCGTGGCCACCGAGTCCGACGAGACGACCCGCGGCGACGAGCCCCGCCGGTGGCGGGCCGAGCGGGTGATCTGCACCGCGCCGACGCCCCAGGCCATCGACCTGCTCGGCGAC
The DNA here is from genome assembly GCA_964497795.1 of uncultured Acidimicrobiaceae bacterium. GTDB lineage: Bacteria > Actinomycetota > Acidimicrobiia > Acidimicrobiales > Salinilacustritrichaceae > Salinilacustrithrix. The sequence continues at coordinate 11,541 of CAZCEZ010000061.1, read as the reverse complement.
GCCGCCCCGGCTCCCCTGCACGACGTCGCCTACGACCCGACGCTGTGCCTGCTCGGCCTGCTCGACCGACCCGTCGACGTCGCCGGCGCGCTCGGCCCGGCCGGTGCCGTCCAGCGTCCCGACGGCCTGCCCTTCGAGTTCGTGTCCGACAACCGGGCCAAGGGCGCCTCCCCCGTCCCGGCCCTGACCGCGCACCTCACCGGGACCGAGTCCGCAGCCCGCTGGGACGACCCCGACGCCGACACCCTCGCCTTCCTGCTCGACGCCGTCGCCCCGCTGCTCGGCGGGGCCGAGGTCCGGGACCCGCAGCTGAAGCGCTGGCGCTACGCCACCCCGACCACCCTGCATCCCGAGCCCACCCTCGTCGACGGGCGGATCGCCTTCGCCGGCGACGCCTTCGGCCGGGCCGCGGTCGAGGGCGCTGCGCTGTCGGGATGGGCGGCGGCCGAGGCGACCGTCGCCGGCTGACCCGCGGGCGACAGCGCCTCAGCCCCGCGGCACCAGCGCCAGCTGGCGGGACTGGGCCACCAGCCTCCCCGTCGCGTCCCAGATCTCGCCGTCGGCCTCCAGGAACCCACCGGTCACGAACCGGGTCGAGAACGCGCACCGCAGCGGACCGGGCGCGGGCCGCTCCCGCACGTGCGCGGTCAGCTCCACCGTCGGGGTCCACGCGACCGGCAGGTCGGTGTTGAAGATCGTCGGCGGGAACGCGTCGACCGCCATGAGCAGGGCGAGGCTGTCGACGGGCTCGTCGTCCGGCAGCGAGAACCAGCCCCGCATCCGGGCCTCGCCCGACTTCAACCCGCCGGCGAAGCCGGCGTCGTCGGGGTGGATGGCCAGCAGCACCTGGCCCATGAACGGCGGGGGGAAACCGGAGGTCGGGGCGAGGCGCTGGCACTCCTCGATCGAGGGGATCTCGGGAGCCGCCGCCGTCACCAGCTCGGGACCGTCGGCCCCGGCCGCGTCCCGGGACTCCCCGAGCGCGCCGAAGGTGCCGAGCAGCGCGAGCAGCGGCCGTCCGTCGACGTCGACGAGCTGGCCCCGCGCCGTGGTGAACGCCTTGCCCTGCTTGACCACCTCGACCTCGACGGTGACCGGGCCCGGCCGCCCCGGGCGCAGGTAGTGAGCGGTGATGGACACGGGGTCGTCCCGGTCGGAGGCCGCACGGAGCGCCCGGGCGGCGAGTGCGAGGAGGTAGCCGCCGTTCGCGTTGCCGGCGATGTCCCAGCCCTCGGCGATGGCACCGGACCAGGTGCGGTCGTCGGTGCGGGTTACGGCGGTGGCGGCGGCGAAGCTCATGCCCGGTCCAACACCGCCCACCCCGCCACTGTTCCGTCCGATACGGACGATGAGGAAGGTGGAGACCTGGGCCGGCGGCCCCCGTCCGAGCGGGCGGGAACGGGCGGTGGGCCGCCGGCGGGGCTGGCCCCGGTGGAGGCCTACCGGCCGTGCACCAGGGCGGCGAGCTGGAGGAGTCGCCCCACGGGAGGGGCCGGGTTGCGCAGGCACAGGAACCCGCCGCGGGACTGCAGCACCTCGCGGGCGCCCTCGAGGACGGCGAGGGCGGCGGTGTCCATGAAGGTGACGGCGGCGAGGTCGACGTCGATCTCGTGGGCGCCGTCGCGCAGGGCCTGGTGGACGGAGTCGGCGAGGGCGTCGATGCTGCCGGCGTCGATCTCGCCGGTGGGAACGAGCGTGACCCGGACGAGGTCGGCGTGCAGGTCTGCGGCGGTGTCGGTGATGACCATCGTGGGCTCCTCGGGTCGACCGGTGGGTCGCTACCCCAGAGGACGCTCCCCGATGCCTCCGGGTTCCCGGATCCCGGCCTTCGTCACCGGACCGGAAGATCCGTAACCCAGCCGGGACGGGATCGTCACGTCTCGCCGCGGAACTCCGCCATCGTCGCCTCGCCCTCGGCCGAGATCCCGTCCCGCCGGACCACGGCGGCGACCGTGCGCCACAGGATCCGGAGATCGAGCCGCAGCGACCGGTGGTCGACGTACCAGACGTCCATCGCCAGCCGGTCCGGCCACGCGGTCGCGTTGCGGCCGTTGACCTGGGCCCAGCCGGTGATGCCGGGCCGGACCTCGTGGCGCCTCGCCTGGGTCGGCGAGTAGCGGTCCAGGTAGGAGGTCGGCAGCGGGCGGGGTCCGACGAGGGCCATGTCGCCGCGCAGCACGCACCAGAGCTCGGGCAGCTCGTCCAGGCTCGTGGCCCGAAGCCAGGAGCCGAATGGCGGGAGGCGGTCGGCGTCGGGCAGCAGCTCGCCGTCGGGGCCACGGGCGTCGGTCATCGACCGGAACTTGACGAGCTCGAAGGTGCGGCCGCGGAGTCCGGCGCGCTCCTGCCGGAACAGGACCGGCGACCCGAGGCGCAGCCGGACGAGCAGGGCGACGACGGCGAGCACGGGCGCGAGCACCACCAGCCCGACGGCAGCGCCGACCACGTCGACGATGCGGCCGAGCGCGTCGGCGACCGCTCGACGGCGCGAGGTCACGTGTAGGCGTCCCGGTACCGCCAGCGGTTCACCAGGCTGCGCAGGTCGTCCTCGAGGCGCATGCCGCCGGCGACCTTGCGACGGAACCCGTCCATGCCGTCGCCCACCTGGAGGGGCGACCGCGTGAGCCGGTGCAGTTCGGCGCCGGGCGGGTTCGGGCGGGTGCGGGCGATCGTCGCCGTCGCGAAGCGGGCCCGGACCTCGGCCTCGGCCGCGGCGTGGCCGAGCAGGGCCTTGGGGTAGGCGAAGTGGCGGGGCGCCGTGCCCGTCTCGGTCGCGATGGCGTCGATGGACCGGTCCAGCTCGCCGGCGACCTCGGAGGCGGGCAGGCGGTCGAGCAGCGCGTGCGACGCGGTGTGGGAGCCGACGTCGACGAGCCCGGTCGCCACCGCCTCGCGGACGGCGGCCCACGACATCGGGACGCCGTCGTCGGGGAAGCGGCGGCCGGCGCCGGCCCCTCCGTCGGCCAGGTAGTCGGTGGCCAGGTAGTAGGTGCAGGGCACGCCGTGCTCGACCAGCACCGGGAGGGCCTCGTCGACGAAGTCGGCGGTGCCGTCGTCGAAGGTGACGACCACCGGCGGACGGCCCCCGTCCACCGGTGCGGTCCCGGCGAGCAGCTCGGCGGCCTCGTCCAGCGTGACGGGCCGGCAGGTCTCGGCCAGCTCCGCGACCTGGTCGGCGAACAGCGACGTGGGCAGGTCCACGCTCGTCGGCGTCCGGGCCCCGACCCGGTGGTAGATGAGGACCACGATGCCGGCCGGCGCGGGCCGGACCCGGTCGAGGCCGACGGCCGCGCCCCGGACCGCGGCCTTCGCCGCAGTTCGGAGGAGGGTCCCGGCCGCCATCGGCGCGACCGTACCCTGGCCCCTCCCATGACCCGCGTCGTCCACGTGACCACCACCGACATGAGCCTGGAGCTGCTGCTCGGCCCGCAGCTGCGGGCCTTCCGCGACGCCGGCTACGTCGTGGAGACGGCCTCGGCGCCCGGGCCCTGGGTCGACCGCCTCGTCGCCGACGGCATCCCCCACCACGCGCTGCGCCACGCGACCCGCTCGACCGACCTGCTCGCCGACGCGAAGGCCCTGTGGGAGCTGTACCGCCTGTTCCGGCGGCTGCGGCCCGACATCGTCCACACCCACAACCCCAAGCCCGGCGTCTACGGGCGGATCGCCGCCCGACTGGCCCGGGTGCCCCGGGTCGTGAACACCCAGCACGGCCTGTATGCGCAGCCCCAGGACCGCTGGGCCCGCAAGGTGCCGGTGTACGTGCTGGAGCGCCTGGCCGCGGCGTTCTCCGACGTCGAGCTGGTCCAGAACGAGGAGGACGTCGCCACGCTGCGGCGCCTGCGCGTCCCGGCCGACAAGCTGTGCGTGCTGGGCAACGGCATCGACCTCGACCGCTTCCGCCCCCGCCCGGAGGTCCGGGCCGACGTGCGCGCCGAGCTCGGCGTGGGTGACGACGTGGTCCTCGTCGGCGCCGTCGGGCGGCTCGTCTGGGAGAAGGGCTACGCCGAGCTGTTCGAGGCGGCGACCGCGATCCTCGAGGCGCGTCGTGCAGCCGGTCGGGACGGGTCCGTGGCCTTCGTCGTGGCCGGCCCCTTCGACGACGACAAGGGCGACCCGCTGACCGCAGCCGACGTGGCCGCCGCCGAGGCGGCCGGCGTCCGGTTCCTGGGTCACCGGGACGACCCCGAGCGGCTGTACCAGGCCTTCGACCTGTACGTGCTCGCGTCGCACCGGGAGGGCTTCCCCCGATCGGCCATGGAGGCAGCCGCCACCGGCCTGCCGATCGTGGCCTGCGACATCCGCGGCTGCCGCCAGGTCGTCGACCACGGCGTCACCGGCCTGCTCGGCCCGGTGCGGGACGCAGCGGTGCTGCGGGCGAACGTCGAGGCGCTGGTCGAGGACGACGAGCGCCGGTCGCGCATGGGCGAGGCGGCGCTGGCCAGGGCGGCCGACGAGTTCGACCAGCGGCGGGTCATCGAGCGGACCCTGGCCGCGTACCGCGGCGGCTGAGGACGCGGTCCGGTCAGAGCAGCTCGAGGTCGCCGAGGGAGAAGGCGACGTCGGCGAGGGCCGGGACGTCGGGTTCGGCCAGCGGCCGCCACGTGACGATCGGCCCCTGGCGGGGCACGGGGACGAAGCCGTGCCGGGCGGTGAGCCCGATCGCGACGGCGTAGTCCGCACCGCAGGCACGGACGAGGCGGCGGACCGCACCAGGGTCCGGACGCTCGCTGAGCCACTCGACGACGGCGAGCTCGCGCAGCGGTCCGCGACGACGGACCCGCAGGACGGCGTGGCCGCCGTCGACCTCGGCGACCCGGTAGTGGAGCGGCTCGAAGCCGTAGCGCCAGGCGAGGTGCGCCGGCGTCCGGTCGGTCGAGATCCGCGAGCTCGCCGGGGCGCGCAGCTCGGCGGCCAGCGTCGGCGTCATCGGCGCCCCGACGTCGACCGGCTCGGACCACTTCTCGGCGGGGACGCGCGCCCGGAGCATCCGCACGAGGCTCGACGGGGCGGAGGGCTGGACGAGCAGCGTCGGGCGACCGAGCACCTGCCAGCCCATCCGCAGGTAGCCCGGGCGGCTCTGGTCGTTCGGCGTGTTGAACACGGCGTGCACGCCCTCGGCGGTCAGCTCGTCGACGGCGTGCGTGGTCAGCCGTCGGAAGAGCCCGCGCCCCTGGAAGGCGGGATCGGTGGCGGTGTCGACGGCCCGGACCGCGTCGAGCCCGCCACCGGACGGACGGAGGAACCGCCAGCGCAGCATCGTCCGGAAGGCGACCGGCCCCTCCGCACGCACCGCGACCCACCCCGGCGACGCGCCGTGCGGGTTCTCCAGGTGCTTCCAGCAGAAGAACGCGCGGGATCGCTCGTCGGTCTCCCAGCCGAGTGCCGCCGCGGCGACCGCCACGATGCCGTCGACGTCGCCCTCGGTGGTGGCGCGCACGGCGAGCTCGGTCGGCTCCGCCGGCCCGTCCGGCGGCGCGTCGACCCCGCGGTCGTCCCGGGCGTTCACGACGGATCAGCAATCATGGGCAGGTGAGGATCCTCCACGTGCTCGCCGCCGACCATCGTCGGGGCTCGGAGATCTTCGCACTCGACCTCCTCGGCGCGCTGCACGATCGCGATCCCGGCCTCGCGCAGGATGCGGTCGCCGTGCGGCGGACGGGCCGGGCGGACGCACTGCCCGTCCCCAGCCTCCCGGGCCCGCCGCCACGGGCGCTCTCCCGGCTCAGGCGTGCGGTGCGCACCGCGGACGTGTGCGTCGCGCACGGATCGACGGCCCTGCCGGCCTGTGCTGCGGCCTGCGCCGGGTCGACCCCGTTCGTGTACCGCTCCGTCGGCGATCCGACCCACTGGTCGGGATCGGGCCTCCGTCGCAGGCGGACGGACCTGCTGCTGTCGCGGGCGCGAGCCGTCGTCCCGCTCTTCGAGGGTGCCCGGGCCGCGCTGGTCGAGCGAGGCCTCCGGCCCGAGCAGGTGCACGTGATCCCCAACGGGGTCCCGCTCGACCGGTTCCCTCCCGCCTCCGGCACCGCGAGGGCGGAGGCCCGCCGGGCGCTCGGGATCGACCCCGGCGCCCGCGTGGTCCTGGCGCTCGGCGCGCTGAGCGAGGAGAAGCGGCCCGGGTGGATGGTCCACCTGGCCGAGCACCACCGCGACTGGACCGTCGTGCTCGCCGGCGACGGACCGCTCCTCGACGAGGTCCGGCGGAGCACGTCCCGACTCGCGAACCTCATCATCCTCGGCGGGACGGACCCGGTGCTCGCGCTCCACGCCGCCGACGTGGTCGGACTGCCGAGCCGGACCGAGGGCCACCCGGCGGCGGCGATCGAGGCAGGCCTCGTGGGCCTCCCGGTGGTGGCGACCGACGTGGGCGGGACGGCGGACGTCGTCGTCCACGGCCGGACCGGTTGGCTGGTCGATCCCGAGGATCCGGTCGCCTTCGACGCAGCCGTGGGCGAGGCGCTCGAGGACGGCACCGGGCGAGGCGATGCAGCGCGCGCCTGGTGCGAGGAGCGCTTCGCCCTGGACCTCGTCGCCGAACGGTGGGCTGCGCTGCTGGAGGAGGTCGTGGGATGACCTCGGTGCTCGTCGATGCCCGCGGTGTGACCTTCCGCCCCTCCGGCGCGCGCACGCGCCTCCGATCCCTGCTCCGGGCGCAGTCCGCGCTCGGAGACGCCTGCGACGTCACGGTCCTCGCGGCCGCCGGGAGGGGCGCGGGCGACGTGCTCGCCGACTGCGACGTGGAGGTGGTCGAGATCCCGCCGTCCCGTCGGGGCGTCGCGGCTCGGGCCCTCCGCGACCCGGTCCTGGAGCGGTTCGCCGCAGACGTCGTCCACCTCGAGACGCTCCCCGTGCCGCTCGCCTCCTCCCGACCGGTGCTGCTCACCGTCCACGACCTCCGGGCGAGCACCGACCCGGACCTCGCCTCCTCCCACGCCAAGGCGATCTACGAGCGCCGGATCCTCCCCCTCGTCGCCCCACGGGCCCTCGCCGGCGTGGTCGCGGTCTCGACACCGACCGCCGAGGACGTCGTCCGACTGCTCCGGGTCGACCCCTCGGACGTCCACGTCGTGCCGAACGCCGTCGAGCGACCGGCCGATCGACCTGCCCCGTCCGGGATCGGCAGACCGTTCCTCCTCGCGCTCGGTCACGTCGAGCCCCGGAAGGGCCTCGAGCTGCTCCTGCCCGCCCTCGACCTGGCCGCACGGGATCCGCTCGTCCCGCGGACCCTCGTCGTCGCCGGGCGGGACCTCGGCGGGGTGGAGCCGCTCCTGCAGGAGTACCGAGCGATGCCCGATCCGCCCTTCGAGCTCGTCGTGGACACCGACGTCGGCGACGAGCAGCGGGATGCCCTGCTCCACGACGCGACCTGCCTCCTGGCTCCGTCGCTGGTCGAGGGCTTCGGGATGGTGCCCCTGGAGGCCCTGGCGCTCGGGACCCCCTCCGTCGTCAGCGACCTGCCAGCGCTCCGGGAGGCGCTCGGGAGCGCCGCGTGCTTCGCGGACCCCCGGGACCCCGCCGGATTCGCCGCAGCCGTCGTGCGGACCTGCCACGCCCCCGAGGATGTCCTCGACGGGGCCGAGGCGGTGCTGCGCGAGCGGACCTGGGCGAGCGCGGCGCGGCGGCTCCACGCCGTGTGGACGGCGCAGACCAGCGGGGCGGGCGGGTGAGGACGCTCCACGTGATCGAGAGCCTCGGCACCGGCGGGGCCGAGCGCTCCCTGGTCGACCTCCTCCCCGAGCTCCGATCCGCGGGCATCGAACCCGAGGTGGCCGTCCTCCACGACGCCGAGCCGAGCCTCGAGCCGGAGCTCCGCGCCCGGGGGTTCACCGTGCACCACGTCGGCGGGGCAGGGCTCCTGGCGACGACCCGTGCGCTGCTCGCGCTCGTGCGCACCCACCCCGTCGACCTGGTCCACACGACCCTCTTCCCCGCCGACGTCGCCGGCCGGATCGCGGCGGCCGTCGCAGGGATCCCGGCGGCCACGAGCATCGTCAACACCTCCTACGACCCGGCGCGGCTGTCGGATCCGAACGTGCGGGCGTGGCGGCTCCAGGTGGTCCGGCTCGTCGACGCCGCCACCGCGCGCGTCGGCCGGGTCCGCGTCCACGCCATCACGGGGGCGGTCCGGGACGCCGCCGTCCGCGACCTGCACCTGCCCACCGGCCGGATCGAGGTGATCCCGAGGGGCCGGGACCCCGAGCGCCTCGGGCAGCCGGGCCCGGACCGGCGAGCCGAGGTCCGGAGGCGGCTCGGGATCCCCGTGGAGGCGACGGTGGCCGTCCACGTCGGCCGTCACGAGCACCAGAAGGCCCACGACGTGCTGCTCGACGCCGCCGCCCCCCTCCTCCGGGACCGCTCCGAGCTCCACCTGCTGCTGTGCGGTCGGGAGGGGAACGCGACGCCCGGGATCCGCCGCCGCCTGGAGGGCCTCCCGCCGGACCGGGTCAGGGTGCTCGGCCACGTCGAGGACCTCCCGGACATCCTGTGCGCGTCCGACGTCCTCGTGTTCCCGTCCCGGTTCGAGGGTCTCGGTGGCGCGGTCATCGAGGCCATGGCGCTCGGGGTCCCGGTCGTGGCCTCCGATCTGCCCGTGCTCCGGGAGGTCCTCGGCTCCACGGCAGCGGGGTGGGCGCCCGTCGACGACGCCCGAGCGCTGCAGGCGGCGATCGAGGCGGTGCTCGCCGACCCCCACGTCGCATCCGAGGCGGCCCGCCACGCCCGTGCACGCTTCCGTGCGCGCTTCGACCACGCGGCCGTGGCCGCAGCGATGGTCGGGTTCCTCGAGCGGGCGGCGTCCGAGCGCCCCCGCTCGGCCCTGCGGGTCCTCGCTCCGCTCGCTGGTCCCCGGCGGCGGGCTCAGCGGTCGGACGGGCCCGTGTAGGCATCCAGGCCGACGTCGTCGGCTCCGCCCTCGGCCACGATCCGGCCGCCGTCGACGACGACGAACCGGTCGCAGCGATCGAGCAGCGCACGCCCGTGCGAGACGACGACCACGATCGCATCGCCCCCGAGGGAGCCGAGCGACTCCTCGATGATCCGGGTGTTCTCGGCGTCGAGCGCGCTCGTCGGCTCGTCGAGGATCAGGACCTGCGGCTGCCCGAAGAGCGCTCGTGCCAGCGCCACCCGCTGACGCTGGCCGCCCGACAGGTTCGCGTTCCCGTCGCCGACCTCGGTGTCCCACCCCCGGGGGAGGTCGTCGATCACCGAGCGGATCGCCGCGGCCTCGGCCGCCCGCTCGGCCGCGTCCCGGTCGGGGGCGCGGAAGAACTCGACGTTCTCGCGGATCGTCCCCCGGACGAGCACGGGCTCCTGGCTCAGCACGGCGAACCGGGCGGCCCACGAGCCGGCGTCGTAGGCGCCGGCGTCGACGTCGTTCACGCGGTACGAGCCGGCGTCGGGCACGAGCAACCCGGCGAGCACGTTGCTCAGCGTCGTCTTCCCACCACCGGACGGCCCGACGATGCCGATCCACTCGCCCCTGGCGATCCGCAGGTCGACGTCCCGCAGGACGAGCTCGTCCCCGTAGCCGAAGGAGACGCCACTGAGCTCGAGCTCGGACACCTCGTCGAGGTGCGCGTCGCCACGGCGCCGCTGGAGGCGCCGCTGGCTCTCGACCGCGTCTCGCAGCTCGTCGAGGTACGGGCCCATCTCGATGGACTGCTGGATCGAGGTGTTGAGCTGCTGGAGGAAGCTCAGCGACCGGACGGCGAGGATCGCCGCGGTGCCGAAGGCCGCGGCATCGAGGTCGACCTGGATCGCCAGCGCGACCACCCCGACGACGGCGAGCATCACGACCTGCTGGAACAGGGTGGGCACGATCCGCTGGATCGTGCGCAGCCGCCCGAGCGTGAGCCGTGCGCGTCGGTTGAGGCCCAGGAGCTCGTCACGTGCCTCGTCCACGACGTCGAAGAGCTGCAGCTCCCTGCTGAGCCTCGACAGCGAGGTCGCCTGGAGCTGGATGTCCCGGACCTGGGCCTGCGACTCGCGGGAGATGCGCTTCGACCTCCGCCGCAACCCTCGGAACGCCGTGAACAGCAGGCCGCCGAGGGCAGCGAACACCACGGCGACGAACGGCGAGCTCAGTGCGACGAACGTGGCGTAGATGGCCAGGTTGGTCGAGGAGGCGAGCACGGTCCCGAGCACCGGCACCGACTGCGAGGCGTGGGTCACGTTCGTGCCCAGGAGCTGCTGGAGCCGGCCGTCGCGCTCGCGGAGGACCTCGGCGTACCCGATGCCGAAGTAGGAGCGGATCACCCGCTCCCGGGCCGTCCCTGCGGCCCGGGCCGCGAGCCGGCCCACGACGACCCCCTCGCTCACCCGAGCGACGATCGACGTCACGCCGGCCACGGCTCCGAGTGCCAGCACCTGCAACGGCGACCCCTCGAGTGCGACGCCGGCCACCGAGGCCGCCACCCGGTCGACGCCGTCGACCAGGGCGAGGAGCGCCTGGACGATCGAGACGAGGAGCACCAGCTCGGAGGCCGCTCCCACGAAGCCGAGCACGGGGACGGCGAGCACCCACCGGCGACGATCGCCGAGCAGCCACGCGACGTGGCGCAGGAGGTCACCGATCTGGCCCCGGAGGATCGAGGATCTCATGGCGTCGTCCGGCCCGCCGAGAGGGCGGCGCGACGGGCTCGGGTCGCTCGGGGCTCCACGTGCGCACGCTACGTGCTGCGGCGGGAACCCGAGCGCTCCGCGGATCCGCTGCCGGGGCCTCGACGGGTGCGGTGGTGCGAGGCCGCCGCAGGCTGCTCAGCGGCCGGTCATCCGACCTCCGGCCGTCCTCAGCACCCGGGAGGCCCGGGCCCGTGCGTAGGCGACGCGACGCCCGAGCGGCTCCAGTCGACCCTCTGGTGCGTAGGTTCCCCGTCCGGCCCGGTTCTGCCAGGGGAACGCCGCGCGCGGCGCGCGCTCACCCAGGAAGGACGCGAGCGGCTCCCACCCCGGGGAGTCGGTGACGTCGAGCTCCAGCAGGTCGGCTCGTCCGTCGAAGTGGGAGCGCACAGCCCGATGGTGCTCGATCCACTCCTCCTCCCACCTCGGGACGTCCACGACGAGGAACCCGCCGTCGTACTCCCCCACCTCGTGCCGGCGCCGATTCGCCTCGACGTGCCGACGGCGGCTCTCGATCCAGTCCTCCATCGACCTCGTGGTCAGGATGAAGCGGGCGCCGGGGTGCCTCTCGTCGAGCTGGGCGAATCGCCGGACGACCGCCTCCACGTCGAAGATCGCCTCGAAGGAGCGATCGACGACGTCGAAGGGAGACGACCCGCGATCCATCGACTCGTCGACCCTCCTCGAGAGCTCCGGGTCACCGTTGTGCAGCGTGCGCAGACCGAGGAGTCGGGTGGCCTGGGCGACCGAGCGAGTGCCGGTCTTGTTCAGCCCGATCCCGAAGATCGGAGCCGACGGTCGGACCAGCAGGGACCGTCTCACCTGGGTCCCGCCCCTGCGCCCCTCACAGCACCTTCTCGTAGAAGGCGAGCTCGGCCTCGAGCACGGCGACGACCGTCTCGGCCTTCCGGAACCCGTGCT
>CAZCEZ010000060.1:18943-22942 GCA_964497795.1 uncultured Acidimicrobiaceae bacterium | reverse complement strand
ACGGCGTCGGGGCGGGCCTGGTGGATCTGGGAGTGGATGGCGAAGGCAGCCCGGTTGACCGGCCAGTCGCCCTCGACCACCTCGCCGTCGTGGTCCACGAGGATGAGGTCCGAGGCCCGGATCAGGTCGAAGGACATGCCGAAGGGGTTGACCCAGAACAGCTCGGGGTGCTCGGGGTCGCGGGCGGTCACGTGGCCGGCGACGCCCTCGTTGAAGCCGAAGCGGCCGAAGAGGCGGAAGGTGGCGGCGAGCCGCTGCTTGCGGTGCAGGCGCTCCTCCTCGACCGAGGTGAACTCGGGCAGCTTGTGCGGCGTCGGGCGGGGCACGGACACGGGGCGGCTCCTCGGGTCGAAGGACGAGACGGGGGAGCGGTCACCGTCCCCCTGGTGGGCCCGAGTGTAGGACCGGGGCACCCGGGCGTGCGTCGGCGCGGCCTCGTCGGGGCCGGTGGCGGGACGTAGCCTCGGCCGACCATGTCGTCCGCCCTCGCCGAGCTCCAGCTGCGCCTGCTGCGCGCCAACGCCGTGGTCGTGGCCGTGCTGCTCGTGGCCGGGATCGCCGCCGTGGTCACCCACGACGGGGACGCGGCACCGGGGGCCGGCCCCGCCCCGGCAGCGTCCGTCGACGGGGTCGCCGATCCGGGCGACGGGGATCCGGGTGCGCCCGGTCCGACGGCTGCCGGCGCCCCGACGACGGCCCCCGGCGGCCCCGCCGACGACGGTGCCGGGGGCGCACCCCCGATCACGCGCGGGGACGGCACGCGCGGGGACGGGGATCCGGCCGAGCTCGGCCCGGCCGCGGTGCCGGCCCCGGGCACCTACGACTACGACGTCCAGGTCACCGGGGAGGACGGCGAGACCCGGGCCGAGCGGGAGGTGCGCGAGGTGGTGCGCCGGTCGGGGGACCGCACCTCGGGCTCGGTCCAGCTGACGGTGCGCGTGGGCGAGCAGTCGCAGATCGCGGTCATCGACTGGTCACCCGACGGCGCCCGCATCCGGAGCACGCGGGTGTCGTCGCCGCTGGGCACGAGCGACGAGTGCCGCTGGGAGCCCCGGCTGCTCGAGCTCGACCGCCTGGAGGACGGCGCCGACTGGACCGTCGACACGTCGTGCACCACGACGATCGAGGGGGTGCCGTCGACCTTCGAGGTCCGAGGCCGGACGCGCGTGGTCGGGCGGGACGTGACCGCCGGGGTGGCGACCTGGCGGCTGCAGCGCGACCGCACCACGACGATCACCGCCGACGTCGGTGGCGGGTTCGAGCAGGTCGCCAGGGAGGTCGGGGAGCTCTGGTTCGACCCGGCGCGGGGGATCGTGGTCCGCTCCGAGACCACCATCACGCTCTCGGGCGCCCAGTCGGGGTCCTCCGAGCGCGTCGCCGTCCTCGTCGCCTGACCGGGGAGCGCGACGCCGGGCCTCGGGGCGACCGCACCGGCCCGAGCCCGTCCGCCGTCCCGCCCGGCCCCGCCGGCGTGCAAGCATCGGGGGCGGTGTCGACCCGCGACCAGCGCACGACGGTGGAGGACGAGGGCTGGGACGTCGTGGGCGACGTCCACGGCCACGCCGGCGAGCTCGCACGCCTCCTCGGGGTCCTCGGCTACGAGGAGCGCGACGGGGCGTGGCGCCACCCGACCCGACGGGCGGCCTTCGTCGGCGACCTGGTCGATCGCGGGCCCGAGCAGGTGCGGACCGTGGCCATGGTCCGGGCGATGCAGGCGGCGGGATCGGCCCGGGTGGTGGCCGGCAACCACGAGCTCAACGCGATCGCCTGGGCCACGCCGCACCCCGACCGCCCCGGCGAGCACCTGCGGCCCCACACCGCCGACAAGCTGGTCCAGCACGAGCCGTTCCTGGACGACGTCGGCGAGGGGAGCGCCCTGCACGCCGAGCTGCTCGCGTGGTTCGGCACGCTGCCGCTGTGGCTCGAGCTCGACGGCGGGCTCCGCGTCGTGCACGCCTGCTGGGACCCCTGGGCCCTCGACTGGGTCGCGCAGAGGCACGGGCCGGTCCTGACGCCGGACCTCGTGCTCGATGCCAGCACCGAGCCCGACGACCCGGACCGCCACGATCCGCAGCGGTGCCCGTCGACCTGGCTGGCCGTCGAGCACCTGTGCAAGGGCCCGGAGATCGACGTCCCCGTCCCGTACCTCGACAAGCAGGGGGCCGTCCGGCACCGGGCCCGCCTCGCGTGGTGGGACCCCGACGCCGACCGCCTCGACCGGGCCGTCGTCGTGCCCGGCGACGCCAGGACCCCCGGCGGCGACCCGTACCCGAACCTGCCGGCCGTCCCGGTCGAGCCCGTGGTGGCGCCCTACCGGGCCGACGTGCCCGTCGCCTTCGGCCACTACTGGCGCTCACCGGGGGAGCGGACCCTGACCGGGCCCCGGGCCGTCTGCGTCGACTTCTCCGCCGGCCGTGGCGCGCCCCTGGTCGCCTACCGCTGGTCGGGGGAGACCGACCTCGTCGAGTCGCACCTGGTCGCCAGCCGCTGACCGTCCGGCGCTGACCGTCCGGCGCTGGGGCGCCCGGTCCCTCCGGCGCCCCGTGGTGCACCGCGACGGACCGCGCTCCCACTAGTTTCGTCACCGTGACGAAACCACCGGGCGCGGGAGGGGGCGGGGACGGTCGCTGCGGCTGGTGCGGGCGCCCGCTGCCGACGCCGGCGGCCACCGGGCGCCCCAGGCGCTGGTGTCGGGCCTCGTGTCGCCAGCGGGCGCACGAGTCCCGGGCCCGGGGTCGGGAGGTCGGGCTGCTCGAGCACGAGGTCGTCCTGCGGCGCAGCGAGCTGGACGAGCTCCGTGGGCGCCTGTGGCCGCTGGAGGCCGCCGTCGAGGACACCCGTCGGGACCTGGACGCCCTGGATGTCCTGGACGCCGATGCCGACGCCGGCCGGCCCGGCGCGCGGCCCGGACGGGCCGGCGGCGACGTGGACGAGCTCAGACGCATCCTGGGCTGGCTCCTGGAGGCCGCCGAGCACGCCGTGGGCCGTGCCGGGGATCCACCGGAGCCCCGCTCCCGCCCCACGCCCTGAACGCCGAGAATCCACGTTCTGTAAAGTTGGATCTGGATCGTGCCTGGATCGAGACGCGGATCGAGCCGAGACCGGCCGTCGGTCCGCCGGCGGCTCGGTCACCGCCCGTCCCGCCCCCACCACCGCTCGCGACGTGCCGGTCGGGGCACGCTCCGGGGCGTCGTGCGCGACGACGTCGTGCACGACGCGCCCCTTGGTCCCTCGGCGTCCCCACCCGGGCGAAGTGCGCCGGCGGGAACCGCTGGCGTCCGGGACGTCCTGGTCGGACGCTGGCGTGCGAACCTCCGGAGGTCACCGTGCACGCCCGACTCGCCCGCATCCGCCTGCAGCCCCACCACGTCGCCGAGGCGCTGCACCTCGTCCGGGACGAGGTGGTCCCCCACCTCCTCGTCCAGCCCGGCGTCGTCAAGGGCTCCTGGTCGGTCGGCCGGAGCGGCGGTGAGATCCTCGCCGTGACGTGCTGGGATGATCTCGAGAGCCTCGGGGAGGCCACGTCGCGCATGGGACGGGTCCGGGCCGGGGTGCTGGACCGGGTCGGCGGGACCCTGGTGGACACCGAGGTGCTCACCGTCCACGGGCTGGCGCACGACGCGCTGACGGTCGGCGGGGAGCACCTGCACTCGCGCATCACGTGGGTCGAGGGGCTGCCCGGCGACGTCGAGGCCGATGCCGAGTCGCTGTTCCAGACGTCGCTGGCCCGGAAGCAGGGCGCGCCGGGCTTCGCCGCCGTCTGCTGGCTGTCGAGCGCGTCGACGGGGAACGGGCTGGGCATCACCTCGTGGCGCACCCGGGCGGCCCTGGATGCCGACGCCCGAGCATCCCGACGGCTGCGACGCGAGGTCACCCGGGCCTTCGGCTGCCGGGTGGAGGCGGTGGCGACCTACGAGTCCTTCGTGGCCACGGTGGCCCCGAGGACGTCCCCGTCCCCACCCGATCCCCGTCCCCGCCTGAGCCCCGTCCCCGCCTGAG
>CAZCEZ010000060.1:7725-18843 GCA_964497795.1 uncultured Acidimicrobiaceae bacterium | reverse complement strand
CCCGCGATCTCGGGGCCCGGCGCCGAGGGGGGACGGTCAGGAGGCCCGGATCGGCACGAGCGCGTCCACGACGCGACGTGCACCGGGCAGGAGCGTCGCGAGCAGCGGTCCGAAGCCGACCGCCACGACGAGGGTGCCGAGGCCCGCCGTGGCGCCGAGGGCCACGCCGCCGGCGGTCATGGCGACGTCCTGGACGACGCGCAGCGGCCCGAGGGGCAGCGACGTCCACCGGCGCAGGGCGAGCATGAGGGCCTCGGGCGGGGCGATCCCGACGTCGAGGGCGACGATGGTCGCGACGAGCGAGCAGGCACCGACCAGGGCGGCCAGGAACTGCAGCCAGGCCAGCGCGCCGGTCGGCTCTGGCGCCCAGGCCACGGCGGCGGTGAGGCCGACCGCGAAGAACGGGAACCCGAGGAACGTCGCCGGTCCCGGAGGGTGCCCGCCGAGCGTGCCGACCACCATGTACCCGAGGCCCAGGATCGACGCGCCGGTCCCGACCGAGACGCCGAACCACTCGGCGGCCCCGACGTTGGCGACGTCCACGGGGCCGGCGCCGACGTCGGCGTTGATGGTCAGGCCCACGAGCTGGGCCAGGACGGGCGCGACGAGCACTGCGGCGAGGACGCGGCGTCCGTGGAACGGGCGCCAGCCCGCCCGCCCGAGCGCGTCGAGCAGGCCGCCCTGCGCCGCGTCGGGGCGCGCCGCGGTGCTCAGGCGGCGTGCCCGGCGGCCTTGCAGGACACGCACAGGCGGGTGTCGGGCAGCGCCTCGAGGCGCTCCTCGGGGATCTCGGCGCCGCAGACCCGGCAGGTCCCGTAGGTGCCGTCCTCGATCGCGGCCTCGGCCCGGTCGACGGCCTCGAGGTGCTCGCGGGTCACGATGATGCGCGACCGGAGGCGGTCCATCTCCACGACGGAGCCGTCGGGGTCGCCGCCCTCCTCGGAGAAGTCGGACTCTGCGTTCTCCTGGGCCTGCTGCACGAGCTGGTCGAGCTGGCGCTCCATGGTCGCGAGGCTGGCCTCGAGCTCGGCTCGCTCGTTGGCCAGTCGACGCTGGTGGTTCCGCATCGACCTCTTCTTGGCTGGCATCGTCGCTCGCTCCTCTTCGTTCCACGCACTGCGCCCGCTGGCCGGGACCGGTACCCCATCGGCAGGTGGGGCCCCGGAGTGGAGCACCGATGGTGACCGATGGCGACCGTCGCGGACGACCACTCCCCCTGTCCAGGGGTCGCAGGGGTCCGTTCCTCGCCCGGAAGGGTGCCAGAACCGTGGGGCCGGCGCCCGCCGGGCCGTCCTCACCCGGTGCCCGCGACCAGGTCGCGGAGCCACTCGGGCTGGCGCCGGGGCCGGCCCCGCTCGTCCACGTGGGCGTGGACGGTGACCGCCGTGGCCCGGACCTCGTCCCCGACGACGAGGAGGTAGTCCAGGGCGAACCAGGCGCGGCTGCCCCCGGCGAGGCGCACGTGGACGGCGACGACGTCGTCGAAGCGGAGCGGCCGTCGGTAGGAGACCTGGACCTCGAGGACGGCGACGTCCCCGTCCGTCGTGCGGCGCTCGGCGTAGGGCAGGTCGAGGGAGCGCATCCAGGCGATGCGCGCCTCCTCCAGGTACGGCAGGTAGGCGGCGTGGTGCACGATGGCCATCGCGTCGGTCTCGGCGAAGCGGGTGCGGACCTCGTGGGCGAAGGCGTAGGCCGACGGGTCGGCCGGGGCGTCGTGGTCGATGCGCACGGCGGGCGACGGTAGCCCCGGGCCCGGCGGGGCCCAGTGGGCACCGGTCTGGCAGCCTGTGGCCATGGGACTGTTCCGCCGTCGCAAGGACGCCTGGCGTGCGCTCTCCGAGGAGCGGCGCGAGGTCGAGGACGAGCGCCCCTGGTTCGCCGAGCCCGACGACGGCCCCGAGCTGCGGGTCGAGACGGGCATCGGGTCGAACCTGCGGGACGAGGACGAGGACCGGGACGACCCGGGCGGCGCGGGCCCCGCCCGCTGAGCCGCACGGTCGCGGTCGAGGAGATGCACGGTCGGCCCCCGGTGTCGCCGCCCCTGACCGTGACGGCGCGCGTGCTCGGCACACCCGTGCCCGGACTGGCCGTCTGGCGCGCCGTCGACGACGGCGAGCGCTCGGAGGCACCGGTGGCGGGCGACCTCGAGGGCGCACCGCCCGACGTCGCGCCCGGCGACCTGCTCGTCCTGGTCGTGGAGCGGTCCGGGTTCCGCTGGGAGGTGCGGGAGGTCCTCGACCACCTCCCGGGAGGGGCGACGTCCGGCGTCGGCCGTCGTGCGGCCTCCCCCGCGTCCGTGGCGCCCCGGCCGACCGCGGCCCGCGGCCGACGGGCGCGGGCGCCCCACGCCCACCCGTCGCGCCCCCCGGGCAGCGTGGTCATCGCCTGGCTGCCCTTCACCGCCGAGCCGACGGCGATCCGCCACGGCGTGCCCGACGACGTGCCCGGCAAGCACCGACCCTGCGTGGTGCTCCACTCGGCCGACCCGGACCACCTCCGCGTCCGTCCCCTCTACGACGCCGGCTCGGCCCACGCCCGCCGCGTCGGCGGCCCCCGCCTGCAGGCCTGGCGGGCCGCCGGTCTGGACAAGGCCAGCGTGGTCGTCGCGCCCGTGGACGTGCCCCTGGGGCGGGTGGCGCAGACCCTCGGACGCCTCTCCCCCGTCGACCGCCGCCAGCTCGGCATCACCTGAGGCCCCCGGCCGGCTCCCCCGTCGGCCCTCCGCGCACCCGGCGACCGGTCCGGGACTCAGCGGGCGACGATGACGCCGAGGGTCTCGTCGACCCGGTCGGCCCACCGCCGCTTGTAGGGCATGTCCATGCCGAGGTCGTAGGTGTCGATGCCCGTGCCCTCCAGGCGCCGGATCTGGTGCCACTGGAGCACGTGGCCGAGGCCGAGGTCGTCCACGTCGGCCCGGTGGGACAGCTGCAGGCCCCGGTAGGTGCGGCCCCGGACCCCGCCGAGGACGAAGGCCACGTCCTCGCCGCCCCGGCGGGCGAGCAGGAGGCGCAGCTGGTCGCGCGCCGCCAGGCGCCACGCCATGTCCCGGTAGAAGCCGGCCAGGCTCGCCGAGGCGAGACCGGTCCCCTCCCGACCCTTCCACGACCCGGCCTCCACGACCAGGACGCGGTCCAGGGCCTCGTCCGGCGGCAGCGCCGAGGCGTCCACCACCTCGATCCCGGCGTCGGCTGCGTCCCTGTCGAGGCGGCGGATGCGCTGGCGGAACCGGGGCGAGCGGCGGGCGAACCACGCCTCGACCCCGTCGGACAGGTCGGCCCGGAGGCGCTGCTCGGTCGGGCCCCGGAGCAGCCGACGCCCGGTGCCGAGCGCGTCGGCCAGGCAGGCCAGGGCGACGCCGTCCTCGGTCTGGCCGGTGACGAGGGCGACGTCGTGGTCCTCCATGGCGAGCCGGGCCGCGAGCAGGCGGGCGGCGGCCACGGGGTGGCCGACGAAGGGGGTGGCGAAGCCCCAGATCGGATCGAGGCCCACGAGCAGGCGCGTCCCGTCCTCGGTCCGCAACCCCCGCATCCCGGCGAAGGAGCGACCGTCGGTGAGCACCACCGGCGGGTCGCCGCCGAGGTGGCGGGCGGCGGCGAAGCACCACGGCGATGCGGCGCAGAACTCGTCCGCGCCCGGCGTCGCGTCGACGGCCCGGTCCCACGTGGAGGCCCACCCGTCCAGCTCGTCCACCTCGATCGCTCCGACCGGCACCGGGGTCACCGTAGGGCGGTGCGATCCCCGTGGGCACCCGGCCGCTACCCTGGCGCCTGCCGCAGACCCCCGTCGGGAGAGTCCCGCCCCGCCGCCAGCGGGGAAGGCGCCGAAGGAGCAACCGCCCCGGAACCTCTCAGGCCACCGGACCGACGGGACGAGGCACGTCTGGAGAGCAGGTGCCGACCGCCCCGGTGGCCGTCACCTCACCGAAGGAGCAAGCCGCCGGGTCCCGGCGGCGAATCTCTCAGGTCACGGAACAGACGGGGTGCCCGATCCGCTCGCGCCCCGGAGCCCGCCATGACCTCCTCCCCCTTCGCCTCCCGCCACCTCGGACCCCGAGGCGAGGAGATCACGACGATGCTCGACGCCGTCGGCGTCTCCTCGCTCGACGAGCTGGTCGACCAGGCCGTCCCGTCCTCCATCCGGGCCGGCGAGCCGCTGTCGCTGCCCGAGCCGGTCTCGGAGGAGGCGATGCTGGCCGAGCTGCGCGAGCTGGCCGACGCCAACGTGGTGCGACGCAGCCTGATCGGCCTCGGCTACCACGGCACCCACACCCCGCCCGTGATCCGCCGCAACGTGCTCGAGGACCCGGCCTGGTACACCGCGTACACCCCGTACCAGCCGGAGATCTCCCAGGGCCGCCTCGAGGCGCTCCTCAACTTCCAGACGGTGGTCACCGACCTGACCGGCACCGAGCTGGCCAACGCCTCCATGCTCGACGAGGGCACGGCGGCCGCCGAAGCGATGGCCATGGCGCTGCGCCAGGTCAAGGGCGACCGGCCCCGCTTCGTCGTCGCGGCCGACACGTTCCCCCAGACCATCGAGGTGGTCCGGACCCGGGCCGAGGCCCTCGGCGTCGTGCTCGACGTCGTCGACGACGTGGCCGCCGAGGACCTGTCCGACGCCCACGGCGTGCTCGTCCAGTACCCGGCCGCGTCCGGCGCCGTGATCGACCCCACACCCGCCATCGACG
This sequence comes from uncultured Acidimicrobiaceae bacterium, assembly GCA_964497795.1. Lineage (GTDB taxonomy): Bacteria > Actinomycetota > Acidimicrobiia > Acidimicrobiales > Salinilacustritrichaceae > Salinilacustrithrix. Next base: position 14,156 of record CAZCEZ010000060.1, on the reverse strand, counting down.
CCGCCCACGCGGCCGGCGCGCTCGCCGTCGTGGCCACCGACCTGCTCTCCTGCTGCCTGCTGACCCCGCCCGGCGAGCTCGGCGCCGACATCGTCGTCGGCTCCTCGCAGCGCTTCGGCGTGCCCCTCGGCTTCGGCGGGCCCCACGCCGGCTTCCTCGGCTGCCGCGAGGCCTACAAGCGCACCCTGCCCGGCCGCCTGGTCGGCGTGTCCGTCGACACCGAGGGCCGGACCGCCTACCGCCTCGCCCTCCAGACCCGCGAGCAGCACATCCGTCGGGAGAAGGCGACGTCGAACATCTGCACCGCCCAGGTGCTGCTCGCCGTCATCGCCTCGATGTACGCCGTCTACCACGGGCCCGACGGGCTCCGGAGGATCGCCCGGCGGGTGCACGACCTCACCGCCGACCTGGCCGACGCCCTCGACGAGGCCGGCCTCGAGGTGGCCACCGGCTCGTTCTTCGACACCCTCACGGTGCGGGTCCCCGGACAGGCCGCCGAGGTGGTGGCCCGGGCCGTCGAGGCCGGCATCGACCTCCTCCTCGTCGACGACGACCGGGTCCGCCTGACCATGGACGAGACCTGCGACGAGTCGGTCGTCGTCGCCGTCGCACGGGCCTTCGGGGTCGCCGACCTGACCGAGGCCGACGCCGTCGCCGATCGGCACTCCCCCGTCGAGGAGGCCCTCTGGCGCACCAGCGACTTCCTCACCCACCCGACCTTCCACCGGTACCGGTCCGAGACCGAGCTGCTCCGCTACCTGCGCCGGCTGTCGGACAAGGACGTCGCACTCGACCGGGCCATGATCCCGCTCGGCTCGTGCACCATGAAGCTGAACGCCACGGCCGAGATGGAGCCCATCTCCTGGGCTGGGTTCGCCGGCATCCACCCCTTCGCCCCGGCCGACACGACGCTGGGCTACCGCACGCTCGTCGACCAGCTCGAGGCGTGGCTGGTCGAGGTGACCGGCTACGACGCCGTGTCGTTCCAGCCCAACGCCGGCTCGCAGGGCGAGTTCGCCGGCCTGCTCGCCATCCGCTCGTTCCACGATGCCAACGGCGACACCGCCCGCCGCGTGTGCCTCATCCCCTCCTCCGCGCACGGCACCAACGCCGCATCGGCGGTCATGGCCGGCCTCGACGTGGTCGTGGTCGCCTGCGACGACGAGGGCAACGTCGACGTCGACGACCTGAAGGCCAAAGTCGTCGACCACGCCGACACCCTCGCCGGGCTGATGGTCACGTACCCGTCCACCCACGGCGTCTTCGAGTCCCGGATCGGGGAGATCTGCGACCTCGTCCACCGCCACGGCGGCCAGGTGTACCTCGACGGCGCCAACCTGAACGCGCTCGTCGGTGTGGCCAAGCCCGGCTGGTTCGGGGCCGACGTCTCCCACCTGAACCTGCACAAGACGTTCTGCATCCCCCACGGCGGCGGCGGCCCGGGCGTGGGACCGGTCGCCGTGCGCGAGCACCTCGCCCCGTACCTCCCGAACCACCCGCTGCGGGACGACGCCGGCCCGGCCAGCGGGCCGGGGCCGATCTCGGCCGCGCCGTTCGGCTCGGCCGGCATCCTGCCCATCTCGTGGGCCTACGTGCGGATGATGGGCGGCGAGGGCCTGACCGAGGCGACCCGCCTCGCGATCCTGAACGCCAACTACGTCGCCACCCGCCTCGCCCCCCACTTCCCGGTGCTCTACACCGGCGAGGGGAACCGGGTCGCCCACGAGTGCATCATCGACATCCGGGACGTCACCAAGCGGACCGGCGTGACGGTCGACGACGTGGCCAAGCGCCTGATCGACTACGGCTTCCACGCCCCGACGATGAGCTTCCCGGTGGCGGGGACGCTGATGATCGAGCCCACCGAGTCCGAGTCGCTGGCCGAGCTCGACCGCTTCTGCGAGGCGATGATCGCCATCGCCGGCGAGATCGCCGAGGTCGAGCGGGGCGCCGTCGCCCACGAGGACTCGGCCCTGGCGCACGCGCCGCACACGGCCGAGGACCTGCTGGTGGCCGACTGGGACCGGGCCTACACCCGGGAGCAGGCCGCGTACCCGGTCGCCGGGCTCCGGGCCACGAAGTACTGGCCGCCCGTGAGCCGCATCGACGGCGCGGCGGGCGACCGCAACCTCGTCTGCGCGTGCCCGCCCCCGGAGGCCTTCGCCCGCTGAGGCCCCGCCCCGGTCACCCTGCGGTGGCCGGGGCCGGCGCCGGCCCCTACGCGACCAGCGTCTCGATGGTCGAGGGCAGCAGGGCCACGTCGTCCTTGGACAGCCACACCTCGTCGCGGAACGCGGCCACGTCCTGGCCGAGCTCCTCGATGTGGGCGGAGCAGAACAGGATCTTGACGTCCGGGAAGGCCTCCCGGACCCGCTGCGCGGTCTCCAGGCCGTCCATGCCCGGCATCATCACGTCGAGGACCACGGCGTCGGGTCGCTTGCGCTCGAGCATCTCGAGCAGCTCGGGCCCGGAGGACGCCTCGCAGACCAGGAACCGCCGGTCGGCGGCCTCGACGATCATCCGCATGAGCAGGCGCACGTCGTCCTGGTCGTCGACGATCACCGTTCGGATGCGCTTGTCATCGACCATCAGACGGTCTCCTCGCTGCCTGCGATCTGCTGGGAGAGCCTCGCCCGGCGGGCGAGGAGCTGGTCGGGGTCCATGTCGTGCAGGCGTCGCACGGTCCCCAGGAGCTGGTCGAGGTCGAAGGGCTTCGCCTCGTAGGCGTCCGCCCCGAGGCCGTAGCCCCGCTCGCGGTCGAGGGAGCCCGCCCGCACCGTGCACATGACGACGGGCACGAGGTGGAGGGCGTCGTCGTGGCGGATGCGGTCGAGGACCTCCCACCCGTCGATGTCGGGCATCTGGACGTCGAGCACGACCACGGGCAGCCGGTCGGCCGCGGCGAGCGAGCCGAGCAGGTCGAGGCCGTCGTGGCCGTTCGCCGCCGAGACGACGTCGTGGCCGTCGAGCTCGAAGGCCATCCGCGTCAGCATGAGGATGTCCGGGTCGTCGTCGATCAGCAGCACCTGGGCCACGTCGGTCACCTCGGCCCCTCTGGTCCGGTGGCGGCGGGATGTCGCACGGTCCCGATCATCGCGCCGCACCCCTCGCCTCGACGGGCATGCCCACCTGCCGCATGAACTCGTTGATGGTGGAGCCGTCGCCGCTGCCCTCGTGGAGGGTCGCGACCGGGTCCGGCGCCGCCGGTGCCGCCGGCGGCCGACGGCGGAGCGTGACGGTGAAGGTCGAGCCCTCGCCGGGCGCCGCCTCCGCCTCGACGGTGCCGCCCATCGCCTCGACCAGCGAGCGGACGATGTACAGGCCGATGCCCGTGCCGCCGAAGCGACGGACGTCGGTGCCCTCGGCCTGCCAGAAGCGGTCGAAGCAGCGCTCGAGCTGCTCGGCGGTCATCCCGACGCCCTCGTCGGCGATGCGCAGCACGATCTCGTCCTCGGTCGCCGAGGCGTCCAGCGTGATCGGCCCGCCGTTGGGCGAGTACTTCACCGCGTTCTCCAGGAGGTGGTCGACGACGGTCGCCACTGCGTCGAGGTCGACCCAGGCCTCGGGCAGGTCGTCGGGGACGCTGCGGTCGACCTGGCGGGAGGTCGCGGCCTCCAGCTCGCGGGCCCGCTGCACGAAGGTCTCGTCGACGCGGGCGAGCGAGGGGTGGAGCTCCACCCGGCCGGCCTCGATCCGGCTCGTCATGAGCAGGCGGTCGACGATGGCCGACAGCTGCACGGCCCGGGCCTCGATGGCCGTGGTCGCGTCCCGGTGGCGCTGCTCGTCGAGCGTCGTGCTGCGCAGCATCTGCGCGAAGCCGCGGATCACGGTGAGCGGGGTCTTCAGCTCGTGGGAGGCCGTGGCCAGGAAGAGCGTCTTCGCCTCGTCGGCCTGCTTGACCGAGGTGATGTCTCGCAGCGAGTGCACGACCTCGACGACGTGGCCGTCGGCGTCGAGCAGCGGGGTCGCGCTGGCCAGGAGCGGCTGGCGCTGGCCGGCCGGTCCGGTCCGCTGCAGCTCGACGGCGGCGCCCGGACCGCGGGCGAGGAGCTCGCAGCCGCCGGCGCAGCTCAGGCTGGTGGCCCCGTCGCGCAGGTCGAGCAGGTCGCTGCAGCGCTGCTCCCGGGCCGCAGCCGGGTCGCAGCCGATCAGGTTCGACGCCGCACGGTTGATCGTCTCCACCGTGCCGTCGGCCGACGTCGTCACCACGGCGTCGGCGATCCCGGACAGGATCGCCTCGGCCTTGTCGTGCACGAGCCGCAGGCCCGTGGTCGCCCGCATCCCGGTCAGTGTCTGGTCGGCGACCACGAACACCAGGAGGACGGCGGCGAGCGCCGTCGTGACGATGCTGACGGCCGACGTCGGTGCGTCCGCGATCGCGCTCGTGACCACCTGGGTGGCCAGGAGGCCGACGGTCGCCGCGGCCCCGACCGATCGGCCGCGGTTCCAGGTGTGGAGGGCGACCATGGCCAGTCCGCCGACGCCGAGGGACTCCGGGGCGTCGGCGAGGACCGCGAAGGAGCCGAGGACCACGAGGTCGCCGGCGACGCACACCGTGGTCCGGATCGGGAGGGGGATGCCGGGCAGGCGGTCCGAGGCGCACAGCGAGGACATCGGCACGTAGACGAGGGCCACGGCGAGCACGAAGGGCCACGGGTCCTCCGCGGCGATGGGCGCGACGCCGCCGACGACGACGGCGAGCGACAGCCTCGCCAGGAACACCACGATGCGGCGCTGCCGTCGCTGGCGGTCCTCGTCCAGGACGTCGGTGGCACGCCACCCGACGGCGAGCGGCTCCTCGAAGGTGACGAGCGGACCGGCGTCCGCGCCGGCGGGACCCCCGATCGACCTCGTCCCCCGCGATGGCGCCTGCACGGTCACGAGCGTACCGACGGCACCACCCCCGAGTGCCGTCGTGCGGGCGGTGTCCGGAAGATCCCCTTCGTCCGGGAGCTGCCGGAGGAGGCGTGCCGGTCCCCCGACCTCGGCACTCGTCGCTCCGACGGACGGTTGGGTAGCCTCGCCGGTCGCTATGGCCACCCGGATCGACATCGAGCTCACCAGCCAGCAGGACGACGGCGCCACCTTCACGTGGCGCGCTGCCGGCGCCCGCCAGCCCAAGGGCGCCGCCCCGGCCTCGCTCTTCCCCTCGGGTGCCAAGGTCGGTGACGAGTTCAAGGTCGAGGCCGAGATGGGCCTGGACGGGATCGAGGTCACCGCCGTCGTCCCGCCCAAGGAGAAGGGCGGCGCCAAGGGCTTCGAGACCCTCGAGCTGATCGCCCGCGACGACGAGCCGCTCGTGACCCAGCAGCTGGCCGAGAAGGGCCGCGGGGGCCGTGGCGGCGACCGTCGCGGCGGAGGCGGGCGGCGCCGCCGGGACGACGGCGAGGGCCGTGGCGGTCGGGGTGAGGGCCGTGGCGGCGGCGGGGGGCGGAGCGATCGTCCGCGCACCCCGGCCAAGCCCAAGCTCCCGCCCAAGCCCAAGCCGCCCCGCCTGAAGGCCGGCAAGGCCCACCGGGACGAGCTCATCGACGGTCTGCCCGAGGAGCAGAAGGCCGTGGCCAAGGAGCTGCTGCGCGGCGGCCTCCAGGCCGTCCGCCAGGGCCTCGCCCAGCAGAACGAGCAGCGCAAGGTCGAGGGGCAGGACCCCATCGACGAGGGTCCCATCCTGACGCTGGCCGAGGAGCTCCTCGCCCAGGTCCGTGCCGCGGAGTGGCGCGACCGCGCCGAGGCCGCACTGGCCCAGGCCGCCGAGGTCGACCTGCGCGACCTGCGCTCCGTCGTGACCGCGGCCGACGGCGCCGCCAAGGACGAGGAGACCCGTGCCCTGGCCGCCCGCCTGCGCGAGGCCCTGTCCGAGCGGCTCGACGCCGACCAGGCCGCGTGGGTGGCCGAGGTCGTGGAGATGCTCGACGACGACCGCGTGGTGCGGGCACTGCACCTCTCGTCCCGGCCCCCCAAGGCCGGGCAGCCGCTGCCCGCCGAGGTCGCCCTGCGCCTCGTGGAGGCGTCCAACGCCGCCATGAGCAGCGACGTCTCGCCCGACCGGTGGGGCTACATCATCGAGGCCCTCGCCCACTCCCCCGTGCGCCGCCAGGTCGTCCCGGTGTCCCTGCCCGGCGACGTGACCGACGAGCTGCGGGCCACCATCGCCCGCCACGGCAACCGCCTGCCCGAGCTGGCCCAGATCTTCGGCATCGAGCCCGACCCCAAGGCCGGTCGCGGCGGCCCGAAGCGCAAGCGCAAGGGCGGCCGCAAGGACGACAAGGGTGCCAAGGGCACCAAGGACAAGGGCGCCAAGGACACGGCCGCCACGGACGAGAAGCGCGAGAAGGTCGACACGCGCGGCGAGGGCGACGAGGGTGCCGCCGAGGCCACCGAGGCCACCGAGGCCGAGAGCGCGCCCACGACCGAGGCCGCCACGACCGAGG
>CAZCEZ010000060.1:5189-7625 GCA_964497795.1 uncultured Acidimicrobiaceae bacterium | reverse complement strand
CCACGACCGAGGCCGCCACGACCGAGGAGGCTCCGGCCACGCCGGCCGAGCCGACCCCGGCCGAGGCACCGGCGACCGAGGCACCGGCGCCCGCCGAGCCCGCTGCCTCCGAGGCGGAGGGTGCCGGCGACGCCGAGACCGGCTCGACGGACGACCAGACGAGCTGACGAGCCCTGCGGGTCGGCCCCCGGGGCCGGCCCGTCAGCGCGAGCGGGTCCGCGAGGTGCGGGCCTGGCTCTGGCGGCCGCGGAACTGGCCCGTCGTCGCGTCCTCGTCCCAGCGGGCCCCGCAGGAGCCGCAGACGCAGGAGTCGACGCGCAGCGACGCCAGGTAGAGGCGGTCGATCTCGTAGGAGTCGCAGAAGGGGCACCGGAGGCGCCCGCCGTCGTCGGGTGGCGACGTCATCGACGCGGAGGGTACCCGCCCGGAGCCTGTCGGGGGGCGGACGTGGCGTCGGTTCCCCGGACGGGGCCCCGGATAGGGTCCCGGCATGATCCAGTACGAGACGCAGGGGAACGTGGCGGTCATCACCCTCGACCGCCCCGAGGCTCGGAACGCCGTGAACGGAGACGTGGCCGAGGGCCTCGAGGCCGCCATCGACCGGATGGAGGCCGACGACGACGTCTGGATCGGCGTCCTGACCCACACGGGACCGGTCTTCTGCGCCGGGGCGGACCTGAAGGCCATCGCCTCCGGCGACGCCGGACGGCTCATGACCGAGCGGGGCGGGTTCGGCGGGATCGTCTCCCGGGAGCGGACCAAGCCGCTCATCGCGGCGTGCGACGGGCCGGCGTACGCCGGCGGCTGCGAGATCGTCCTGGCCTGCGACCTCCTGGTCGCCACCACCGAGGCGCGCTTCGGCGTCCCCGAGGTGAAGCGCAACCTCATCGCGGCGGCCGGTGCCCTCTTCCGCCTGCCGGCCGCCCTGCCGCGCAACGTCGCGCTGGAGATGCTGCTCACCGGCGACCCGATCGACGCGACCCGGGCCTACAACCTCGGCTTCGTCAACCGGATGGCCGAGCCGGGGGCCGCCCTCGAGGTCGCCCTGGAGCTCGCGGCGCAGATCACGGCCAACGCGCCCCTCGCCGTACGCAAGAGCCGGGAGCTCGCCCTCGCCCGCTACCCCGACGAGGAGACGGCGTTCAAGGCCTCCAACATCGGCGCCGCCGAGGTGATGGCGAGCGAGGACACCAGGGAGGGCCTGGCCGCCTTCATCGAGAAGCGGCCGCCCCGCTGGACGGGGCGCTGACCCGAGGTCCCTCCGTCGCCGGCGTCAGGCGATGGTGTCGAGGATGCCGTGGTCGTGGAGGAACTCGACCAGCCCGTCGACCACGGGCCACTCGGCGACCTCGTGCAGGGGCACCCAGCGGACCTCGGTGGCGTCGTCGCCCGCCCGGGGCTCGGCGTCGGGATCGAGGAGCGTGACGAGGTGGTCGAGGATCACGAAGTGCTCGCCCTCCTCGATCCGCTCGGCGACCCCGAGCAGCGGCCCGCACACGCCCTCGAGGCCGGTCTCCTCCCGCAGCTCGCGGACGATCGCCTCGGCGACCAGCTCGCCGTGCTCCAGTCGGCCGCCGGGCACGGACCACGCGCCGACGGCGACGCCGCTCCCCCGCCGGACCAGGAGCAGGCGGTCGTCGACCACGACGACCGCGCCGACGGCGACCTCGGGTCGCGTCGGGCTCGTCGGGGCCTCCCCCATCAGGGGGTGCCGTCCTCCGGGGGCAGGGGCCGGTGCACGACGATGGCCCGGGCCACGAGCCCGAAGGACTCGAAGAAGTTCTTCGTCTCCCGGTCGCCGGGCAGGGCGATGCTGTCGACGCCGAAGCAGCCGTCGCGGCGAGCGTGGGCGATGAGCGCCTCCATGACCTCCTCGCCGACCGACACCTCCCGGGCGCCGTCGGCCGTGTAGAGGTCGGTGATCACGCCCAGCCGCGAGCCGTCGGTGAGCACCTCGACCCGCAGGACCCCGTAGCCGACGGGTGTGCCGTCGAGCTCGCCGACCACGACGTGGACGTCCTCGGCGTCGAGGTCGGCGGCGAGGGAGGCATCGGGCGGGAGCGGGCGTGCCGACTGGCGCCGCCAGACCTGTCCGCCGCGCTGGGGGGTCAGCTCCTCGACCGCCTCGCCGGCCAGCAGGGCGAGGGCGATCAGGTCGTCGTGGGTCGCGTCGCGGGCCGTGATCTCCACGGTCAGGGCTTCTGGAGCTGCTCGACCCGGTCCAGCACCGTCTTCCGGTTCCGGTTGGCAGCCTCGTGGGCGGCGACGGCGGCCAGCTGGTCGCCGTCGAGGCCCCGGAGGCGGGACACGACCTGGCTGGCGCTGAGGCCGTCGTAGTCGGGGATGGCCAGCCCGGCGGCGCCACCGGAGGCGGTGGCCTTCTTCGCGGTGGCCTTCTTGGCGCCGGTCTTCGTGGTGCCGGTCTTCTTGGTGCCG
>CAZCEZ010000060.1:0-5089 GCA_964497795.1 uncultured Acidimicrobiaceae bacterium | reverse complement strand
CTTCTTCGCGCCGGTCGTCGCAGGGCGACGCGTCTCGGGAGCGGCCTCCTCGGCGCGGGACGCCTCGGCGGTGGTCTCCGCAGCGGGCGCGCTCGCAGCCGGCGAGGGCGTCGGGCGCGGCGGACGGGGCTTGCGGGGCACGAGGCCGAAGCCGCGCAGGACGTCGGCCACGGGACCGTCGAGCTCCTTGGCCCGCTTCTCGGCCTCGGCCCGGCCCATCTGCACGGCGAACTGGCCCATCATCCGGGCGTTCGACACCTGGTTCTTGCCGTTCCGCACGAGGTCGGTCAGCTTCGCCGGCCCGTCGAGGAGGAGCCCGATCGGGGCGTAGACCACGGTCTCGATGGCCTGCTCGACCGCGTCCTCGAGGGGGTTCTTGTCGGGGCTCTCGTCGCTGCTCACGTGGGAATCCTGCCCGAGGGCGGACCCGCCGGGCCAACCGACCCCGGGGGCCGGCCGCCGCTCAGCCCGTCTGGGCGACGAGCACGTCGCAGGGGGCGTGGTGCAGCACGCTGCTGGCCACGCTCCCGAGCAGGAACCGGGCGCTTCCGGTCAGGCCGACCGAGCCGACGACGATCAGGTCGGCGCCGAAGTCGCTCGCCGTCTCGAGCAGCTTGTCGGCCGCAGGGCCCTCCAGGGCCTGGACGACCACGTCGGTCACCCCGGCGGCGTGGGCCCGCTCGCGACCCTCGCGGGCGTGGCGCTCGGCCTGGTTCGGCTCGGTGATCATCCAGCGCACGTCGGCGGGGACGCGCTCGTCGGGACCGTCGTCCTCGCGCTCGAACGCTGTCACGACCACGAGGCGAGCCTGATCGGCACCGGCCAGCCCGATCGCGGTGTCCACGGCCCGGGACGCCGTCTCGGAGCCGTCCGTGCCCACGACGATGCAGGAGTAGGTCACGCAGGCCTCACACGCAGTCGACGCAGAGGTCCGTCTCGCCGTCCGCGAGCTGGCCCATCGGCTTGAGGATGAAGCAGGACTGGCACAGGAACTCGTCCTCGCGGCGGGGCTGGATCTTGGCCGTGCCCGCCGGCTTGCCGGGCTCCTCGTCCTCCTCGTCCTCGTCCTCGTCCTCGTCGTCGGTGGCGGCGATCCGGTCCTTCAGGATCTCGTCGAGGTCGGCCTCGACGTCGTCGGGGTCGGCCTCCTCGTCCTCGTCCTCGTCGTCCTCGCCCTCCTTGCGACGGGCGCGACGGGGCGCGTCGTCGTCCTCGTCGTCGTCCTCGGCCTCGGCGTCCTCCTCCACGGGGTCGTCGTCGGCGAAGTCGTCCTCGAGGTCACCGTCGTCGAGGTCTGCGTCGTCAAGGTCCTCGTCCAGGTCCTCGTCGAGCTCGTCGTCGACCAGGTCCTCGTCTTCGTCAGCCATGGTTCTCCAAGCGGATCAGGCGCCGGCGGCGGATCATAGGTCCCGACACCGGGCCGGTGGGCCGGGCGGCGGAACCTACCCGCGGACCCCACGGATTCCACAACACCTCCGCCGGGGACGTGACGTCCCGGACGTGCGGGGCCGCGGCCGTCGATCGGCGGCCGGCCCGGCTCAGCTCCCGGCCAGGGCCTCGGTGGTCGCGATGTCGATCACGTCGTCGACGAGCCAGGCGCCGTCGACCCGGACGAGAGCGAGCTGCAGGTACCGCTCGCTCTCTGACCGGCTGAAGTCGGCACCGACGAGATCCCGGTCGTAGACGACGACCACGCCGATCGTGCCCCGCTCCTCCTGGCCCACGAAGACGTCGGTCACCTCGGTGGTGGCGTCGATCTCGTCCTCGGCCAGCAGCCGCTCGAGACCGGACTCCACGTCCTCGACCTCCTCCGCGAAGCCGCCCGTGGACAGCGACAGCACGTCGGCGCGCCACTCGTCGAGCGCGTCGTGCTCGAAGGTGAGGAAGCGCTCGGTGAAGCGACCTGCGGCCAGGCGGACCTCCCGGTCCCCGTCGTCGCCTCCCCCGCCGAAGGACAGCGAGGCGACCGCCACGAGCCCGAGGACCGCAGCGACGACGACGGCGGCCACGAATGCGCCGGCGGGCACCGTGCGGCGACCGGACGCGGCGGCGACCTCGTCGGCCACCGGGTCGTCCCGTCCGTCGGTCACGTGCGGGCGCCCCGGCGTGCGACCACGCCGAGCACCAGACCGGCGAGGAGCACGACGACGACGGCCCCGCTGGTCGAGCCGCCCGTCGCGGGCAGCTGCCCGGCGACCACGGGCCCGGCTCCGGGGCCGTCCTCGAAGCGCAGGCCACCCGAGGACAGCGTGGACACGCAGGCCGGGATCTCGGGCACGGCGGGCAGCTCCGTGGGCGGGATGTACTGCTCGGAGGGGTTCTCCGGGTCGACGAGGACGTTGACCCGGACCCAGAGCCCCCCGGGCTCGGTGTCGCGGGTCGCGAACACGTAGCCGAAGCCCTCGGCACCGCGGCGCAGCGTGTTGCGCAGCGCGGCCCGCTGCTCGTCGGTGCCGGTCCGGACGATGACCTCCTCGAGGTCGGTCAGCACGCAGTCGAGGTCGCTCTGGACGTCGGCGACCAGGTCGGCGGTCTGGCCGAGCAGCTCGGTGCCGCGGTCCAGGAGGATGCGGGTGTCGGGCTCCACGGTGGCCAGCGTGTCCGCCACGGCGGCGAGGTCCTCCAGCGCCGAGGACAGGTCGCCCCGGCGCTCCGTCACGGTGCGGGTCAGCCGGGTCGAGTTGGCCGACAGGCTGTCGAGCAGGTCGGCCTCGGCCGCGAAGGTGGCGAGCAGGGCGTCGGAGGACACGGTCAGGTCGCGCAGCGAGTCCCCCCGCCCCTCGAGCGCGACGGCGAGCTCGTGGACGAGGGTCCTGGTCTGGTCGGGGTCGACGGAGCCGAGGACCCGGGAGGCGGAGCGCAGGAGCTCGGAGAACTCGAGCGGGACCGAGGTCTGCTCGAGGGGGATGACGGCGCCCTCCTCCAGCATCGGGGTGCCGTCGGAGAAGTCCGGCGGCGGCACGAAGTCGATGTAGGGCTCGCCGATGGCGGACTTGCGGAAGATGCGGGCGGTCGAGCCGGCCGGGATCTCCTTGCCGCGGTCGATGTCCATCGTGATGCGGACCATGCCCTCCTCGGAGGACACGGAGCGGACCGACCCGTAGTTGACGCCGAGGTAGGCGACCTCGGACCCGGTCGCCACGCCCGCGGTGGCGGCGAACTCGCCCTGGAGCTGGTAGGGCCGCTCGATGAAGTCGAAGGAGATGATGTTGTTCACCGCCCACCACAGCATCAGGACGAAGACGCCGAGGAAGGCGACGAGGTTGATGGCGACGCGGCGGCTCATCCGCCCTCCTCCTCGTAGGTCTCGACGAGACCGAACACCTGGGCGAAGTCGTTGGGACCGGCCAGGGGGATCTTGGTGGTGAACTCGCCGAGCCAGAAGATCAGCTCGGCGAGCTGGCCCTGGTTCCTGTCGACCTCGGCCAGGATGGCGTCCAGCTGGCCGATCTGGCGGTCGACGACGTCGAGGTAGGGCTCGAAGACGAGGTCGTTCTGGACCTGGGCCAGGCGGGTCAGCTCCTCGATGGCGTCGATCGCCTCGTCCCGGTTGTCGGCCAGCACAGTGGCCGTGTCGGCCAGGTTCACGAGGAGCTGGTCGATGTCGGGCGAGGCGTCGGCGAGGGTCGCGGTGGCGCCGTCGAGGGCGTCGATGATCCGGACGAGCTCGTCGGTCTGGTCCCGGAGCGTGCCTGAGATCGTCGACAGGTTCTCCACGACCGTGGTCAGCTCGGCGGCGCGGCCGCCGAAGCCGGCGGCGCCGGTCTCGACGAGGGTCGCAACGTCGGAGGCCACCACCGAGCCGAGGATCTCGACGGCCCGCTCGGCGACGAACTCCAGCTCCGGTGCCTGGCCGACGTCCTCGATGACGTCGCCGTCGACGATGTCGGTACCGGCGGTCGGGTTCGCCGGGTCGAGGGCCCGGAGCTCGATGAACTTCTCGCCGAGAAGCGACGTGGTGCGCAGGATGGCGCGGGACTCGATCGGCACGAAGATGCCGTCCTCGATCGACATCGTCACCAGGGCGCGGTAGTCCTCGGTGAGCTCGATGTCGACGACGCTGCCGATGCGGACGTCCGCGACCTGCACGGAGTGCCCCTCGACGAGGTCGCCGACGTCGTCGAAGGTGGCCGTGACCTCCCGGCTCCCCGTCACGTTTCCGGGGAGGGCGCACGCGCCGGCCAGCAGCGAGGCGACGACGACCACGAGGAGCGATCGCAGGCGTGGGTTCGGATGCATCACGAGCCCACCCCCAGGAAGGTGCCGAGCAGGCGGGACCAGCTCGACCGCGCCGGGGCCGGCTGGGTGGCCGCGGCGCGGGCCGGGCCGGCCTCGGTCGGGGAGCCCAGCAGGGCCAGGACGTCGTCGACCGGCGAGGTCGGCGTGGGCAGGTCCGCCGCGACGGCGTCGCCGCCCGACAGCGGCAGCGGGCCGCCCTCGGGGCAGGCCACGTCAACGGGCACGCACGGGAGCGGGATGCCGACCCCGTCGAAGAGCGGATCCAGGGCCTCGGCCACCAGCGGCGCGAACGAGTTGCGCAGGTCGATGGCCCGCAGGTCCGGGTTGTAGGCGTCGATGAAGCCGTCGATCAGGTTCGACTGCCCGATGGTCAGGTCCTCGACGGCGCCGAGGTTGGCCTGCACCGAGGACGTGAGCCGCTCGAGGATGGCGACGTCGGTCCGGAGCCGGACGGCGTGCTCGGACACGAGGTCGAGCCCGTCGCCGGACAGGTCGGCGAGCCCCGACACCAGGGACTCGATGTCGTCGCGCTCCTGGGCGAGCACCTCGGCGACCACGGCGAAGTCCTGGAGGACCTCCGACAGCTGGCTCTCGCGGGTCAGCAGCGTCGAGGTGAAGTCGTCGAACCGCTCGGCGATGCGGATGATGTCGTCGTCGCTGTCCTCGATGTTGCCGACCAGCTCGGAGAGCTCGCCGAGGGCCGAGTTCAGGCCCTGCCCCTGGCCGTCGAGCGACGTGGCGGCGTTGTCGATGAGCCGGCCGACGCCGTTGGGGTCGAGGCTGTCGAGGAACTCCTTGAGGGCGGCGAGGGCCTCGTCGGGCTCCACGGGCACGACGGTCTCCTCGATGG
>CAZCEZ010000059.1:0-22955 GCA_964497795.1 uncultured Acidimicrobiaceae bacterium | reverse complement strand
CCCCGATTAACGAGTCTGAGCAACTCGGGTCGCACGATGTCGCTTCCGGTCCCGATGTCGAAACCGATCAGCCCCTTGTCAAGTGACCCCGCCGCGGCGGCGGAGCTGGCGGGGCGAACCCGCCGGACAGGCCATGGTACCCCGCGTCCGTGACGTTCCCCACGGGGTTCGCCACGAGCAGCGGATCCGGCTCAGCGGCGGAGCACGGAGCGCAGGTCGGAGGTGGTGGTGAAGAACCCGCCGGCGGACAGCTCGGACTCGGAGTCCGAGACCAGGGTGAGCTGGTCGGCGCTGCGCACGGTGATGGTCGAGGTCTGGGTCCCGTCGACCTGCACGCCCGACACCTCGCCGGAGATGTCGGCGTCGAGGCGGGCCGTGGCCTCCTCGGCCCCGACTGCCCGGACCTCGAAGCGGACGTCGGCCGCGAGCCCGTCGCCCGACAGGCGGCCGGTGGTGACCGTGCCGGGTCCGGCGCCGGCAGGGACGAGCAGGAACGTGCCCTCGGCCCGGAGCGTGAAGCTGCCCTGGTCGGACTCGATCCGCAGCTCCTCGAGGTACGTGCCCTCGGTCGTGAACCGGTACGTGGTCGTCGTCCGGCCGTCGGGACCCTCGAGGACCTGGGCCTGGCGACCCTGCGCATCCGGCGCGGGCACGGTCAGGACCGAGGTCTCCTCGACCGGCTCGCCGTCGATGGTCCCGGTGGTGTCGTAGGTGTAGCTGCCCGCCGCCGTCGCCGTGGTCCCGAACGGAGCCGACCCGGTCGGCGCCGGTGCGGTGGTGGCGGTCGTCGCCGGCGCTGCGGTCGTGGTCGGCGACGCGCCACCGGCGCCGGCCCCGGGCGCGCCGCCGGTGGTGCCACCCGCTGCGGTCGTCGGGGTCGAGGCGTCGGCCGAGCCCTCCGCCGGGCTGGTCGAGGGCGTGCCACCGACCAGCCCGTCGTCGTCCCCGTCGCCCTCGCCGCGTGCGCCCGCGCCGTCGGTCGCGGCGCCTGTGCCGTCGTCGCCCGAGTCGTCGTCCGCGGTCTCCTCGCTGGCCGCTCCGGCCACGTCGACGTCGGCGTCGTCGTCCACGACGACGACGGCCACCACGCCGGCAAGGAGCAGCAGCACGGCGCCGACGAGCATCGTCAGGATCGGTGTGCGGGACGTCCCCGTCGAGGCGCCGCCGGCGGTCGAGGCACCGACGTCGGGTCCGGTGCTCGGGTCCGGCGCGGTGCTGGGGTCAGGGGTCTCGGACACGGGTGCAGCTCCTCCGGGTCCGCCCACGGGACCCGGGGCCTGCTTCGCCGCCGGGGTCGGGGGTTCCTGTCGGACCCCGTCGGGATGATGGCGCCATGTCCTCGCTCCCCGCCCCTGGCCCGTCCCACCGGACCGACCCCCGAGGGTCCGATGCGCACCCCACCGCCGACCGGGAGGAGGTCGCGTCCCTCCTCGCCGCCATGGCCTCGGGCGACGAGGCCGCCACGTTCACCCTCGCCGCCCGCCACGGCCACCGCATCGCCGGGGTCGTCCGCCGTCACCTGCGCCGGTGCGGCGTCGACCGCATCGCCCCCGAGGACCTCGACGGCCTCGTCCTCGACGCGTGCCTGGCCCTGCGCGACGTGGCCGGGTCGTGGCGGGCCGACGGTGCGCTGCCCTGGTGGTGGGCCCAGGGGCGCATCGGCGAGGTCGTCCAGGCCTGGGTGGGCGTGCACGCCGACAGCCTCGACGTCGACGGCCACCGCCGGGACGTGGTCGACGACGCCCCGCCGGCCCCGGTCGACGAGGAGTCGGTGGCCGAGACCTTCGCCCGGCTCGTCGCCGAGGTCCCCGTCGTCGGGCTCGTGGAGGAGGCCCGGGCCGCGGCCCGCCTCGAGCACGAGTCGCTGCTGTGCATCCTCGAGTACCGGATGCAGCAGGCCCTCGGCGACCCCTCCCCGGCCGCCACGCTCGCACCGCGCTACGGGGTCACGCCCGAGGCGCTCCGCCAGCGGGTGAGCCGCGGTCGGCGTCGCCTCCGGGCCGCCGTCGCCGCCGACCCTCGCCTCGCGCCGCTCGCCGGACTGGCGCTGGTGGCATGAGCGCGCGCACCGGCCCGGCGGGTGCCGACGCCGTCGAGGACGGACGTCTCGCAGCGCGCCGCCGGCACCCGTCGGCCCGGTGGCGCCCGCCCGTCGACCTGCTCCGCGACCGGATCGCCGATCGCCTCGCCGCCGCCGGCGCGCCCCACCCCCACGTCGGTGCCGCCCTGCTGGCCGTGCGGGGCGCAACGGGGCTCGACGTCGACCGCTTCGCCGCAGACCTGGGGGTCGACCCCACCGCGCTCGCGTCGGCCGAAGCCGGGTGGGTGGCTCCCGGCGCGCTCCCCGCCGCACTCGGACGGGTCGTCCTCGACGCCGCCGGACGGTCCTGACGGTGCGCTGGGGACCGCCCTCACGGGACGAGACCCCCGCCTCAGTCGGTGCGACGGGCCAGCGCCCGGTCGATCTCGCGCTTCGCGTCCCGCTCGGCCACCATGGCCCGCTTGTCGTGCAGCTTGCGGCCCTTGCCCACGCCCAGCTCGACCTTGGCCCGGCCGTCGGAGAAGTACAGCGACAGCGGCACGATCGACACCCGCTCGAGGTCGACCTCCTGGGAGAGCCGGGCGATCTCGCGGCGGTGGAGGAGGAGCTTGCGGCGACGATCGGGGTCGTGGCCCGAGTGCTCCTGGGAGTGCAGGTACGGGGCGACGTGGACCCCGTGCAGCCAGGCCTCGCCGTCCTCGAAGCGCACGAACCCGTCGGCGATCTGGACCGAGGCCTCGCGCAGCGACTTCACCTCCGAGCCCCTGAGGACGATGCCGGCCTCGAGGGTCTCCCGGATCTCGTAGTTGCGCCGGGCGCGACGGTTCGCGGCGATCAGCTTCTTGCCGTCGTTCGCCTTCGGTGCCATTCCGGCGACGCTACCGGGGCGGTCCGCTACCGCCGCAGGGCGTTCTGCCTAGCCTCTCGCCCGGATGCAGCCGTTCCCCCCTCGACGTCCCGGGCCCCCGCCGAACTACGCCCTGCGGCGACTCGTGGCCGGCACGGGCGCCGTGCTCGTCGTGGTCCTCCTGTGGAGCATCGTCGGGCGCGTGACCGGGGGAGGCGAGGAGGCGACGGCGACCACCACCACGACCGCGGCGATCACCACCACGACGGCGCCGTTGGTCGCCCCACCGGCCTGCGAGACCCCGGAGGAGTCCGAGCCGACGATCTTCGCCCGGGAGGAGGACTGGTACCGGACGCTGCTCGACCCGACCTACGCGCTGCCGTCGCTGTACGAGCCGCCCGACCTCGTCTCGGCCGCCGGCGCCGGCTACAGCGCCGAGTTCAGGATCCGTGCTCTCGTCGTCGACGACCTCGGCGCCATGCGCCGGGCCATCCTCGACGAGGGGCTCCCCGAGGTCGCCCTGATCGCCGCCTACCGCTCGGTCCAGGACCAGGCGGCCCTGTTCCAGGCCCGCCAGACCGAGCTGGGCCAGGCCGAGGCCGCCGAGAGCGTGGCCCGACCGGGGCACAGCGAGCACCAGCTCGGCACCGCCATCGACGTGCGGCCCATCGGGGCCACCGACGTCGACCAGTCCTTCGGTGCCACGCCCACGGGCCAGTGGCTCGCCGCCAACGCCTGGCGGTTCGGCTTCGTGCTCCCGTACCCGGAGGGTGCCCAGGAGGTCACCTGCTACAAGTACGAGCCCTGGCACCTCCGGTACCTGGGCCCCGACCTCGCCCGTCGCGTGCACGAGTCCGGGATCACCCTGCGGGAGTACCTGTGGCACTGGGAGGTGACCGGCACCGAGCCGGGCGTGCCCGCCTCGGCCGTCACCCAGCCGCCCCTGCCCACGACGGCACCGGCCGGCACCGGCGGCTGACCGAGCGCAGCCGACCTCCTCCCCGCCGGCGGGCACGGTCCGATCCCGGGCCGTCGGCGGTAGGTTCGCTGGCCGTGCTGCGACTCGCCGACTCCGCCTACGCCGCCATCATCGGCCACGCCTACGACGGCCTCCCCGACGAGGCCTGCGGGCTGCTCATCGGCGACCCGAGCCGGGGCACCGCCCCGGTGTTCCACGCCACCCGGAACGCCGCCCGCTCGTCGCGCATCTACAGCATCGGCCCGACCGACTACCTCGACGCCGACGACGCCGCCGCCGAGGCCGGCATGGCCATCGTGGGCGTGGTCCACAGCCACACCCACACCGACGCCTACCCGTCGCCCACCGACGTGGCCCAGGCACCCGATCCCGACTGGCACTACGTGATCGTCTCGCTCCGGGACACCGCCCCGGTGCTGCGCTCCTACCGCATCGTGGACGGCACGATCGCCGAGGAACCCGTCGTCCTCGAAGCCGGGTAGGCGCCGGCCTCGGGCGTCCCGGGGAAGGAGGCGGCGCGGGGAAGGGGGAATGATCACCCTCCGGTACATTGTTGACCAGACCGGTCGCCTTTCGCCCGTCCCCACCCCCACCGAGGAGCGCTCGCACATGGTCGTCCACGCCTCCGTGCTCGACATGATCGGCAACACGCCCATCGTCGACGTCAGCGAGCTGTCCCCGAACCCGAACGTGCGGATCCTGGGGAAGATGGAGGGCCAGAACCCGGTGGGCTCGGTCAAGGACCGGATCGCCCTGGCCATGATCGAGGCCGCCGAGGCCGACGGCACCCTCCGGCCCGGCAAGACGATCATCGAGTCGTCCTCCGGCAACACCGGCATCGCCCTGGCCATGATCGCCCGGCGCAAGGGGTACTCGATCAAGATCGTGCTCCCCGAGAACGTGACCGTCGAGCGCCGCCAGCTGCTCGAGATCATGGGCGCCGAGCTGATCCTCAGCCCGGGCGCCGAGGGGTCCAACGGTGCGGTGAAGCGGGCCGAGCAGCTCGCCCACGAGCACCCCGAGTGGGTGTGGCTGTACCAGTACGCCAACGAGGCCAACCCCCAGACGCACTACGACCACACCGGCCCCGAGATCCTCGCCGACGTCCCCGACATCACCCACTTCGTCGCCGGGCTCGGCACCAGCGGCACCCTGATGGGCGTCGGCCGGTTCCTCAAGGAGCACGACCCCGACATCAAGGTCATCGCCGTCGAGCCGCCCCTCGGCGAGCGCGTCGAGGGCCTCCGCAACATGGACGAGGGCTACATCCCGCCCGTGTTCGAGAAGTGGGACGGCTTCGACCTGCTCGACCGCAAGCGCATCGTCCGGCCCAAGGAGTCCATCATCTGGACCCGCAAGCTCTGCGAGGTCGGCGTGTTCTCCGGCATCTCGGCCGGCGCGGCCATGGCCGGCGCCGCCAAGGTGGCCGAGGAGATCGACGAGGGCACCATCGTGTTCGTCGTGTGCGACGGCGGGTGGAAGTACATCTCCACCGGCGCCTGGACCGACGACCTCGACGAGGTCGTGTCCCGGGCCGAGAAGGTCATCTACTTCTAGGGCGACCTCCGGCCCGGTGCAGCGGCCGGGATCGGGTCAGCGCGCCGCCAGGGGCGCGTGCGGCATGTCGCGCAGCACCATCCGGGCGAAGCGGTCGCACTCGTCGAGGTGCGGGTAGCCCGACAGGATGAAGGCGTCGACGCCGACGGCCCGGTACGCCTCGAGCTTGGCCCGGACCTGGTCGGGGTCGCCGACGATGGCCGCACCGGCCCCGGAGCGGGCCCGCCCGATGCCGGTCCACAGGTTGGCCTCGGCGTAGCCCTCGTCGTCGGCCCCGGCGCGCAGCTCGTCCTGGCGGCTCACGCCCGCCGACGTCGTGTCGAGGCTCCGGGACCGGATCGCCTCGCCCGTCCCGGCGTCGAGGCGCGACAGCAGGCGGGCGGCCGCGGCCCGGGCCTCGGCCTCGCTCTCGCGCACGATGACGTGGGTGCGGAGCCCGTAGCGCAGGGTGCGCCCGAAGGCCTCGGCCCGCGTCCGCACGTCGGCGATCGTCTCCCCGACGGCGGCCACGGTGTCGGGCCAGGTCAGGAAGACGTCCGCGTGCTCGGCCGCCGTCTGCTTCGCGGCGGGGGAGAAACCGCCGAAGTAGAGGGGCGGGCACGACCCGGACACCGTGCCGACCCGGGGCGGGTCGACGGTGAGCGTGTGGAACTCGCCGCGGAAGTCCACGCTGCGGCCCTCGAGGAGCTCGCGCAGCAGGAACATGACCTCCCGGGTCCGCTGGTAGCGGGGTTCGGACCCGAGCGCCTGGCCGGGGATGTCGGAGGAGATGACGTTGATGGTCAACCGGCCGCCGAGCATCTGGTCGATCGTGGCCAGCTGGCGGGCGAGCTGGGGGACCCAGAGCTCGCCGCAGCGGACGGCGACGAGGAGCCGCATCCGATCCAGGAGCGGGGCGACGCCCCCGGCGAAGGCGACCGAGTCGATCCCGAGCGCGTAGCCGGAGGGGAGCAGGATGTTGTCGTAGCCGTTGCGCTCGGCGGCCAGGGTGATGTCCCGGCAGCGGGGCCACGACGACGCCAGCATCGGGTCCGGGACCCCGAGGAACTCGTAGTCGTCGTCGCACAGCGCGGCGAACCACGACACCTCGGGCGGGGGTCGGTCCGGCATCGCGTCGTCGGTGGGGGTGGGGTCGGGCACGGTCCCTCCGGGTGCTCGGGTCAGGGCAGCGGCACGCCCTCGGACGCCACGACCAGGTCGTAGCAGTCGGTCCGGTCGAGGTGGACCGTCAGCGCCGCCGACGCACCGCGCAGCCGCTCGGGCCTCTGGGTGCCGAGGATGGCGACGGGTCGGGTCGGCAGTGCGAGCACGAAGGCGAGGGCGACGGCGGCCCGGTCGACCCCCTCCCGCTCGGCGAGGCGGTCCAGCACGGCGAGCAGCTCGGGCCGCACGCCCTCCGCCGCCGCACCGGCGGCGAGCCGCCCGCCGCCGAGGGGCGACCAGGCGAGGGGGACGGTGCCCGTGGCCGCGCAGCGGTCCAGGGTCCCGTCGCGGATCGGGTCGAGGTGCGCGACCGACAGCTCGGGCTGGGACGTGGCCAGCGGCTCGCCGAGGTGCGCCTCGAGCGCCGCGTGCTGGGCGGGCGTGGCGTTGGAGAGCCCGAAGGCCCGGATCCGTCCCTCGTCGCGGAGCGCGAGCAGCGTCTCGGCCAGCGCGGCGGGGTGGGTGAACAGGTCGGGGCGGTGGACCTGGTACAGGTCGATCACGTCGACGCCGAGCCGGCGCAGCGACGCCTCGCACGCGGCCCGCAGCGCCGCAGGGGAGGAGTCGTAGGGGATCGGCGGCCGGATGCCGCCCTTGGTGGCGAGCACCATGCGGTCGCGCAGGTCCGGGGCGTCGGCCAGCACCCGGCCGAGCAGCGCCTCGTTCTCCCCGAAGCCGCGACCGCCCCAGTCGAGGCCGTACACGTCGGCCTGGTCGACGAGGGTGAGCCCGGCGTCGAGGG
Organism: uncultured Acidimicrobiaceae bacterium; assembly: GCA_964497795.1. Classification (GTDB taxonomy): domain Bacteria; phylum Actinomycetota; class Acidimicrobiia; order Acidimicrobiales; family Salinilacustritrichaceae; genus Salinilacustrithrix. Next base: position 15,586 of record CAZCEZ010000059.1, on the reverse strand, counting down.
CGACCTCGAGCACGTGGCGGGCGTGGGCGACGTCGTCGTGGGTGAAGCGCCAGCACCCGAAGGCCAGCGGCCCCACCGCCCGGTCGATGCCGGGGATGGTTCGGGGGGTGGCGTCGACGAGGGAGGAGTCCGCGATCCGGGCGACGGTAGCGGGGATCCGGGCGACGGCAGCGGGGATCCCGGCGAGGGCAGCGGGCGAGGCCGGACCGGCCCGGCTGGCGCCCCCGAGGTCGTGTGGCATCCTCGGTCGGTCCCCGAACCGGGTCCCCGGACCGCACCCAGAGAGGCCCCCGACGACGATGCTCCCCGCCCCGACCGAGCCCCTGCTCGCCCGGCTGGGTGCGCTCGGGGCGCCGCTCCAGGACGACCCGGACCTGTCCCAGGTGGTCGGCGAGGGCCTGACCGCCGAGGACTGGGCGTTGGCCCTCGGCACCTTCGTCGGCTTCGTCGTCGTGTCCCGCGTCGTGGGGATCGTCGTCGAGCGGCTGGTCCGCCGCACCGACGTCGAGGGCCAGATCGCCCGCTTCGTGGGCCGCCTCGCCCGGCGCCTCATCGTCCTCGTCGGGCTCATCTACGCCCTCGCCGCGCTCGACGTCCAGATCGGGCCGCTGCTCGGCGCGCTCGGCGTCACCGGCATCGCCATCGCCTTCGCGATCACCGCGATCCTCGAGAACGTCTTCGCCTCCGTGGTGCTCAAGACGCGCCGCCCGATCCGCGTCGGCGACCAGATCTCCACCCAGGGGCACTCGGGGACGGTCACCGAGATCAACTTCCGGACCGTCGTCATCGACAACTTCGACGGCGAGAAGGTCGTCCTGCCCTCGGCCCAGGTGGCCAACGACGTCATCGTCAACCACACGGCCAACGAGACCCGGCGGACCGTGCTCGCCGTGGGCGTCGCCTACGGGACCGACCTGCCCCACGCCCAGGAGACCATCCTCGGGGCGACCGCGACCATCGAGGGCGTGCACGCCGCCCCCGCCCCGCAGGCCTGGGTGACCGCCTTCGGCGACTCGAGCATCGACTTCGACGTCCGCTTCTGGCACGCGCCCGACATCCTCACCACGTTCCGGGTCCGCTCGGCCGTGGCCATGGCCATCAAGGCGGCCTTCGACCGCGAGGGCATCGAGATCCCCTTCCCGCAGCGCGTGGTCACGATGGTCCCCGACGAGCTCGACGGCGACGGGCCCGTCGCCGGCACCTGATCCGCCCGCGCCCGGGCGCGCCGGGCGAGGGGGTCACGGGGCCGTCGGCGCGTGTCGTAGCGTGCCGAGCCATGTCCCTGTCGGTGACGATCCTCGGCTGCTCCGGCACCTGGTCGGGTCCGGACCAGGCCTGCAGCGGCTACCTGCTGCGGTCGCCGACCACGACGATCTGGATGGACTGCGGACCCGGCACCCTCGCCGCGCTCCAGCGCCACGTGCCGCTGGAGGAGCTCGACGGCATCGTGGTCAGCCACTCCCACCCCGACCACTGGGTCGAGCTGCCCGTCACCGCCAACGCGCTGCGCTACGGGCTCGGCCTCGCCGACCTGGGACTGCCGCTGCTGTGCACGGCGGCCACCGCCGACCTGTTCCGCGCCGTGTGCGGCTACGACGCCCGCCCGACCTTCGAGACGACGGTCGTGGCCGACGGTGCGACGGCGACGATCGGCGACATCGACCTGACCTTCTCGGGCACCGACCACTCCGTCGAGACCATGGCGGTCCGCGCCGACCACGGCGGCGGGTCGATCGCGTACACGGCCGACACCGGCCCCGGCTGGTCGCTGGCCAGCCTGGGCGAGGGGATCGACGTCGCCCTCGTCGAGGCCACGCTGGAGCCCGAGCAGGCCGGGCGCGTCCTGCACCTGACCGGTGCCGAGGCCGGCACGACCGCCGCCGAGGCCGGCGTCGGCCGGCTCGTGCTGACGCACCTGGCGCCCGGGACCGATCCCGAGGCGCGCCGCAGCGAGGCGGGCGAGACCTACGACGGCCCGCTGGACCTGGCCACGGCCGACGCCACCTTCGAGGCCTGACGCCCCCGACGGGCGCCCCCGTCCCCGGGCGCGCCCCGGGACGCAACGACACGCCCCACGACACTGGAGGAACGACCATGCGAGCAGACGGACGAGCAGCCGGAGAGCTGCGCCCCGTGGTGATCGAGCGCGACCCGACCGAGATGGCGATGGGCTCGTGCCTCATCTCGATGGGTCGCACCAAGGTGCTGTGCACCGCGTCGATCGACGACGACGTCCCCCGGTGGATGCGGGGACGCGGCGAGGGCTGGGTCACCGCCGAGTACTCGATGCTGCCCGGCTCCAGCCCGGAGCGGATCGGACGGGAGGCGGCCCGGGGCAAGCAGTCCGGCCGCACCCAGGAGATCCAGCGCCTCATCGGCCGCTCGCTGCGCTCGGTGTGCGACATGGGCCTGCTCGGCGAGCGCCAGGTCGTCGTCGACTGCGACGTGCTCCAGGCCGACGGCGGCACCCGGACCGCGTCCATCACCGGCGGCTACCTCGCCCTCCACGACGCCCTCGCCCGCCTCGTCGCCGCCGGCGAGCTCGCGACGCACCCGCTGACCGCCTTCTGCGCCGCGGTGAGCGTGGGCGTGGTCGGCGGCGAGCCGGTCTGCGACCTGCCCTACCCGGAGGACTCCACCGCGGACGTCGACATGAACGTGGTCATGACCTCCGAGGGCGACTTCGTGGAGGTCCAGGGCACGGCCGAGGGGGTCGCCTTCGGGCGCGGCGCGCTCGACCGGCTGCTCGACCTGGCCACCGACGGCATCGGCGCGCTGATCGAGCGCCAGCGCGCCTATGTGGCCGAGGCGCCCGCGCCCCGTCCCGCCGAGCGCTGAGCCGGTGGGGCAGCCCGCCGGCGCACGGCGCCTGACCTTCGCGACCGGCAACCCCCACAAGGTGGCCGAGGTCGCCGAGATCCTCGACGGCTGGGTCGTCGAGGCCCGGGACCCCGACGTCGAGGAGACCGGCGACACCTTCGAGGCCAACGCGGTGCTGAAGGCCGCGGCGGTCGCCGCCGCCGCCGGCGGGGTGGCCGTCGGCGAGGACTCGGGGATCGAGATCGACGCCCTCGACGGGCGTCCTGGCATCCACTCGGCCCGCTGGACGGCCGAGGAGGACTGGATCCCCCGGGTCCTGCGCGAGCTGGACGGCGTCCCCGCCGAGGCCCGCACGGGCCGCTACGTGGCCGCCGTGGCCGTGGTGTGGCCGGGCGGGCGGTTCGAGACGGTGCGGGGCACCGTGGAGGGCACGATCGGCGACGTGCCCCGGGGCGAGGGCGGCTTCGGCTACGACCCGCTGTTCGTGCCCGACGAGGGCGACGGGCGGACCTTCGCCGAGATGGCGGCGGCCGAGAAGCACGCCCTGTCCCACCGGGGCCGGGCCTTCCGGCAGGTGCGGACCCTGCTCGACGGCGGGTCGGTGGACGAGGGCGACGGGTCGGGGAGCGACGAGGTCGACGCCTGACGGGCCCTCGGCTCGTCGGCCCGCGCTTCGGGCGGTCACCAGCCCCGGAGGTCGACCGCCCACTCGTCGACCACCACGCCGGGGTCGTCGCGCCGGGAGTCGATGACGCGGATCCGGTCGTGGCGAGCCACGGTCGGGTCGAGGTGCGCGGGGAGGACGGTGATCCGGTCGCCCACTGCGGGCAGGTCGGTGCCCGGGCCGGGGACGATCGTGGCGTGCTCGTCGGAGACGACCCACACCTCCCAGCCGGGGACGACGGGCGGGCCGTGGTCCATGCCGAGCGCCTTGAGGCCGACGTCGATCACGGCCCACGGCTGGCGGCCGCGCCGGTGGACCGACAGGACGGTGCCGACGAGGGCGAGCGCGACCCGGAACGGGACGTGGGGCTCGAAGTGGGTGTCCATGAGCAGGAACGTGCCGGCCTGCAGCTCGGTCACCTCGTCGTTGGCGTCCCAGGTCATGGTGGCGCCGCCGCTGATCACGTCGCCGCCGACGGCCTCGTGGGCCTCGGCCAGGCGTGCGGTCGCCGCCGCCACGACCGCGGCGCGCTCGGTCGCGTCGGCCACGGCGGTGGCGTGGCCCTCGTAGCCCATCGTCCCCCGCACCTCCAGGCCGGCGGCCCGGGCCCGGTCGGCGAGGGCGCCGGCCTCGTCGGGGTGGCACCCGCAGCGGGGGAGCCCGACGTGGACGTCCACGAGCACCTCCCGCAGCCCCGCGGCCGCAGCGGCGTCGACGGTCTCGGGGGAGTCGACGGCGACGGTGATCCGGGCGCCGGTCCGCTCGGCCGCATCGGCCAGTGCCCGCAGGCGGCCGGGGTCGACGAGCTCGTTGGCGAGCAGGAGGTCGGCGCCCAGGCCCGCCTCGGCCAGGCCGATCACCTCGGCGGCCGTGGCGGCGCACAGGGCGTCGTGGCCGGCGTCGGCGACGAGGCGGGCGAGAGCCGTGGACTTGTGGGCCTTGACGTGGGTCCGCAGCGATCGCCCCGGCCAGCGCGCCGCCATCGCGGCCAGGTTGGCCTCGACGATGGCCCGGTCGGCCACGAGGGCCGGGGTCGGCAGCTCGGCGGCGCGCACGGGGGGAACGTACCGCCCGCCGGCCGGCCTCAGCGCTGGCAGAGGCCGCAGGCGTGGGAGGTGCGGCCGCCGATCTCCTCGACCTCGACGGGGGAGCCGCACGTCCGGCACCAGGTGCGCCGGTAGACGTGGACGGCGTCCTTGCGGCGGATCCGGCCGGGTGGGCGCTGGTCGGCGGGCACGGTCACGATGCGGTTCCGCTTGACGCCGTCGCGGAGCAGCTCGGCGGCGAGGCCCCAGATCGCGAGCGCCTCGGCCTCGGTGACGTCCCGGCCGGGGCGGCGGGGGTGGATGCGCAGGAGGTGGAGGATCTCGGCCCGGTAGACGTTGCCGACGCCGGCGATGACGGCCTGGTCGAGCAGGAGGTCGCCGACGGGGCGCCGCGACCGGCGGAGCTTCGTGACGAAGCGCCCCGGGTCGGCGTCGCGGCGCAGCGGATCCGGCCCGAGCTTGGCCGCGACCTCGTCGACGACCTCGGGGGCGCGCACGTCCGAGGTGATGGCGCCGGTGAGGTCCCAGGCCTGCTCGGGCCCGGTGAGGCGGACCCGCAGGTTGGGGGAGGGCTCGGGGGCGGGGAGCGTCCGGCGCTTGAGCTTGCCGAACAGCCCGAGGTGGACGTGGAGGGTCTCCGGGCCGCCGGCGTCGCCCGGCGCCCAGTGGAGGAAGAGGTGCTTGCCCCAGGCCTCGGTGCCGGCGAGCACCCGACCGTCGATGGCGGCCGCCCCCTCGGCGAAGCGCTCCGGCTGCCGGGTCTCGGCGGCCACCGCGTGGCCCTGCAGGTCCCGGGCCAGGTCGCGGGCCAGTCGGTGGATGGTGTGCCCCTCCGGCATGCCGAGCAGCATGGCGGTCGGAACGGTCGTCCCCAACCGTTCGCCGGGCGGGGGCCTGCTCGCAACGTCCCGGCCGCGGGCTGCGGCCGCGGGTCGCATGCGGCGAGTCGTGAGCGCAGCGAGCGACTCGGGGTCGGCGGAGCCGACGCGTGCACCAGGTGGGACTCGAACCCACACACCCTTCCGGGCACGAGGACCTAAACCTCGCGTGTCTGCCAGTTCCACCACTGGTGCGCGGCGGGGGAACGGTACCGCCCACCAGCGCGGCGCCCCGGAGGTCCGCCGCTAGCCTCCGGCTCGTGACTGAACTCCCTGCGCCGCTCGCCGCCGACCTCCCGGGCCTCGACTCGGCCGGCTTCCAGATCTACAACCAGCTGCTGTCGAACCGGATCGTGTTCCTCGGGACCGACGTCAACGACCAGATCGCCAACCAGATCTGCGCCCAGCTGCTCTACCTGGAGGGCCAGGACGCGGAGAAGGACATCTGGCTGTACATCAACAGCCCCGGTGGATCGGTCTCGGCCGGCATGGCCATCTACGACACGATGAACTTCATCGGCCCCGACGTGGCCACGATCTGCATGGGCATGGCCGCCTCGATGGGCCAGTTCCTGCTGTGCGCCGGCGCCGAGGGCAAGCGCTTCTCGCTGCCCCACGCCCGGATCATGATGCACCAGCCCTCGGGCGGCTTCCAGGGCCAGGCCAGCGACATCAAGATCCAGGCCGAGCAGCTCGCGTTCATCAAGAAGCTCATGGCCGAGCGGATCGCCGAGCACACGGGCCAGACGGTCGAGCAGATCCAGGCCGACTCCGAGCGCGACCGCTGGTTCACGGCCGACGAGGCCAAGGACTACGGGCTGGTCGACAAGGTCATCACCCGCCGCGGCGAGACGACCTGAGCCCGGTGGCCCGGCGCGGCCGGGTCCCGCTCAGCAGCTGGTGCTGACGAACAGGTCGAGGCGGTCGCCGGCCGCCTCCACCTCGTCGACCCGGCTGCGCAGCCGGTCGTACACCGCGGGGCGCTCGTCGGGCGGCCTGGTCGGGTCGGCGGCCGCCTCGGCGAGCCCGTCGGCCAGGTCGCCGAGGTAGGCGCGCAGGACCTCGACGTCGGCGCGCGCCGCGGGAGGTGCGACCTCGGCGAGGCGGTCCTCCAGGGCGAGCGCGGACCGGACCGCGGCCAGCGTGCCCTCGAGGTCGTCGGGGTCGACGGCCTCGAAGACCTGCTCGGCGGATGCGTCGTCGACGAGGTCGCAGAACGCGCCCACGTCACCGTCCTCGTCGCCCCCGCACGCGCTGAGCACGAGGACCACGACCAGGCACCCGAGGGCACGTCGGCGCACCGGAGCGGCCACGGGCGCGGTCCCGGTCAGGATGCGGTGCGGGCTGCGTCCCCCGCCAGGGCCCGGAGCTCGCGCACGGCGTGGCCGAGGCCCTCGGGGTCCTTGAACATCGACGACCCCGAGATGAGCACGTTGGCGCCGGCCGCGGCCGCGCCCGACACGGTGGCGGGGGAGATGCCGCCGTCGACCTCGATGTCGCAGTCGTGGCCGCCCTCGAGGATCCACCGTCGGATGGTGGCGACCTTCGGCTCCATCGTGCCGATGTAGGCCTGCCCGCCGAAGCCGGGGTTCACGGTCATGACGAGGACCATGTCGCACAGGTCGAGCACGTGCTCGACGGCCTGGGGCGGCGTGGCCGGGTTCAGGGCGACGGCGGCCTGGGCACCGAGGTCGCGGATGCGTCCGAGCGTGCGGTGCAGGTGCCGGCAGGCCTCGGCGTGGACGATCAGCAGCCCGCAGCCGGCCTCGACCCAGGTGGGGAGCAGGTCGTCGGGCTCCTCGACCATCAGGTGGGCCTCGAACAGCAGGTCGGTGCGGTCCCGGCACGAGGCGATGACGTCGGGTCCGAAGGTGATGTTGGGCACGAAGCGCCCGTCCATCACGTCCCACTGGATCCGGTCCACGCCGGCCTCGTCGAGGGCGGTGACGGCGTCGCCGAGCCGGGAGAAGTCGGCGGGGAGCACGGACGGGGCGATGAGGATCGGACGGTCGGTGCCGGGACGGTCGGACATGCGTCGATGTTCTCACCTGGACCGTGGCGCGGACGTCATCCGCAGCCCCTCGTCGGGTGCCCTCCCCGGGCGTGGGGGGCCGGGGTCGTAGCGTGGGCGGGTGCTCCTCCACGACCTCGTCGTCGACGACGTGGCCGCAGGTGGCGACGGGATCGCCCGCGCCGCCGACGGCCGCGTCGTGTTCGTCCGGGGCGGTGTCCCCGGCGACCGGGTGACGGCCGCCGTGGAGCGGGACCTGCCCCGGCGCCTCCACGCCGTCGTGGCCGACGTCGCGGCGCCGAGCCGGGACCGGGTCGCCCCGCCCTGCCCGCTCGTCGCCGCCGGTTGCGGCGGGTGCGGGTGGCAGCACGTGGCGCTCGACGCGCAGCGCAGGCTCAAGGTGCGCCTGGTCGAGGAGTCGCTGCGCCGCATCGGGGGCCAGGACGGGTCCGGGACCGTCGACCTCGCGCCGCCGCTGCCCGCCGTCGGGTTCCGCACGACGATCCGGGCGCTGCTCACCGACCGCGGCCTGGCCCTGCGCGGGGCGCGCTCCCACGAGGCGGTACCGGTACCGTCGTGCCTGGTGGCCCACCCGGCCCTCGACGCCCTGCTCGGCGACGCCTCGTGGGCCCGGGTCGCGCCCGGGGCGGCGAGCCGCCGCGACGGGGCGCCGCCGGAGGTGACGCTACGGGTCGGGGCCGGCACCGGTGAGCGGCTGGTGCTCGTCGACCCGGCCGTGCCCGCCGGGCTCGAGCTGCCCGACGACGTGGTGGTCGTGGGACGCGACGCGATCGGTCCCGACGACCACGTCCACGACGTGGTGGCCGGCGTCCGGTTCCGGATCGGGGCCCGCAGCTTCTTCCAGTCGCGCACCGACGGGGCCGAGGCGCTCGTCGCCGCCGTCGACGCGGCCCTGGCCGGTGCACCGGACGGGCCCCTCGTCGACGCCTACGGCGGTGTCGGCCTGTTCGGCGCCACCCTGGGCGCGGCCCGGGGGCGCGACGTGGTGCTGGTGGAGTCGTCGGCCTCCTCGGTGGCCGACGCCCGCGCCAACCTCGACCCGGCCCGCTGGCCCGGCGTGGAGACCACGGTGGTCCGGGCGCCCGTGGCCCGGTGGCGACCGGAGGGCCCGCCGCCGGGGGCCATCGTGGCCGACCCGCCCCGGGCCGGGCTCGGTGCGGACGGCGTGGCCGCCCTGGTCGCGGCCGACGCTCCCCGGATCGTGCTCGTGTCCTGCGACGCGGCCGCCTTCGCCCGCGACGCGGGGCTGCTCGCCGAGGCGGGCCACGAGCGGGTCTCGACCACGCTGGTCGACCTGTTCCCGCACACGCCCCACGTCGAGCTCGTGAGCCGGTTCGACCGGGTCGGCTCGTCCGGGGCAGCGTCGTGAGCGGCCCCGAGGGCCCCGGGACCCCCGACGACGGCCGGCCCGACGACGGCCGGCCGGGCGATCCGGGCGACCCGGGGACGCCGGGCGGTCGGGCGCGCGCCCGCCGCCTGCGGCTCCGTGCCGGGCGAGGGCGCGCCGATCCGGTCGGGGATCATCCGGAGGGCGGGGTGGCTCCGGAGAAGGGTTCGATGAGCATCGACGGACTCCGCGAAGCCAGCGACGCGGCCCTGGTCGTGTCGATCGGCCGGTACCACGAGGACGCGCTGGCCGAGGTCTACCGACGCCACGCCGGCGCGGTCTTCGCACTCGCCCGGCGCCTCCTCTCGGATCGGACGCTGGCCGAGGAGATCGTCCAGGAGGTCTTCCTGCGCCTCTGGAACGACCCGGACCGCTTCGACCCCGACCGCGGCTCGCTGCGGTCGTACCTGCTGGCGCAGTGCCACGGCCGGGCCGTGGACCTGATCCGGGCCGAGTCGTCCCGACGCCGTCGGGAGGAGAAGGAGAACACGCTGGCCGCCGAGGCCGGCTACGACCTCGAGCACGAGGTCTGGGACATGGCGGTCGCCGATCGGGTCAAGACGGCGCTCCGGTCCCTCCCCGAGGGCGAGCGGGAAGCGATCCTGCTCGCCTACTTCGGTGGGCACACGTACAAGGAAGTCGCAGACCTGCTCGGCCAGCCGGAGGGCACCGTCAAGAGCCGGATCCGGGCCGGGCTGCGCCGCATGCGAGGGGACCTCGTGGGCGCTGGGATCCGTGGTGGAGCATGACTGAGTCGCACGACGACATCCAGGAGCTGCTCGGCGCATACGCGCTCGACGCGCTCGACGAGGCGGAGCGGGACGAGGTGGAGGCCCACCTCGCCGGGTGCCCGCGCTGCACGGCCGAGGTGTCCGATCACCGCGAGGTGGCGGCGATGCTGGCCCACACCGGCGAGCACGCCCCCGAGGGCGTGTGGTCCCGGATCCAGGAGAGCCTGGTCGAGGTCCCGCCCGCGCTGCAGCTGCCCCTGTCCGGGGTCGGGCGTGGAGGCCCGCCCTCGACGGCCCCGGCCCCCGTCGCCTCGCTCGGCGACCGGCGGGTCCGCCGTGACCGACGGGCCCGGTCCCGCTGGGCGCCCCTCGGTGCGGCGGCCGCCGCCGTCGTGCTCGTCCTCGGGCTGCTCGGTGGCGTGCTCGTGGCCGGCGGCTCCGGCGACGGGCGCGGCCCGTCCGAGCAGGCCGCGGCGTCCCTCGAGGAGGTCGCCCGCAGCGTCCTGGCCAGCGCGGACGCCCGGAAGGTGACCTTCGCCTCCGGCGACGGCGACCTGACCGCGACTGCGGCCATCGACGCCGAGGGGTCCGGCTACCTGCTCGGGCAGAGCCTGCCTGCGCTGGGCGAGGCCGAGACCTACCAGCTGTGGGGCGTGACCGACGACGTCGTCGTGTCCCTCGGCGTGCTCGGCGCCTCCCCCCGGGTCGTGGCCTTCCACGTCGACGAGGGCGTGGACGCCCTCGTCATCACCCGCGAGGTCGCCGGTGGCGTCCCGGTGTCGAGCAACCCGCCGCTGCTGGCCGGCGAGGTGGGCTGACCGCCCGCTGCGTCACCCGCCGTCGACGGCGCGGGGCAGCGAGAACCAGAACGCGGCACCGCCCCCGTCGGGCGGGTCGTCCAGACCGCTCTCGCCGTCCATGGCTGCGACCAGGGTGCGGACCACGTGGAGGCCGAGGCCGCTGCCCCGGGCGACGCGGGACGCCTCCGGACCCCGGCGGAAGGGCAGGAACACCAGGTCCACGGCGGAGGGCTCCACGCCGACGCCGTGGTCCCGGACGGTGACCCGGACGCGATCGCCGTCGGCCCGGGCGGTCAGGGCCACGTCGCCACCGTCGGGCGAGTACTTCACGGCGTTGTCGACCAGGTGGCCCAGGACCTGCGTCAGCGCCCTGGGATCGGCCACGGCGGCGACCCCGTCGGCGTCCACGTGCACGGGGTGCCGGTCCGGGTCGAGGTGCGCGGTGACGTCGCGCAGCACGGGGCCGAGGGCGACGGGCTCGGGCGTCATGCTCGCACCGAGCAGGTGCGACCGGGCCTCGTCGAGGAGGTCGTCGAGCTGGATCTGGAGCTCGTCGGCGGCGCGCTGGATGGCGGCGATCCCGGCCTCGCGCTCGTCGACGCCGAGCCGGTCCCACCGCTCGAGCGTCGACGCCCACCCGGCGACGATGGCCAGCGGGGTCTTCAGCTTGTGCTGGGCGACGGCCAGGAACTCGGTCCGCTCCTGGAGCGTCTCGGCCAGCGCGTCGTGCTGGCGGGACCAGCTGGCGGCGCGGTCGTCGGCGCGGCGGCGGGCCTCGTCGGCGGCCACGAGGGCGGCGAGCTGGTCGGCGACGAGGGCGAGGGCGTCGAGGGCGGCGGCGTCGACGGGGTCGGCCCGCCAGACCTGCACGGCGCCGACGGCTCCGGCCGGGCCGTCGACGGGCACGGAGGCGACGCACGGTGGCCGGTCGGTGCCGGTCGGGCCGACCGCCGCCGAGCGGCCGTCGTCGAGGCGCACCTCGGCCGCCGGGGCACCGCAGACCCGAGCGGCCAGCACGGCGAGGCCGGGGAGGGGATCCCGACCGCCGTCGGGTGGTGCCAGATCGGTCACGGGTGCCAGTCAGGTCGCCGCCCCGGCGGGGTGCCGTGGGTGGGACCTCCCGATCGTAGGTGAGCGACCGGTGGCCAGGGGCCGACCCGGCCCGGGAACGGCGACGGGCCGCAGGCGGAGTGCCTGCGGCCCGGCCGTGCGTACCCCCCCTGGGACTCGAACCCAGAACCTGCGGATTAAGAGTCCGACGCTCTAACCAGTTGAGCTAGAGGGGCGTGCAGTCCCACCGGTTGCCCGGGGGACGTTGTGAGGCGGCCGAATCTATCGCCGCTTGGGGTGACCGAGGGGACTTGAACCCCCGACCTCCAGGGCCACAACCTGGCGCTCTAACCGAACTGAGCTACGGCCACCAAGGAGCGAAGAACCTAGCGCCGGCCGGGGCCCGCGAGGAAAACGGGAGCCGGTCCGTCCGGGCCCCGGCCGGGGCACGGGACCCGGACCCGTGGCGGCGCCCCCGGCAGGAGTCGAACCCGCAACCGGACGGGTAGAAACCGTCTGCTCTGTCCAGTTGAGCTACGGAGGCCGGGCGGGCAGCGTAGGCGAGTCGGCGGGCGCTCAGGCGCTGCGACGGCGGGTGGCGAGCCCGGCCACGGCCAGGACACTCCCGGCCAGCAGGAGGGAGGTCCCGCCGGTGTCGGCGAGGCCGTCGCTCGTGTCCCGGCCCTGCGCGGCGCCGTCGCTGCCGAACCCCGAGCCGCCGGCGGCCGTCGTGGTCGTGGACGCCTGCGGCGGGACGGTCGACGTCGGGGCGGTCGTGGCCGTGGTGCCGCCGGTGGTGACCGTGGTCCCCGGGGCGGTGGTGGCCGTGGTGCCGCCGGTGGTGACCGTGGTCCCCGGGGCGGTCGTGGCCGTGGTGGCGGCCGTCGTCGACGGCGCAGCCGAGGTCGTCGAGGTCGAGCCGGGGGCCTCCTGGGCCACCTCCTCGTCGCCGAGCTCGCCGGGCTGGACCACGGCGACGACGACGCCGGCGGCGAACAGCACGCCGGCGGCGGCGAGGAGGAGCTTGGTCACGAGCGTCACGTCAGGGGTTCCTGGCAGGGGGTGGGGGATCGGGGCGGGGCGGGTGGAGCGGGTGACGGGAATCGAACCCGCATGACCAGCTTGGAAGGCTGGGGCTCTGCCATTGAGCTACACCCGCGGCTCGGCCACGACGGTAGCCGCCCGCTCCGCTCGCGCTGCACATCCCGAGCAGAGCCGTGTCACCGGTCACGTCGGGCCCGCCGGGCCAGCCCGGCGAGGGCGGGCCGGCCGCCGATGCCCGTGACCCGCGGCCGCAGGCACCCGGTGCGCCCGGAGGTCACGACCCCCTTCCAGACGCCGGTCGCGTAGGCGGCGTCGTCGAGGACGTGGGCGGCGACGAAGCGGACCGGGTCGAGGCCGCCCCGCTCGCCGAGGGCGTCGAGGACGGCCGGGCCGACCACGGCCAGGGCCACGGCGCGCCGACCCCTGCGGGCTGCGAGGAGGGGCAGGGCGAGGGGGAGCCAGGTCCGGGCCACGGCGCGACCGATCCAGGGGCCGGCCCGCAGCGTCCCTGCTCCGGCGAGGCGGACCGCCTCACGGACCGGCGCGTCGACCCGGTCGGCGAGGCGTGGCACGAGCGCTGCCGTCGAGGCCGCGCCGACGCCCACGCCGAGCCAGGGGCGCACCCGCCCGCCGGACGCGACGAGGGCCCACGCGGCCAGGGACGCGACGTTGACCTCCAGCGGCGCGACCGCGCCGGGGTGGCGGGCGTCGAGGGGCGCAGCGGCCGAGCCGTAGCCGACCCGCTGGCGCACGAGCCCGGGCCAGTCCGGTCGGGGTCGGTGGGCGACGACGGCGGTCGGGTCGTAGCGCACGGTCCAGCCGGCCTCGACCGCACGCCAGACCAGGTCCACGTCCTCCCCGAAGCGGAGGCCGGGGTCGAAGCCGCCGAGCTCCTCGAGCACCGAGCGGCGGACGACGAGCGCGGCGGTCGGGACGTAGGGGACCCGCGCCCCGGGCGCCACCCGCCCGGGACGGTCGCCCAGGTCGAGCGGCGAGCGGACCGACTCGTACCGGGCCAGCGCGCCGACCCGTCCGCGGCGGGGCAGGGGGCTGGCCACCCGCGGGGCCGCCGCCGCGACCGCGTCGTCGGCCAGGTGGGGGAGGAGCCGATCGAGCCACCCGTCCCGGGGCTCCACGTCGGCGTCGACGAGGACCACCACGTCGGCGTCGGTCGCCCGCCACCCGGCGTCCCGGGCCGGCCCCGGTCCGAGGGGGCGCTCGTGGCGCACCACCCGCACGCCTCCCGGGCGGGCCCGGTGGCGGTGGACCACGGCGTCGACCCCGGCCGGGTCGGCCGAGCCGTCGTCGACGACGACCACGTCGAGGTCCGGCGGGAGCCGGGGGAGGAGCCGGTCCAGGCCCGCGGCGTCGTCGTGCACGGGGACGACGACGGCGACGGTGCACGCCGCGACGGCCCGGGTGGCGGCGGGCAGCGGCTCGGGGTGGGCGAGGCCGGCGTCGAGCAGCAGGCGGGCGACGGCGGCCTCGGTCGCGTCGCGCGGCGCCCGGCGCTCGGCGAGGAGCGCGGTGGCGGCCGCGGCGCCGTCCGGCGTCAACCGCAGCAGGCGCAGCGGCGACCCGCCGAGCAGGCCCCGCCCGTCCACCCGGGTCTCGGGATCGCGGACCAGCGCGATATGTTCACGGAGCCCGTCGGCCACGTCCCTCCTCGCATCCGGCACCCGGATCGCCGGGGGCCGCCGGCGGCAAGTGAACCACCCCAGCGGACCGACCGAGGAGCCCCGATGACGGTCACCGACAGCACCAGCACCGTGGAGCAGGCAGGCGCCGAGGCGCCCGACGCGCCGGTCGACGCCCCGGCCGAGGACACCGTCGCCGTCGCCGTCGAGGAGGTCCTCGTCGAGGAGATCTCCATCGACGGCATGTGCGGCGTCTACTGATCGCCACGTCGTGACCGCCGGCACCACGACCGGCGCCGAGCACGCAGCGGGCGCCCCCGGGGCCGGCGGCTTCGACGCCTCCCGGCCCCATCGCCTGAGCCCCCGGGTCGGGCTGCGCCCCGAGCCCTTCGGCGCCCTCGCCTACCACTACGACACCCGCCGCCTGGTGTTCCTCAAGGCGCCCGCCCTGGTCGACCTGGTGCGCGCCCTGGACGGCCACGCCAGCGCCGCTGCGGCGATCGACGCCGTCGTGGCCCCCGGTCCCGGGCGACGCGGGTCCTGGGAGGCGGCGCTCGCCTCCCTCGCCGAGGCCGGCGTCGTGGAGCCCGTCGAGGACACCGCCCCCACCCCCAGGAGCGCCACCCCGTGAGCGACACCCGCACGCCCCCGCTCGTCGAGCAGCTCAAGGGGGGCCTCGACGCCCCCATCTGCCTGACCTGGGAGCTGACCTACGCCTGCAACCTGGCATGCGTCCACTGCCTGTCCAGCTCCGGGCGGCGCGACCCCCGCGAGCTGTCGACGGCGGAGTGCCTGTCCGTCGTCGACCAGCTCCGCGACCTCCAGGTCTTCTACGTCAACATCGGCGGCGGCGAGCCGATGCTGCGCCAGGACTTCTTCGAGATCGTCACCCACGCCGTGACCAGCGGCGTCGGGGTGAAGTTCTCGACCAACGGCACCTACCTGGACCGCGCCGCCGCCGAGCGCCTGGTCGAGCTGCCCTACCTCGACGTCCAGATCAGCCTGGACGGCATGACGGCCGACGTGAACGACGCCGTGCGGGGCGAGGGCTCCCACGCCAAGGCGCGCCAGGCCATGGAGCACCTCGCCGCCGTCGGGTTCCCGGACTTCAAGGTCTCCATCGTCTGCACCCGGCACAACGTGGCCCAGCTGGACGAGTTCAAGGCGATGACCGACGACCTCGGCGCCCAGCTGCGGATCACGCGGCTGCGCCCGTCGGGCCGCGGCGTGGACAGCTACCACGACCTGCGCCTCACGAACGACCAGCAGCGGGACGTCTACCACTGGATCCTCGACCACCCCGACGTGCTCACCGGGGACTCGTTCTTCCACCTCAACGCCATCGGCGCCGAGACCGGGCGCGGCAACCTGCCGGGGCTGAACCTGTGCGGGGCCGGCCGCGTGGTGTGCCTGATCGACCCGATCGGCGACGTCTACGCCTGCCCCTTCGTCATCCACGACGAGTTCCTGGCCGGCAACGTCCGCGACGAGGGCGGG
>CAZCEZ010000058.1:0-22961 GCA_964497795.1 uncultured Acidimicrobiaceae bacterium | reverse complement strand
TCCCCGGTGCCGGTGTCCTCGTAGTGGATGGTGGCCGGCTCCTGGCCGGGCAGGGCGCGCGAGAAGGTGGGCATGGGACCCACCGTGGCACGACCGCGCTCGTCGCCGCTCGGCGGGTCAGCGCGGGCTGCGGGTCATGATCGTCATGACGGGTCCGTCGGGCTCGCCGATCGCCTCGCCGCACCGGTAGCCGTGCACCACGCGGAACCCGTGGCGCTCGTACAGCCCGATGTTGCGGGGGTTGGAGGACTCGAGGTGGGCCACGGCACCGGTGCGATCGCACTCGGCGAGCACCGGCGCCAGCAGCGCGGAGCCGAGGCCCCGGCCGCGCCGCGCCGGGTCGACGCCGAGGATGCCGAGGTAGAAGTGCGGCACCGACGGCCGGTGCTCGGCGGCCCGGGCCAGCTCGCCCAGGCGCGGGAGGAGATCGTCGCCCAGGTGGGGGGCGAGTGCGGCGAACAGGTCCTCGACCCGGTCGCCCTGGAGGGGGTTGCGGTCCGGCGGCGACCACAGCGCCGCGCCGGCCAGGTCGCCCTCGGCGGCGACCACGAGGGTGTGGCCGAGCCAGAAGTAGTCGGGCACGAACACCCCCATGAGCGCGGCGACGCCGGCGACGGGGTCGGGCGCGGCGGCGAAGAGCCAGCGCTGCACCGGGTCCTGGGCGAAGGCGGCCGTGAGCACGGCCGTGACCTCGTCGAGGTCGGCGGCGGTCGCGTGGACGGCGGTCGGCACGTCGGTCCCCCTACCCGGCCAGCCCGGCGAGGGCGGCGGCCAGCACCGGGGCGAACCGCTCGTGCAGGCGCGCCATCCAGGCGGGGTCGTCGTCGCAGAACGCGGCGCGCAGTGCGGCCTTGACGGGCGCCGCCTCGGCGCCGAGGGGGTCGCCGTGGGCGTGGAGCCAGGCGTCGGCGCGCAGCGCCTGCAGGACCTGCACCTGGTCGACCGTGCCGAACTCGAGGGCGACGGCGGTGACCTCGGCGTCGAGGGCGGCGGCGACGTGGGGCAGCCACTCCCCGGACAGCTCGGCCGACACCGAGTCGCCGGCGGCCAACGAGGTGACGTCGTCGCCGAACCAGTCCCTGGCCCGGGCCAGGGCTCCGGACCCGGGCACGTCGGAGGAGATGAGCTCGCCGTGGCCCCAGGGGCCGAGGCCGGTGTGCAGGTCGAGGACCACGACCCGGCGTCGGCCCCTGAGCGGCCCCGCGCAGAGCTCGTCGAGCAGCCCGTGGGACCACACCGGGCCGGTGCCGCCGTAGAACAGGCCGTCGGGGTGGGTGTACTGGCCGCCCGAGACCCACGCCTGGAGGGTGTCGAAGCCGACCTCGCCGGCCAGCTCGAGCAGGGCGGTGGTGGTGTCGGCCTGCGTCGCCTCGTCCCACCGCTCGGGGACGAGCAGCTCGGCGACCCGCCCGTAGCCCTCGTTGACCGGCGGCGACGCGAAGTCGACGAAGTTCCGGTTGCAGTCGACGTTGTCCTCGTTCACCCGCCGCGTCCAGGCGAAGCCGAAGGGGTTGAGCGCGTGCAGCAGGCACCAGGCCTGCCCCGGGGCGGGCGGGGCGACCTCGCCGGCGGCCAGGTCGCGCAGCAGGGTCCGCTGGAGCGCCGAGCCGGCCAGGCCCTCCACGCCGTGCGTGCCCGACACGACCAGCACCACGTCGGGGGCGTCGTCGGGGCCGATCCAGACCACGTCGGCGACCAGCTCCTCGCCCGTGGGGCCGTGCAGCGGGTGGAGCCGCGCCGTGCGGCGGAGGTGGGGGCCGCCGGCGGCGTCGAGCGCGTCGAGCCGGGCCTGGAGGTCGGTCCGGGCGTCGGCGAGGCCGGCCGGGGGCGGGAGCGGTGCGGGCATCGCCGCCGGACCGTACCGTCGGGGCGTGCGCATCGCCTTCGGCACCGACGAGCGGACCCCGGTCACCGATGCCCTGGAGGCGCGCCTGGAGGCCGCCGGCCACGAGGTCGTCGCCGTGCTGCACCGGGGTGCACCCTGGCCCGACGTGGGCCGGTCCGTCGGCGAGGCCGTGGTCGGGGGCCGGGCCGACGTCGGCGTGGCCTGCTGCTGGACCGGGACCGGCGTGTCGATCGCGGCGAACAAGGTCCCCGGCGTGCGGGCCGCGCTGTGCACGGATGCGGCCACGGCGGCCGGGGCCAGGCGCTGGAACGACGCCAACGTGCTCGCCATCGGGCTGCGCCTCACCAGCGACGTGGTCGCCGGCGAGATCGTCGAGGCGTTCCTGTCGACCGACGTGGACCCCGACGATTCGCCGGTGATCGCCCGGCTCGAGTGAGACGTGGCCGACGTCACGCCCTCCGGGGTTCTGTCCCGTCGGTGGCGGGGAGATGAACGCTCCGCAACCCACTGCGTGCGCGCCCCCCGCCACGGGTAGCGTACGACCGGAGCCGCCGACGATGTCGGCTCGATCGGAGTGACATGCCCAGGAACCCCACCCCCCTGACCCTGGTGCAGGTCGTCGGCGATGCTGCGAGCAGCGCCACCGACGCCCTCCTGCCCCCCACCATCCGCAACGCCGTGGACCGCACCCTCGTGGACGTCGCCTGCTTCGGCAACGGCGGCGTCACCGGCGTGGCCGAGCGCCTCCAGGTCGACGTCCCGGCCGTCGACGCCTGGCGCACCCTCGGCGTGCCCGCCGCCCTGCGCCCCCGCCTCGCCACCCTGGTGCTGGCCCCCGCTCCCCGCCGTCGGCGGGCGGGCGTCGAGCCCACCGCCGCCTGACCGGGCGGCGCGCACGGGCGCACCGGTCTCCGACCGACCACGACCACGGACGCGACGACGGCCCCGGGCGGTGCCCGGGGCCGTCGTGTGCCCACCCGCGACCGGTGCGGCGGGGTCGCCTGCGCGACGTCAGCCCAGGGCCACGACCTCGGCCAGGCCCTTCTCGAGGTGCTGGGTCAGCAGCGTCGGGTCCTGGATGGCCGTGGTGTCGGCGTTGATGCCGATGGCGCACGTGCCGTCGTAGGAGAACAGGGTGAAGTTCACCGCCGAGCCGCCGAGCGGGCCGAACGGGAACATCTGCTCGATCTTGGCGCCGCTGGAGTACACGGTGAAGGGCGGCCCCGGGACGTTGGAGGTGATCACGTCGATCGTCTTCATCATCCCGCCGACGAGGCTCACCGACAGGTTCACGCCGAGCCGGGAGATGACGGCGTTGATCGCGTCGGCCAGCGGCATGGCCGGCTCGTTGCGCACCTCCTCGACGAGGGCGTGGATCACCCGCATGCGGTCACCGGCGTCGTCCACGTCCAGGGGGACGTCGAAGCGGGACGGGACGAAGTGGTTGGCGGCGTGGCCGTCGTTGGAGTCGTCGCGGATGTTGATCGGCATCGACATCGACACCGCCTCCACGTCGAGCTCGCCGATGGCGTGCAGGTAGCCGGCGATCCCGGCCGCGACGCCGGCGACGAACGCGTCGTTCAGGGTGCCGCCCGCCGCCTTCCCGGCCCGCTTGAGGTCCTCGAGGGGCACGGTGACCACGTCGAGGTGGTTGGTCATGCCCTTGGTGGCCAGGGACGCGCTGCGCGACGGGGGCGCCGGGGCGAGCATCCGGCCCACGGAGCCGGCGACCTCGGCGATGTCGGCCGGGCGGCGACGGCCCGCAGCCAGGTCGGTCGCGGTCCGCAGCGTGGCCCGGAGCAGCCCGGTCAGCTCCCGCGCGCCCTCCTCGGCCCGGTGGCGGACGGCGGCGGCCACCGTCTCGGTGCGGCTGGGCAGGGCGACGTCGGTCGACCAGGGCTCGTGCTTGCGCCGCTCGTGGGTGGCGTTGGTCTCGACCATCGACTCGGTCATCTTGACCAGGCCCATGCCGTCGCCCACCGAGTGGTGGAGCTTGAGGACGGCGCCGATCTTGCCGTCGGCCATGCCCTCGACGACGTAGAGCTCCCACAGGGGCCGGTCCTTGTCGAACGCGGTCTGGGAGATGGGGGCGGCGAAGTCGAGCAGGTCCCGGATCGTCCCGGCCCCCGGGCAGCGGACGCGACGGACGTGGTAGGTCGGGTCGAAGTAGGGGTCGTCGACCCAGCGCGGCGGGCTGATGCCGAAGGGGTCGGCCACGGCGCGCTGGCGGAGCCGGGGGATCTTGTGGACGGCGCCGTGCAGCGTGTTCTCGAAGCGCTCCTCGTCGGGCTCGCCGTCCATGATCCAGACGGAGAGGATCGTCGAGCGCAGCATCGGGTCCCGCTCGATGTTCCAGAGGACGGCGTCCGCGGTGGACATCCACTCGTCGTAGGTGATCGTGCTCATCAGGGGCTCCTCGGCTCCTCGCAGGTGGTGTGGACCGGCCCGTGCCGGCGGGCTCGGGCCCGGCCCGCTCCCTCTGGGACGGTTCTTCGCCGTCCACATGTGCATTCCTGCACAAAACCTTGACCGGCGGGTCAAGGACGCGTTTCGACCGCGTGACGACGCGCCGAGGGGCGTCCGACGCGCGCGATCCGTGGCCCTCCGGCGTCAGCAGCCGGGGAGGCGCAGCGGCGGGCTGATGGCCACCGCGTGCGTGCCACCCGAGGGATCGGTGACCACCACCTCGTCGAGGTAGGTGGAGGTCCCGGCCGGGAGCCGGTGCACGGTGGTGCGCGGTCCGTCCCCGCTCTCGCCCGGGTAGAAGGTCCCGTCGAAGGTGATGTCCCGGGCCCCGGAGAAGCGGAAGCCGACCTCCTGGAGGGCGACGTCGCCCTCCACGGTGCAGCCCAGCGCCGCCGCGTCCAGAAGGAAGGGGGCGCGGAAGTCCGCGGTGGCCGGATCGGGCGAGCTCGGGTCCGAGGGTGCGTCGCCGTCGGCCGACTCGGCACCGGCGGAGGTGGCGTCGTCGCCGTCGGCGAGGAGCGTCGACCAGGCCACGTACCCGCCCACGGCCAGGGCGACGGCGGCGACGGCGACCCCGACCAGGGCCCCCGGTCGGCGGCGCCCGTCGTCCAGCGAGGGCATCGTCACCGACGGGGTCGCCGGTGCGGCCGGGATCTCGGGCAGGCCGTCGCTGCTGGCGCCCGACGGGCTCGACGGGCTCGACGACCAGCCCGGGAGGGTGCGCTCCGACCGGTCCTCCTCGGCCCGAGCCGCGGCCCGGCGGCCTCGGCGGCCGCCCGCGTCGGCGCTGGCCCTGCTCGCGTCGCCGCTGGCCTTGCCTCCGCCGCCGCTGGCCTTGCGCTCGGCGCGACGGGCGCTGCGGCGGCCCTTCTTCTCCGTGACCGGGGCGCGCAGGCGGGCGAGGTACTCGGCGGGGTCGGCGATGTCGTGGCCGAACTCCAGGTGACCGTGCAGCGCGGTCTCGCCCACCACGGGCTTGTCGCACAGGGGGCAGCCGTCGATCTCGTCCAACCCGCGCTCTCCTCTCCCTCGGGCGATCCCCCTCCCCATCGGCACGCGACCGCCCCGACTGAAGGCTTCCCGGAGGAACCGGACGGTCCGGCCACACCGGCGGTGGCGGCGGGGCCGGCCGACGACCGCTCCTCCGTCGCCTCCGGTGCAGCGGCGCACGCCGGATGCGCCGGTCCCGCTGCTCAAGGTGCGGGACCGCGGTGCCGACCTCCTCCTCGGGCGATGTCCGCCCCGTCCGACTCCCGAGGAGCCGGCGGGCACGGGCGGCGCCGGAGCAGCCCGAAGCGGAGGAGGCGTCGACGTGGGGACACGGACGAGGAACGTGGCAGCGGTGGTCGCGGCGGTCGGCATCGTCGCCGCCACCGGCGCCGGTGTGGCCGCACCGGCCGAGCCGGAGCCGGGCGAGCTGCCCGAGGAGGCGATGGAGCTCGCCGGCGCCAGCGCCGGGGACGTGGTCGTCGGCGGCGCCGTCGACGGCGACACCGACGTCGACCTGTACCGCGTGTGCGCCGGGGACGACGGCCTGGCCGTCACGACCGCGCTGCCCGCGCTCGGCAACCGGACGCCGCGCACCGACACGGTGCTGTGGGTCCTCGACGCCGCCGGACGGCCGGTCGCCGCCCGTGACGACGACAGCAACCTCGAGTCGCGCTCCACCGTCGACCTCGGCCCCGAGGCGGCCCCCCGGGGCGCGTACCTGGTGGCGGTGAGCGGGCCGGTCCGCCAGGCCGCCGACGCCGCCGGCGGCCCGCTGTTCCGCTTCGGCAACGCCACGAGCACGTCCCGCACGCTGCCCGCCTCCGTCGCGGATCCCTCGGCCGTGCTGGGCGCGTGGGTCCCGCGGCCCTTCGTGCGGCCGTCGAGCGGCGACTACGTCCTCACGGTCCAGCGGTCCGTCGACTGCGGCGGCGTGGTCGAGGTCGACGTCGAGGTCCGGCCGGGCAGCGACGCGCCGATGGTCCAGACCCGGGCCCGGGGCGTGCTGCCCGTCGCCGTGCTCGGCAGCGCCGAGGTCCCGGCCGAGTCGCTCGACCCGGCCACCGTGGCCGTCGGCCCGGGTGCCGCCCCCCTGGTGGACGGCACGGCGCTCGAGGACGTCGACGGGGACGGCCTCGCCGACCTCGTGGGCCGGGTCCGGACCCAGGACACCGGCCTCGTCCCCGGGGACGCCGAGCTGTGCGCCACGGCGTCGACGACCGACGGCGTCGACGTGGCGGGCTGCGACGAGATCCGGACCCGCTGACCGCACCGGCACAGGTGGAGGCGACGGGGGGAGCCCCGGCCCGGACGACCGTCCGTCGTCCGGGCCGGACGACCGCCCGGCCGGTACGGTGGTCCGCCGATGACCTCGGCCCTCACCCGCCGATCCGGGGGCGCCGAGGCCCCCGACGGCACCACCGACGCCGGCGCCGAGGACCCGCCGGGCACGACCGACCGCCCGGGAGCCAGCGGCTGGGTCCGCCGGGCCACGACCCCCACCGGCCTCGCCCTGCTGCTCGGGCTGACCTACCTCCCCGGTGCGGCGCTCGGCTACGGGACCGACGTCGACATCACCAACCTGCTCCGCTCCGGGGAGTCCCTCCTGGAGGGGTCCTACCGCTACTCCCGCCCGCCGGGCGCCCTGCCCTACGAGGCCCTCGTCGGCGTCCTGGCCCGCCTGGGCGGGCCACCGCTCGTCGTGCTCGCCTCGACCGTGGCCGCCGTCGCCGTCCTGGTCCTGCTCGGGCGGATCGTCACCGAGGACCACGGGCCCCGAGCCGGCCGGGTCGCCGTGCTCGTGCTCGGCACGCAGCCCTGGTTCTGGGTCGCCGCGTCCAGCCTCGGCGACTACGCCTTCGCCCTCGCCTCGCTCCTGCTCGGCGTCCACCTCGCCCGCCGCGACCACCGAGTCGCGGCCGGGCTCGCCTTCGCCACCGGGATCGGCTTCCGCTCCGGCACCGTCCTGCTCGTCGGGGCCTGGCTGCTCGCCGAGCTGACGACCCGTCCCGACCCGGCCGGGGGCGACGATCCGCCCGCCCGCCCGTGGCGGGCCGTGCTGACCACCGGCGTCGTCGCCGGCCTGGCCGGCGCGCTCTGGTTCATCCCGTCCTGGCTCGCCGCCGGTCGGACCAACCGCTTCCTGCTGAACGAGTTCGAGACCACCGGCCTGCTCACGACCATCGGCCGCTGGGGGATCAAGAACGTCGCCTTCTTCGGCCTGCTGACCCTGGCGATCCTGCTGGTCCGGGCGCCGGTGCTCCTCGCCGCCGTCCGCCTGGCCCGCACGTCCGCGCTGGTGCGCTTCGCCGTGCTCGGCGCGCTCGTGGCCGAGGCCCTGTTCCTGCGGTTCCCGTGGAAGCCGGTCCACCTGCTCCCCACGGCCCTGGCCCTGGCCGTCCTGCTCGCCGCGTCGCCCCGGGCGGGCAACCGCGTCGTCGTCCTCGTCGTGGCCAGCCAGGTGCTGCTCGGCGCGGTGTCGATCACCGTGGCCCGGCCCGACGTCGCCGACGCCGCGACCACCGGGCACCTCGACGTGGGCATCACGCTCGGCGTGGTCGCCAACGACGTCGCCTGCCGGCTCGACCCGCCCTACGAGGGGACGTGGCCCGACCTCGACGGACCGGCCGCCGACTACGCGGCCATCGACGTCTTCACCTGCCAGGCCCGCTCCTGGCGGGCCGACCCCGAGCCGCCCGCCGCCCCCTGACCTCCGGGGGCCGAGGGTGACCCCGCCGCCCCGGCCCCGTAGCGTCCCCGCCGTGCCGGCCCGCTCCCACCCCTGCGGCGCGCCGCCGCGCCGCGACGGCGGCCACGGGCGCGCCCGGGCCGTGGTGCGCGCCGTCGCCGCGGCGCTGGTCGCCGCCGCGCTGCTCGCCGTCGCCGGTCCGGCCTCGGGCTCCCCCGCGCAGGACGAGGGCCCCGAGGACCCGGGGAGCGCGCCGACCACCACCACGACGGCCCCGCCCCCACCCACCACGGTGGTGCTCGACGGCGGGGACATCGGCGTCGTCCCGCCCGGTGCCGACGGGCCGGGCACGGGCGACCCCGCCGCCGGGCCCCCGCCGGGCCCCGACGGAGCGCTCCCCGACGGACCCCCACCCGACGGGCCCCCACCCGACGGCCCCCCACCCGACGGAGCGGACGTGCCCGTCGACGCCGAGCTCCCGGTCGTGCTCCTCCCCGACCCGACGCCCGGGCTCAACGCCGCCCTCGCGGCCATCGACGTCACCCGGGCCCGGAGCGCGGTGGCCCTCGCCGCCTTCGCCCGCGCCGTGGCCGACGACCGGGCGGCGCAGGCCGCCGCCGGCCTCGACGACGCCGTCCGGGCCCGGCGCCGGGCCACCGAGGACGCCGTCCGCGCCCGACGCCACGTCGAGGCGCTCGCCGTCAACGTGGTCGTCTACGGCGACGCCGCCGGGCTGGAGCCGCTGCTCGGCGCACCGGACCTCGACCGCCTGCGGGACCTCGAGCTGCGCGACGTGACGACCGGGCACCTCCAGGACGTCCTCGACGACCGTCGCGACCGCCTCCACGCCGCGCTCGACGCCGAGGCGGAGGCGACCGAGGCCCTGCGCGCCGCCCTGGCCCGTCGTCGGGCGGCCGACGCCGTCGAGCTCGACGCCCGGCGCGACCTCGACCTCGCCGTGGCCGCCGCCGAGGCGGCACGCCGCCAGCTCGGCCCGACGCTCCTCGGTCCGGCCGCCCTCGACGAGGCCGACCTCGTCGCCTGGTGGCGGACCTTCTACGCCGGCGACCCGCCCGTCGCCCCGATCGAGGAGCTCGTCGCCACGTACCTGCGCGTCGCCGCCGAGGAGGGCGTAGCCGGGGACGTCGCCTTCGCGCAGGCCGTGCTCGAGACCGGCGGGTTCCGCTCCGACCACGCCCGCGGCGCGAACTTCGCCGGCATCGGCGCCTACGACTCGTGCGCCCCGACCTGCGGGTTCCGCTTCCCGAGCCTGGAGGCGGGGGTCCGGGCGCACGTGCAGCTGCTCCGGGCCTACGCCGACGCCACGCTGACCCGGGCCGACCTGGCCGCACCGCCCGACCCCCGCCTCGCCCCGGAGCGGGTCGGGGTGCGGGGGTGCTGCCCGCGGTGGACGTCGCTCACCGGCGTGTGGGCCTCGGACCCGAACTACGACCGGAAGGTGCTGGGGATCTACCGCCTCATGGTCGAGACCGCCCGCTTCCTCGACGCCCTCGCCCGCTGAGGGTCGCCCACCGGACCCGGGAGCCGCCGGCGATTCGCGTGCCGAGCGGGGCGGTCCTAGCGTGCCCGGTGATGCCCGCCGTCTCCGTCGAGAACCTCGTGGTCCGCCACGGCGACCTGGTCGCCGTCGACGGCGTGTCCTTCGAGGTCGCCGCCGGCGAGGTCCTCGCCCTGCTCGGCCCGAACGGGGCCGGGAAGACCTCGACGGTCGAGGTGCTCGAGGGCTACCACCGTGCCGACGGCGGCACGGTCCGGGTGCTCGGCCACGACCCCGGCACCGACCTGGCCTCGATCGTGGCCCGGATCGGCGTCATGCTCCAGGACGGCGGGGTCTACCCGACCATCCGCCCCCACGAGATGCTCCGCCTCGTCGCGGCCACCCACGACGACCCCCTGGACCCCGACGAGCTCCTCGCCCGGGTCGGCCTCGACGACCGCCGCCGCGCCACGTGGCGCCAGCTCTCCGGTGGCGAGCAGCAGCGCCTCGGCCTGGCCATGGCCCTGGTGGGTCGGCCCGAGGTCGCCTTCCTCGACGAGCCCACCGCCGGCGTCGACGTCCGGGGGCGGCAGGTCATCCGGGCCATGGTCCGCGAGCTCGCCGAGCGCGGCTGCGCCGTGGTGCTGTGCACCCACGAGCTCGACGAAGCCGAGAAGCTCGCCGACCGGGTCGTCATCGTCGACCGCGGCCGGGTCGTGGGCACGGGCACCCTGGACGAGCTCCGGGCCTCGACCGGGGGCGGCGTCCGCTTCTCGGCCCGGCCCGGCCTCGACGTCGACGACCTCGGACGCCACCTCGGCGTGGCGGTCGCCGAGGACGCCCCGGGCGAGTACGTCGTCGGCGGCGGGGACGACCCCGCCCTCGTGGCCCGGCTGACCGCCTGGCTCGCCGATCGCGGCGAGTCGCTCGGCGACCTGCGCGCCGGCCGGCAGCGCCTCGAGGACGTCTTCCTCGCCCTCACCGCCGAGGACGACGAGCCCGACGACCGGCGCAGCGCGGGCGCACCGCGGGGCCGTCGCCGGGGCCGTCGGGACCGCGGCCGCCGCCGGGGCGGCCGCCGGGAGCAGGACGCATCGTGAGGGCGCTCCTCGCCCTGCTGCGGACCGAGGTGGTCCTGACGCTGCGGCGCGGCGAGTCCGTGCTGCTCACCCTCGGCATCCCGCTCGCCCTGCTGGTGTTCTTCTCGACCGTCGACGTCCTGCCCCTCGACGACGTCCTCGACCCCGGCCAGGAGCCGGTCGAGGTGCTCGCGCCCGGGGTCCTCGCCCTCGCCGTCCTGTCCACGTCGATGACGGGGCTGGCCATCGCCACCGGCTTCGAGCGGTCCTACGGCGTCCTCAAGCGCCTCGGCACCACGCCGCTCGGGCGACCTCGGCTGCTCGCCGGCAAGATCGGGGCCGTCCTCGTCGTGCAGGCCGTGCAGGCCGTGGTGCTGGTCCCGACCGGGCTGGTGCTCGGCTGGTCGCCCGACCTGTCCGTGCTGCCGCTGCTCGGCGGCGTCGTGCTCGGCACCGCGGCCTTCGCCGGCCTCGGCATGTGGATGGCCGGCACGCTGCGGGCCGAGATCACCCTCGCCCTCGCCAACGCCCTCTTCCTCGCCGCCCTCCTGCTCGGCGGCTTCCTCGTGCCCCTCGACGAGCTCCCGGCGGCGATGCGGACGGTGGCCGACGTCCTGCCCGCCGCCCCGCTCGGGGAGCTCCTCGACGCCGGCTTCGACGGCGGGTCCGGTCCCGGCCGGGCCTGGGCCGTGCTCGTCGCCTGGGCCGTGGTGGGCCCGGCCGTCGCGGCCCGGACCTTCCGCTGGGCGCCGCCCCGCTGAGCGGGTGCGACCGCGGCGGGTGGCATCGGGGGCCGACCCCCGGACGTGTCTTGTCCCCCGGGCCTAGGTTCCCACCATGGCCCGCACCCTCCGCTCCACCATCGCCGACGACCTCACGACCCTCACCCTCGACGTCGCCGACGTCGACGTCCCCGAGCCCGGCCCCGACCAGGTCGTGCTCCGGGTGGAGGCCGCACCGATCAACCCGTCCGACCTCGGGCCGCTGCTCGGACCGGCCGACCCGTCGACCGCCCGCCCCGGTGCGGGGACCTCGGTCGTGCTCGACGTGCCCGAGCACCTGCGCGGCATGGTCGCCGCCCGGGCCGGTCGGGCCCTGCCGATGGGCAACGAGGGCGCCGGCGTCGTCGTCGCCGCCGGCTCCTCCGACGCCGCCCAGGCCCTCCTCGGGCGGACCGTGGCCACCTGGGGCGGGCGGATGTACGCCGAGCAGCGCGTCGCCGACGTCGACCAGTGCCTGGTGCTGCCCGAGGACGTGACCCCGGCCCAGGGCGCGTCGGCCTTCGTGAACCCGCTCACCGCGCTGGGCATGGTGTCGACCATGCGCCTCGAGGGCCACACGGCCCTCGTCCACACCGCAGCGGCCTCCAACCTGGGCCAGATGCTGGTGAAGCTGTGCGCCGAGGAGGGCGTGCCCCTCGTCAACGTCGTGCGGCGCCAGGCCCAGGTCGACCTGCTCCGCGACCTCGGGGCGACCCACGTCGTCGACTCCAGCACCGACGACTTCGCCGCCGCCCTGACCGCGGCGATCGCCGACACCGGCGCAACGCTGGGATTCGACGCCACCGGTGGCGGCACCCTGGCCAGCGACGTGCTCGCCGCGATGGAGCGGGCCCTGCTCGCCGAGGAGGGCCCGTCGGGCAACTACGGCTCGGCCCGCCACAAGCAGGTGTACATCTACGGCGGCCTGGACCGGTCCAAGACGGTCCTGAACCGGGCCTACGGGATGGCGTGGGGCCTGGGCGGCTGGCTGCTGCCGTACCACCTCCAGCGGGTCGGCCCCGACGAGGCGGCCAGCATGCGCCAGCGCGTCGCGGAGGGGATCCTCACCACCTTCGCCAGCGACTACGCCAAGATCGTCTCCCTCGACGAGGCCGTCACCGTGGACGTCCTGCAGGCCTACGCCAAGCAGGCCACCGGCGAGAAGGTCCTGATCGACCCGTCCCGCTGAACGGGCGGGCCGCCGGCGGCTCAGCCCAGGGCCAGCACCTTGGCCACGGTCCGCGCTGCCTCGCCCTTGGCGTCGATGGCCACGTCGAGGGCGCGGGACACGTCGAGGTCGTCCATGAGCGCGCCGAGCGCCTCGTCGACGGCCGCGGGGCTGCCGCCCGCGGTGCCACCGGCCGACCACAGCGCCTCGAGTCGCTCGTTGGCGCCGGCCAGGTCGGCCTCGACGAAGTCCCAGGGCTGCGACCAGGGGCGGTCGAGGACGTGCAGGCGCAGCGCCTGGGCCGACCAGCGCTGGAGCAGGTCCATCACGAAGACGAGGTTGCCGGTGGACTTGGCCACCTTCTCGCCGTCCTTGGTCACGGTCCCGACGTGCATCCAGGAGCGGACGAAGGGCGCCACGCCCGTGGCGGCCTCGACGATCGCCTCCTCGTAGGCGTGGTGCGGCCAGGCCAGATCGGCGCCGCCGGCGTGGACGTCGACGGCCATCCCGAGGATGGAGGTCGACATCGCCGCGCACTCGGCGTGCCAGCCGGGACGGCCCGGCCCCCAGGGCGACTCCCAGGCCGGCTCGCCGGCGGCGGCGTCGGACCGCTGCCAGATGGCGGAGTCGAACGGGTCGCGCTTGGCCGGGTCGTCGATGCGGCCGCCACGGGCCGCGAGCACGGCGAGCGCCTCGTCCCGGTCCATGCCCGAGGCCTGCCACAGGTCGCCGGCCGAGAAGTACACGCTCCCGTCGGACTCGTAGGCCCGGCCCCGGTCGAGGAGGGCCCGGGCGAGGAAGACGACGTCGGGGACGTAGTCCCGGCTCGCCGGCTCGAAGCTCGGACGGTGGACGCGCAGCTTGCGCATGTCGTCCTCGAACTGGAAGGTCTGCTGGGTGGCCAGGGACCGCCACGACTCGCCCCGGACCGCGGCCTCGCGCAGCAGCTCGTCGTCGACGTCGGTGATGTTCCGGACCAGCTGGACCTCGATCCCCACGTGCTCGAGCACCCGGGCGAGCGCGTCCACCCACACGAAGGTCGCGGCGTGGCCGATGTGGGTGGTGTCGTAGGGCGTGATGCCGCACACGTAGATGCGGGCCCGCCGCAGCGAGGGGTGGGGTGCGTCGTTCAGGCGGAGCAGCACGAGTGCAGGCTACGTGCCACCCGGTCCCGCCACGCCGGTGGCACCCTCGCGGGGTGGACGGGCGCGGCACGGACCCCGGCGGCGGCGAGCTGTCGCACATGGGCGACCGGGCCCGACCCCACATCGGCACCCTCACCGAGGGCGGGCTGCACCGTGCGCTCAAGGAGCTGGTGTCCCAACCCGGTGACCGCTTCGAGGTGCCGCTCGAGGGCTTCGTCGTCGACGTCCTGCGCGGCGACACCTGCATCGAGGTGCAGACGTCGGGCCTGGCCGCCATGGGGCCGAAGCTCGACGCGCTGCTCGGCGACTTCCACGTCCACGTCGTCCACCCCATCCGGGTCGGCACGTGGCTGCACCGCCCCGACCGCCCCGTCCGCAAGAGCCCCAAGCGGGCCTGCCTCCACGACCTGTGCGGCGAGCTGGTGTCGGTGCCGACGCTGCTCGACCACCCGAACCTGACCATCGAGGTGCTGCTCGTCCACGTCGACGCCGTGAAGGTCCACGACCCGGCGCTGCGCCGCGGTCGGGGCGGTTGGCGCACCGTCGACACCCGGCTGCGCGAGGTGGTGTCGCGCCACGGGTTCCGCACGGTCGACGACCTCGTCGCCCTCCTCCCCGACGACCTCCCCTCGCCCTTCACGACGGCGGACGTGGCCCGCGGCGCGGGCGTCCCCCGCCGCACCGCCCAGCAGCTCTGCTACGTGCTGCGGGCCAACGAGCGGGTGGTGGAGGTCGGTCGGGACCGGGGCGGGGTCCGCTACGAGCGGACCTGATGTCGACCTAGGGTCGCCCCGTGGGCGTCGAGCGGTTCTGGGTGCGGGGCTATCGCTCGCTGGTCGACCTCGAGCTCCCGCTCGGGCCCCTCACCGTCGTGCGGGGCGGCAACGCCGTCGGGAAGACGTCGCTCTACCGGGCGCTGCTGCTGCTGGCCCGCGGCGCCGACGGCCGCCTGGCCGAGACGGTCCTCGCCGAGGGCGGGATGCCCTCGATGCGCTGGGCCGGACCGGCACGGGCCCGCACCGGTCGGCGGGACCCGCCGACGCGGATCACGTTCGGCGCCGAGGTCGACGGCGTGTCCTACGAGCTGAACCTGGGCTTCCCCGTGCCCGGACCCGGGCGCTCGGCCGAGGCGCCGACCGTGTTCGCCCTCGACGCCCAGATCAAGGAGGAGCAGGCCTGGATCGGGGCGCGCTCCCGACACACGATGCTGCTGGACCGCTCCGGCGACGCGGCGCTGGCCATGGACCCCGACCAGCAGCTCGTCGCGCTCCCGCTCGTGTTCGACCGGGCCGAGCCGGCGCTGTCCCAGCTCGGCGAGCCGGCCCGCTTCCCCGAGCTGTTCGCGCTCCGGGCCCGCCTGGCCCGCTGGCGCTTCTACCACCACCTGCCCTCGGGTCCCGACGCCCCCGCCCGCCACGAGCGGCCCGGGGTGCGGACCCCGGTCCTGGCCGACGACGGCGCCGACGTCGCCGCCGCGCTCGCCACCATCGCCGAGATCGGACGCTGGGCCGACGTCGAGGACGCGGTGGGCGAGGCGCTCGGTGGCGCCGTGCTCGACCTGCGCGCCGAGGGCGGCACGTTCGGGCTCGGCCTGCGGCTGCCGGGGCTGCGACGACCGCTCACCGGGCCCGAGCTGTCCGACGGCACGGTCCGCTTCCTGTGCCTCGTGGCCGCGCTGCTGTCGCCCAGGCCGCCCGAGCTGCTGGTGCTGAACGAGCCCGAGACGTCGCTGCACCCCGAGGTCCTGCCCGCCCTCGCCGGGCTGATCGGCATCGCCGCGTCGGAGACCCAGGTGCTGGTGACGACGCACGCCCCCGAGCTCGCCGACGCACTGGCCGCCGACCACGGGGCGGCGCTGGCCACGCTCGAGCGGGGCCCGGACGGGGCGACCTCCGTCGAGGTCGTGTGAGCGTGGACGTCGCAGACGGGCTACGACGGGCTCGACTTCGCCCGCTGCGTCCGGGATGACCTCGGGCACTGGACCGGGGTGACCTCGGGGAGCGGTCGATGCACCGGTGGGACGACCCCGACGAGCGCGACCGGTCGGTCCGAGCCCCGGTTCCTCGGACGCCGGTGGTCCGAGATCGGAGGACTGCCCGCGGAGGGCGCGGCAACCGTGCGAGGCCGTCGCGGCGTCAGCAGACAGAATCCGGGACGTGCCCGACTGCATCTTCTGCCAGATCGTCGCAGGCGACGCTCCGTCGTACGTCGTGGCCCAGGACGAGCCCACCGTGGCCTTCCTCGACATCGGGCAGGCCGCCCCGGGCCACACGCTCGTCGTTCCGCGGCGTCACGTCGTCGACGTGTGGGACATCTCGGAGGACGACGTCGCTGCAGCAATGGTCATGGCGACACGAGTCGCGCACCTCCTGGACGAGCGGCTGGCTCCCGACGGCATGAACCTGAGCCAGTCGAACCGGAGCGGCGGGGTGGCAGGACGTGCTCCACCTCCATCTCCACGTGATCCCACGATGGGCTGGAGACGGCCTGGTGCCACCGTGGCGGCCGAGCCGTCCGTCCGATGACGAGCTCGCAGCGACGCTCGCCCGACTCAGGTAGCGCCCGCGCAACGTGCCGACAGGTCGCTCCTGCCTCGGTCCGCATCAGCGGGTGTCGGTGCGCCGTCGCGGTCGGTGCGGGTCAGCGCCCGGCCGCACGCGGGGCAGGACGCCGCGTTCCTGTCGGAGCCCGCCCGTAGCATCGAACACATGTTCGATACCGTGACGACGTGCAGGGAGGCGACCCTCGACCGCATCTCCTCGCTGCTCGCCGAGCGCGACCGCGTGGACGCCGAGCTGGCCGCTGCCGTCCACCACGCCGAGGCCACCTCGGCCTGGCACGCCGCCGGGGCCGTCGGGGCTCACGCCTTCCTGCGCAGCACCGGCGGCCGGACCGCAGCCGAGGTGCGAGACGTCCGCCTGCTCGCCCGTCTCCTGCGCTTCGACACCACCCGCACCGCGCTCGGCGAGGGCGCGCTCGGGCTCCCCCACGCCCGTGCACTCGCCGACGCCGTGACCGACGCCCGCACCTCCCTGTACGAGCGCGACGAGGCCACCCTCCTCCAGCAGGCGGCGACCCTGGCGATCCGCCCGTTCGAGACGCTGCTCGCCCACTGGGCCGCGCTCGCCGATCAGGAGACGTCCGAACCGACGGCGGACCCCCACCAGCGGCTCTGGATGCAGCACCGGTTCGACGGCGGCGCCGACCTGCGGGGCAGCCTCGACGCGGCCACCACGGTGGCGCTGCGCGATGCGCTGGACGCCTTCGACACCGGACCGGATCCGGTCGACGGCCCGGCGCCCCGCTCGCTCGCCGAGCGGCGGGCGGACGCCCTCGGCGACGTCGCCGACGCGGCCATCGGCCGTCACGACCCAGGGGCAGCACCGGCGGCACCCCGCACGACCACGAACGTGGTCATCGACGTCCGGTCCCTCGCCGGGAGATCCGGCGACCTCGACGGCATCGAGAGCCACGTCGACGGTCGAGCCATCCGGGTGGCGACCGTCGACCGGCTCCTGTGCGACTCGTGGTTCGCCAGCATCGTCCGGGACGCCCGTGGCGTCGTCGTCGACGCCAGCGAGCGGAGCGCACCCTTCACCGAGGCCCAGCGGCGGGTGCTCGCCGTCCGGGACGGCGGGTGCTGCTTCCCCGGCTGCGACCGACCACCCTCCTGGTGCGACGGCCACCACCTCCAGCCCCGGTCCCGCGGCGGCACGAACGAGCTCGGGAACGCCGTGCTCGTCTGCCGGCGCCACCACACGCTGCTCCACGACGGCTGGCAGCTCACCCGAGGGCCCGACGGCGCGTGGGTGGCCACGTCGCCCCACGGGCGCACGTGGACGGGACGGCCGGCCGCCGTCCCCGCAGCGCTCTGACCGAGCCACCATCCGATCCGCCGGCTGTGCCGTCGCCGGCGCATCGGCGCGCCCGCGGTGCGGCGAGGAGCGGGCCGCTCGGTGTGCCCGTGCACGTCGACCCGAACGCAGCCCGACGGTCAGGTCACGACGGGCGCCGCCCGGACCGGGATGCGAGGCCGTTGCCCGCCGGTCAGCCCCGGGACGGGCTGGACACCACGCAGAGCTCGTTGCCCTCGGGGTCGGCGAGGGTGGCGTACAGGAGCACGTCGCCGTCGCGCAGCTCGTCGAGCACGGTGGCACCGAGGCCGACGAGCCGCTCGACCTCGGCCTGCGCACCCCGTGCGAACAGGTCCAGGTGGACCCGGTTCTTGCCCGACTTCGGCTCGGGGACCCGCTGGAGGGTGAGGTGGTTCAGCGGTCGCCGGATCGGTGCGCCCGACAGCGTGACGTACGGCCGCCCGTCGCCGGTGCGCACGGTGAAGCCGACCGCGGCCTGCCAGAAGTCAGCGAGGGCGTCGGGGTCGGCGCAGTCGAGGACGGCACCCACCGCGGTGACCGTGTGGGGCACGTCCGGCGCGGCGACGGCGGTGGCCTCCACCTCCACCACCCGGACGTCCTGCAGCACGATGCCGACCGCGGCCTGGTGCTCGGCGTTGGCCCGGACGTCGGCCGCCATCGCCTCGGCGGACCCGACCGACTCGAAGGTGAGCAGCACCGTGCTCGTCCCCGCCTCCCGGTCCCGGGTCCAGGTGCCCGAGACGAAGCCCGGGTGGCGGCGCACGCCGGGGACGATCATCGCGTCGAGGCCGGCGCGCTGCTCGGCCTCCCGGGCCGGGTCCATCGTGAAGGTGGCGACGGTGGCGTGCGTCGGTGGCACCGTGCCCCCTCAGGCGGGTGAGGCGACGAAGACCGGGATCTCCCGGTCGGTCTTCTCGGCGTACTCCGCGTAGGTGGGGAAGACCTCGACGGCCCGGTCCCACCACTCCTGCCGCTCCTCGCCGGTGACGAGCCGGGCGACGGCGTCGAAGGGCTCGGGGCCGTCCTGGAGCTCGAGAGCCGTGGGATCGGCGACGAGGTTGTGGTACCAGTCCGGGTTCTGCGGTGCGCCGCCCATCGAGGCCACGAGGGCGTACTCGCCGTCGTGCTCGACGCGCATCAGGGCGAGCTTGCGGATCTTGCCGCTCCGCGCACCCCGGGTCGTCACGATGACCACGGGGATGCCCGTGTCCCGCAGCGTGCTCGCCTCCGCGCCCCCGCTCGCCTCGTAGGTGGCCACCTGCTCGGCCACCCAGTCCCACGTGCTCGGCTCGTACTCCCCCTGCAACGGCATGGGGCGACGCTACCGGCGGCGTCGGGTCGGCGCGCCCGGCGAGGGCCCGACCGTCAGCGGCGGAGGATCGTCACCACCTCGACGGGATCGGCGAAGCCCTTGAGCATCCGGCGGCCGGCCGGCTCGCAGCGGAAGCGCGCACCGTGGTGCTGGCCGGTGCGGGCCGCCTCGGCCAGGACCTCGCCCGGCACCGCCTGGTCGACGAGGCGGCTGGCCAGGTTCACCACCGGCCCGAAGAAGTCGCCCAGCCGGGACACGACCTCGCCGGTGGCCAGGCCCGCCCGGGGCTGGGCCTCGGAGGTGGCGAACTCCTCGATGAGGCCGACCACGATCTCGCAGCCGGTCTCGACGTCGAGGGCCGAGATCATCACCTCGTCGCCGATCACCTTGACGATCCGCCCGCCGGCCCGGCTGGCCACGTCCCAGGACCGGGCCTCGAAGTCCCGGATGAAGGCGACGAGCTCGCCGGGGCTCATCAGCGCGGACAGGGGGGTGAAGCCGACCAGGTCGACGAAGCCGAGCGTCATCGTGCGCAGTCGCCGGTCCTGGGCGCGGCCCATGGACGCGCGCTGGCGGACGATGGCCTGGCGGAGGTGGTGGCGGAACAGCGGCGCGAGGGCCCGGCCGAAGCCCATCGCCTGCTCGCCGGTGGCCTGGGTGAGCTCGGTCCGCTCGCGGAGCGACATCCGCTGGACGTGCTCGATCCGGTCCTCGACGCCGCCGACGAAGACCGACACGATCGACTCGGCGATGCCGGTGAGGGCCTGGCCGGTCATGCGGAGGATCTCGTCCCCCTCGCCCTCCTCGAAGGTGTCGCCGTCGACGAGGAGGGCGTCGAAGACGCTGGTCTCCTCCGGCAGGAGCAGCGGCACGTCGGGGCCGGGGAGCCTGATGCCGAGGAGGCGGTACACCTCGAGCACCTCCGCCGACGTGAGCCCCGAGTGGGCGGCCACGTCGTCGGCGGTGATGCCGCCCGCCGTCGCGCCCAGCAGCAGCTCGATGCCGGCGGAGGGCAGCCAGCCCTCCTCGATGGCCCGATCGAGGAGGTCCTCGCCGACGCCGAGGGCGGCGAGGTACTCGAGGGCGGCGACGACGTCGTCGTGGTCGGGGGCGTCGGGGGCCTGGAGCCGCGCTGCGGTGAGTCGCTCGACGTCCACGGGCCGCACGCTACCGACGGCGCACGGTCGAGGTCGGTGGGAGGGGGTCGGTCAGCGGCCGGGGCCGGGCGGCGACGGCTCGCGGGGCGCAGGCGCCTGCTCGAAGGCCCGCGCCACCTCGTCGTAGGTGAGGGCCTCCGGGCCGTCGACGGCGACGACCTCGCCGGTGTCGGACACGACCACGCGCCGGGCGCGCGTGCCCTTGTCCTGGCTCGCGACCCACCGGGCGAAGATGAAGATGATGCAGATCCACAGGAAGAAGCCCCCGCCGAGCTTCATGATGAGGCCGGCGGCCTGCTGGTCGGACGTCACCGAGATGCCCCAGAGGCGGGCGGGCGTGTCGTAGGCCTCGTAGAGCACGCCCTCGGCCAGCGCGAGCCACGCCGCCGGCACGGTCGGCACGATCGAGGTGAGGAAGAGGTGGATGCACTTGGCCGGCTCGGTCGTCTGGGCCTCCGGCAGCGGCGACACCACGGGCATCCACACGGCGAACGCGGTGACGACCACGATGCCGTGGAGGCCGTAGTGCAGCAGGCCGTTCTCGACCGAGGCGTTGACGATGACGCTCCAGTGGGTGGCCAGCTGGACGGCGTTGAAGATGACGGCGGCCTGGACCGGGCGGGACAGCCACAGGAAGCCCTTGCCGGTCCGGCCCGTCCCGATGACGAGGCGGGCGAGCCACTCCGGCGTCGCCTTGAGCATCACCGGGGGGATGAAGAAGGCCAGCATCATGTGCTGGAACATGTGGACCGAGTAGAGGTACTCCTCGGAGATGTCGTGCATCGGCCAGTCGGCCGCGATCCACAGGAGCACGATGCCCAGCGCGAACCAGCGCTTCTGGGCGGGCGTCGCCACCGGCTGGCCCGGGGCCACGGCCCGGGGCCCGATGGCGCGCAGCGCGTACACGTAGAGCACGAGGAGCCCGCCCACCAGCACCCACACCTCGGGGTGGGGCTGCCAGCGGAAGAAGTCCGGGGAGGCGTCGGCGACCTGGGCGAACATCGGTCACGATGCTACGGGCGGTGCCGGGCCGGGCGACAGTCGCCCGGTCGCCCGTCGGACGGGGCACGGCCCGCTCCACCCGGCCGGCATCGCTGGCGGGTCGGTCCGGCCCGGGGCAGACTCGCCGGGTGCGGCGGTACCGGAGCTTCATCGCGGACAGCACCCGCTGGGACGGGTTCGCCTGGCGCGACGACGACGTGGTCGTGTGCACGCCGGCCAAGTGCGGCACCACCTGGATGCAGCAGGTCGCCCTCCTGCTCGTGCACGACGAGACCGAGCTCGACCAGCCCCAGTCGGTGCTGTCGCCCTGGCTCGACATGCTGCTGCGCAGCCGGGACGAGGTGTTCTCGCTGCTCGAGGCGCAGCCGCACCGGCGGGTGATCAAGACCCACACCCCCGTCGACGGGCTCCCGCTGCCGGAGGGGCCGACCGTTCTGCACGTCACCCGCCACCCGCTGATCTCCTTCGCCTCCTTCGTCGACCACCGCGAGAACATGGCCGACGACCGGGTGCTCGCACTGCGGGCCGAGGCGGTCGGCCTCGAGGACCTCGCCGACCTCCCGCCACCGCTGTCGGAGGAGGGGGACGACCCCCGCACGGTCCTGCGCCGGTGGCTCGACGCCGACCTGCGCTGGGGCGGGACCGGCATGGACTCCCTCGCCGACCACGTTCACCACACCCGGGTCGCGCGGGCCGCGGCCGACGAGCGGCCGGGCCAGGTCCACCTCTTCCACTTCGACGACCTGCGGGCCGACCTCGCCGGGCAGGTCCGACGGGTCGCCGGCATCCTCGGCATCGAGCCCGGTCCGCGCTTCGGCGACCAGGTCGCCGCCCTCGGCGCGGACGCCATGCGCGCCTCGGCCGACCGCATCGCCCCCGATGCGGACCGTGGCACCTGGGTCGACGCCGCCCGCTTCTTCCGCACCGGTGGCCGGCGCGGACTGGAGGGCGTCCACCCCGACGACCTCGCCCGCTACGACGAGCGGATGGCCGAGCTGGCCGATACCGACCTGCGGGCCTGGATCGAGCACGGCAGCGGCCAGCCCGCCGCCACCACCTGACCACCGACCCCGAGTCCCGGAGCGACATGCCCACCATCGGCACCCTGGCCAGCATCCACCGCTACCCCGTGAAGTCCATGCAGGGCGACGAGCCCGCCGCGGCGCACCTCGGGCCCGAGGGGCTCGAGGGCGACCGGGCGTGGGCCCTGCGGGACGTGGAGACCGGGAAGGTGGTCTCGGCCAAGCGTCCCCGCCCCTGGGCCTCCGCGCTCGAGTGCCGGGCGACCCAGCCCGAGGGTGGCGGCCCCGACGACGTGGTCGTGACGCTCCCGGACGGCTCCGAGCACGGCGTCCACGACCCGACGCTCCGTCCCGCGCTGGAGGCCCTGTTCGGGCGCACGCTCGCCGTCGACGGGTTCTCCCCCGACGACCCGGGCACCTACGACTCGGAGTGGCCCGAGATCGAGGGCCTGACGCTGGCCGGCGACATCGAGTTCCCCAACGCCATGGCCGGCGGCGCGGGCGGCTACGTCGACGTCGGTGTCCTCCACGTGCTCTCGACGTCGGCCATGCGCGCCCTGGCCGCCGCCGACCCGGACCTCGAGGTCGACGTGCGGCGCTTCCGGCCGACGCTGCTCCTCGACACGCCCGACCTCGACGGGATCCCCGACGACGACTGGGAGGGGCGCACGCTGCGCATCGGCGACGAGGTAGTGCTCGCGCTCGGCGGGCCGGCGCCCCGCTGCATCATGACCACGCTCGCCCAGCCCGCGCTGACCGCACCGGACCGGCCGGCCCTGTCCCGCCAGCCGGCCGTGCTCCGCACGATCGCCGCCATCAACCGGATCGAGAACCCGTTCGGGACCTTCGCCTGCCTCGGGGCCTACGCCGAGGTGGCACGGCCCGGGACCGTCCGGGTCGGGGACGAGCTCGTCCTCGACTGACCCGGGACGGGCACGGCTCCGGCGCAGCCCG
>CAZCEZ010000057.1:4932-22997 GCA_964497795.1 uncultured Acidimicrobiaceae bacterium | reverse complement strand
AGCGGGTGAAGTTCCTCGCCATCTTCGCCTCGAACCTCGACGAGTTCTTCCAGGTCCGGGTCGCGGGCCTGAAGGACCAGGTGTACGCCGGTGTCGAGCAGACCTCCTACGACGGGCGGAACGCCGCCGAGCAGCTCTACGAGATCCGCGACGACGTCGCCGACCTCACCCGGGAGCAGGAGCGGCTGTTCCTCACCGAGGTCGTGCCCGCCCTCGAGGCGCACGGCATCCGCTTCCGCTCGTGGGGCGGGCTCGACGTCGACGAGCGCAAGCAGCTCTTCGAGGTCTTCGAGGAGCACATCTTCCCGGTCCTCACGCCGCTGGCGGTCGACCCGGGGCACCCGTTCCCCTACATCTCCAACCTGTCGCTGAGCCTGGCGGTCACCGTCGTCGACCCCACCTCGGGCGAGAAGCGCTTCGCCCGGGTCAAGGTCCCCTCCAACCTGGACCGCTTCGTCCGCCTGCCCGGCACGCAGGACTTCGTCCCCCTCGAGCAGGTCATCGCCGCGCACCTCGTCGAGCTCTTCCCGGGCATGGACATCGTCGAGTGCGCCGCCTTCCGCGTCACCCGCAACGCGGATCTCACCCTGGAGGAGAACGAGGCCGACGACCTGCTCGCCGCGGTCGAGGTCGAGCTCCGGCGCCGCCGCTTCGGGCGGGCCGTGCGGGTCGAGATCGAGCACTCGATGTCGGAGGAGCTGCGCGACCTGCTCGTGCGCGAGCTCGACGTCGACGACGACGACGTCTACGAGGTCGTCGGACCGCTCGACCTCTCGGGCCTGTGGTCCATCCACGGGATCGACCGCCCCGACCTGAAGGACACCCCCTGGCACGGCATCACGCAGGCCCGCCTGCTGGCCGACGACGACAGCCCGGCGGACTTCTTCGAGGAGATGCGCCGGGGCGACGTGCTCGTGCACCACCCGTACGCCAGCTTCCGGAACTCGGTGGAGGCGTTCCTGCGCCAGGCGGCGACCGACGAGCGCGTCGTGGCCATCAAGATGACCCTCTACCGGACGTCCGGCGACTCCTCGATCATCCGGTCCCTGATCCGGGCGGCCGAGTCCGGCAAGCAGGTCGCCGTGCTCGTCGAGCTGAAGGCCCGCTTCGACGAGGCGGCCAACATCGAGTGGGCCAAGGCGCTCGAGGAGGTGGGCGTCCACGTCGTCTACGGCCTCGTCGGGCTCAAGACCCACACCAAGACGCTGCTCGTGGTGCGCGAGGAGAAGACGGGGCTGCGCCGCTACTGCCACATCGGCACCGGCAACTACAACCCGAAGACGGCCACCATCTACGAGGACCTCGGGCTGTTCACCACCGATCCCGCCATCGGCACCGACCTCTCGCAGCTGTTCAACTACCTCACCGGCTTCGGTCGGTCGGTCGACTACGAGAAGCTCGTCGTCGCCCCCGACCACATGCGGGCCCGGTTCGAGGACCTGATCGCCAACGAGGCGAGCCACGGGACCAGCGGCCGGATCGTGGCCAAGATGAACTCGCTGTCGGACGCCCAGATGATCGACCGGCTCTACGAGGCGTCCCGGGCCGGGGTCCAGATCGACCTGATCGTGCGGGGCATCTGCTGCCTGCGCCCCGGCGTGCCGGGCCTGTCCGAGACCATCCGGGTCCGCTCGATCGTGGGTCGCTACCTCGAGCACTCCCGGATCTACTCCTTCGCCAACGGGAACGGGCGAGGCCAGCCGCACTTCCTGATCGGCTCGGCCGACTGGATGTCCCGCAACCTGAACCGCCGGGTCGAGGCGCTCGTCCCCGTGGCGGACCCGGCGCTCCAGCAGCGCCTCGTCGAGATCCTCGACGTGAACCTGGCCGACGACCGGCTGGCCTGGACGCTGTCCGCCGACGGCCGCTGGACCCGGGCCGGGTCCGGTCCCGACCAGCCCGCTTCCGACCGGCCCAGCACCGATCAGCCCGGCACCGACACGCACCTGCGACTGCAGCAGGCGGCGCTGGGACGGGCCCGCCGGCTCGAGCGGGACGACTGACGGTGCCGCCGGTCCCTGCGCCCGTCGGCGACGGGCCCGACGGCGACGGCATCGTGCGGGCCGCCGGCGGCGTGCCCGTCCGGCCGGGCCCCGCCGGGCCCGAGGTGCTCCTGGTCCACCGGTCCCGGTACGACGACTGGTCCTTCCCCAAGGGCAAGCTCGACCCGGGCGAGTCGTGGGAGGCCGCTGCGGTCCGGGAGGTGTGGGAGGAGACCGGGCTCGTCTGCCTGCTCGGCGCACCCCTGCCCGGGGTCGGCTACGTCGATCACCGGGGTCGGCCCAAGCAGGTGCGCTGGTGGGCCATGACCCCCGTGGCCGACACCGGCTTCGAGCCCGACGACGAGGTGGACGAGCGGCGCTGGGTGCCCGTCGGCGAGGCGGGCGCACTGCTCACCTACCCGCGTGACGCCCTCGTGCTCGACGCCCTCACCTCCGCCTGAGCTGGGGCGAGTCCGGGACGGCGCGATCCGCGCCCTCGACGGGCCCGGAACGGCCCACGACCGGGCAGGATGCCCGGTTCCGGCACCGGTCGTGCACGTCCGCACGTTCCGTGCGGTCGTGTTCGCCGAGGTGAGCCCGGCCGTTCACCTCCGGTTCACCGACGGCGGGTCGGCCGTCAACCTGCGGTGCTTACGGTGCGCGTCGTCCCCCGAGACACATCCTGTACCCCCTGCACGGAGGAAGTGCTTTGATCCGCAACCGACGCTGGGCATCCATCCTCGCCCTGCTCCTCGCCTTCGGCCTCGTGGCCGCTGCCTGTGGCGGCGACGACGACGAGGACGGCGCCGAGGCCGCCACCGACGACGGCTCCGCGGAGCCCACCGACGACGGCTCCGAGCTGTCCGGCACCCTGGTCGGTGCCGGCGCCTCCTCCCAGGCCGCCGCCATGGACGGCTGGATCGTCGGCTTCCAGACCGCCAACGAGGGCGTCACCGTCAACTACGACCCCATCGGCTCGGGCGGCGGTCGTGAGCAGTTCCTGTCCGGCGGCTCCGACTTCGCCGGCTCCGACGGCCTGATGGACGAGGAGGAGTTCGCCCAGTCACAGGAGCGCTGCGCCTCCGAGCGCGGTGCCGTGCACATCCCCCACTACATCAGCCCGATCGCTGTCGCCTTCAACCTCGAGGGCATCGACGAGCTGAACATGTCCGCCGACGTCATCGGCGGCATCTTCGACGACTCGATCACCAACTGGAACGACGCGGCCATCGCCGACCTGAACCCCGACGTCGAGCTGCCCGACCTGGCCATCAACCCGGTCCACCGCTCCGACGAGTCCGGCACCACCGAGAACTTCACCGAGTACCTCGCCGTGGCCGCCACCGGGACCCAGTGGCCCGAGACCGGCGCGGTCGAGGTCTGGCCCTTCGGCGGCGAGGGTGCCCAGGGCACGTCCGGCGTCGTGGCCTCCGTCGGCTCCGGCAACGGCTCCATCGGCTACGCCGACGCCTCCCAGGTCGCCGGCCTCGGCCAGGTGAACGTCGGCGTGGGCGACGAGTTCGTCCCGTTCTCGCCGGAGGCCGCCGGCCGCATCCTCGACGTCTCCGAGCGAGCCGAGGGCTTCAGCGAGTTCGACTTCCAGTACGAGCTGGTGCGCGACACGACCGAGTCCGGCGTGTACCCGATCGTCCTGGTCAGCTACCACATCGTCTGCCTCGACTACGACAGCCAGGAGACCGCCGACCTGGTCAAGGCCTTCATGCAGTACGCCGGCTCCGACGAGGGTCAGGCCGACGCCGCAGCCGAGGCGGGCAACGCCCCGATCTCGGACTCGCTGCAGGAGCAGCTGCAGGCCGTCTACGACGAGATCGGCGTCGCCTGACCAGGCGCCGAGCCTGCACCACCTGACGCAGGGACGAGGGCGGGCCGGTTCCACCGGCCCGCCCGCCTGCGTCCCCGGGCACCGCCGTCACCGGCACCCCCCGGACCTCTGCCAGGATCACCACCGCACCACGACGCCGCCTCGGAGCCGACATGCCACGGAGCCAGACGCCATGACCCTGACCGACGGACCCGACACCGAGGCCCGCGCCCCCGAGGAGCCGGCCCCGGCGAACCCGTCCGGCAGGGTGAAGGCCCCCCGGCGCCCCGGGGACCGGATCTTCTCCGGCCTCACGCTCGGCGCCGGCGCCCTGATCCTGGTCATCCTCGCCGGCGTCGCCCTCTTCCTCTTCTACGAGGCGCTCCCGTACTGGACCGAGGACGGCACGGTCGAGCCCGCCGTCCCCTTCATCGACTACGTCGGGCCGCTCGTCTTCGGCACCGTCTACGCGGCGTCGCTCGCCCTGCTCTTCGCCTTCGTGCCCGCCGTGGCCGTGGCCCTGTTCATCAGCCACTACGCCCCGAAGTCCCTGGCTCGGACGTTCGGGACGCTGATCGACCTGCTGGCCGCCATCCCCTCGGTCGTCTACGGCCTGTGGGGGATCTTCGTCCTCGCCCCGGTGCTGGGCCGCAGCCTCTACCCCTGGCTCGAGGACAACCTCGGCTTCATCCCCCTCTTCGAGGGCCCGGCGCTGCTCAACGGGCGGACGCTGCTCACAGCGGCGATCGTCCTGGCGGTCATGATCCTGCCGATCATCACCGCGATCAGCCGCGAGGTGTTCCTCCAGACCCCCCGCCTGCACGAGGAGGCGGCGCTCGCCCTCGGGGCCACCCGCTGGGAGGTCATCAAGATGGCGGTGCTGCCCTACAGCCGCTCGGCCATCATCTCCGGCGCCATGCTCGCCCTCGGCCGAGCCCTCGGCGAGACCATGGCCATCGCCCTGGTCCTGTCACCGGCCCCGGACCTGATCAGCGCAAACCTGATCTCGAACCAGAACAGCCAGACCATCGCCGCCAACATCGCGCTCTCCTTCCCGGAGAGCTCGGGCCTCGAGGTGAACCGGCTCATCGCCACCGGACTGGTCCTGTTCCTCATCACCCTCGCCGTGAACCTGGTGGCCCGTCGGATCACCAACAGCCGCGCCGAGTTCTCGGGAGCCAACTGATGACCGCCGTCACCGACCGCCCCACCGCCGAGGCCCCGCCGGAGCCCCGCGCGCTCGCCGGCGACAGCCTCCCGGCCGCCGTGCCCTGGGCCCTGGCCGCCCTGGCGCTGGCCATCGGCGTTGCGGTCGCCGTCCTGGCCGGCGGCCCGAACCTCTTCGCCGGCGCCGCCGCGACGCTGGTGACCTACCTGGTGGCAATCTCGGCCGTCGCGTTCCGGGTCGAGGGCAGCCGCAAGGCGACCAACCGGGTCGTCGGCACCCTCATCACCAGCGCCTTCCTCCTGGTCCTCGCGCCGCTCGTGTCGCTCGTCTGGACCGTGGTCGAGCGGGGCTCGGCGCGCTTCGACGTCGAGTTCTTCACCTCCGACATGCGCAACGTGCTGGGCGAGGGCGGCGGTGCCCAGCACGCCATCATCGGCACGCTGATCATGACCGGGATCGCCGCCCTCATCTCGGTGCCCCTCGGCCT
This sequence comes from uncultured Acidimicrobiaceae bacterium, assembly GCA_964497795.1. Classification (GTDB taxonomy): domain Bacteria; phylum Actinomycetota; class Acidimicrobiia; order Acidimicrobiales; family Salinilacustritrichaceae; genus Salinilacustrithrix. The sequence goes on along the minus strand of CAZCEZ010000057.1, from coordinate 17,538 downwards.
GCTCGTGTCGATCTACCTCGTCGAGTACGGCCGGGGCCGCCTCGCCCGCTCGGTCACCACCATGGTCGACGTCATGACCGGCATCCCCTCGATCGTGGCCGGCCTGTTCGCCTACGCCGTGTTCGTGATCTTCCAGGGGCCGGGCGCCCGGTCCGGCCTGGCCGGCGGCGTCGCGCTGGCGGTGCTCATGACCCCCGTGGTCATCCGCTCGGCGGAGGAGATGCTGCGCCTCGTGCCCAACGAGCTGCGGGAGGCGTCCTACGCCCTCGGCGTGCCCAAGTGGCGGACGATCGTGAAGGTCGTCCTGCCCACCGCCATCGCCGGCATCCTGACCGGCATCATGCTGGCCGTGGCCCGCGTCATCGGCGAGACGGCGCCGCTGCTCATCGTCGCCGGGCTCACCAGCGACACGAACGTGGACCCCTTCGAGGGACGCATGACCTCCCTGCCCGTGCAGGCCTACTACTCCTACGCCACCCCCGGCCGGCAGGCCGAGTTCAGCTACGACCGGGGCTGGGCTGCCTCGTTGACGCTGGTGCTGATCGTGGCGACGCTGTTCTTCCTCGCCCGCATCCTGGCCAAGGTGCTCCAGCCGAAGGGACTCCGATGACCGAGACCGACACCACCATCCAGGGGATCGACGTGGACACCACCTCGACCGAGCATCCGAGCCCGGCCCCGGCGGGCGCGCCGAGCCAGGACCACCGCATCGAGGTGCGGGACCTGGACATCTACTACGGGTCGTTCAAGGCCGTCGAGGGCGTGAGCATGGACATCGAGCCCCGCTCGGTGACCGCGCTGATCGGTCCGTCCGGCTGCGGCAAGTCGACGTTCCTGCGGTCCCTGAACCGGATGCACGAGGTCATCGACGGCGCCTACTGCACGGGCAAGGTGACCCTGAACGGCGAGGACATCTACGGCCCGAAGGCCGACCCGGTCACGGTCCGCACCCGGATCGGCATGGTGTTCCAGCGCCCGAACCCGTTCCCGACGATGTCGATCGCCGAGAACGTGCTCGCCGGGATCAAGCTGAACTCCAAGCGCATCAAGAAGGCGGAGGGCGAGGAGATCGTCGAGCGGTCCCTGCGCGGCGCCAACCTGTGGGACGAGGTCAAGGACCGCCTCGACAAGCCCGGCTCAAGCCTCTCGGGCGGCCAGCAGCAGCGCCTGTGCATCGCCCGCTCCATCGCGGTCGAGCCCGACGTGCTGCTGATGGACGAGCCCTGCTCGGCCCTCGACCCCATCTCCACCTTCGCCATCGACGCGCTCATGACCGAGCTGAAGGAGCGGTTCACGATCGTCATCGTGACCCACAACATGCAGCAGGCCGCCCGCGTCTCGGAGCGCACCGGGTTCTTCAACATCGAGGGGACCGGCAAGCCCGGCCGCCTCGTCGAGATGGACGACACCGCGAAGATCTTCTCGACGCCGAGCGAGCAGGCGACGGCCGACTACGTCACCGGGCGATTCGGCTAGGTGGACGGGCGGGGGAGACCGACCATGCGCGAGGCGTTCCACGGCGAGCTCGACCAGCTGCGGCTGCAGGTCGAGCTGATGGGCGTGCTCGTCGACCGGAACCTGGAGCGCATGCGCGAGGTGCTGGCCCACGGCGACGAGGGCGCCGCCGTCGCCGCCCTCGCCCAGGACGACGAGATCGACGCCATGAACGTCTCGCTCACCGAGCGCTGCTACGAGCTGCTCGCCCGGGAGTCGCCGGTCGCCGACGACCTGCGCTTCGTGGTCTCGGTGCTGCGCATCCTCTCCGAGCTCGAGCGCGTCGGCGACCTCGCCCTGCGAGTGGTCAACCTCCGGCACGAGCGGACGCGGATCATGGGGTCGCACGTCGTCTTCGACACGCTGCTCGACATGTCCGACACGGCGGTCGAGGCGTTCCGCTCGGCGCAGCGGGCGTGGTCGGCACAGGACATCGGCCTCGCCACGGACCTCGCCAACCGGGTCCACTCGATGGACCTGCACTACGAGCACCTGATGGCAGAGCTGCTCCGGCTCCGGGGCGACGACGCCGTGCGGACCGCGACCGCCGCCCTCATCGCCGGTCGGTCGCTCGAGCGCATGGCGGACCACGCCGCCATCATCGGGGCCCGGCTCCGCTACCTCCTGACCGGGGACCCCGACCACCTCACGGCGGAGGTCCGGTGACCGGCGTGCGAGCACCGGGCACCGGGAGGTCGTCGTGACCCTGCACGACCCGCGGGCGGCGTTCCACGCCGAGCTCGACGCCATCATGCGCGACATCGTCCGCCTGGCGGGCCACGTGACCGAGGCGATCCCCACCGGTACCGAGGCACTGCTCTCGGGTGACCTCGAGGCCGCACGGAGGGTCGTCGAGGGCGACGACGTCCTCGACGAGCGGGCGGCGGCGATCGAGGAGCGGTGCTACGAGGTCCTCGCACTCCAGCAGCCCATGGCCGCCGATCTCCGAGCCGTGATCACCGCGATGCGCCTGGTCGCCGAGATCGAGCGGTCCGGCGACCTGATGGTCAACGTGTGCAAGGGCGTGGCCCGGCTCCACGCACGCCCGCTCCCGCCGATCCTGCGCGGGAACATCGCCGACATGTCCGACGAGGCGACGCGCCTGTTCCGCAGCTGCATGGACGCCTACGCCGAGGGCGACGCGGCGCTGGCCGCCTCGCTCGACCTCATGGACGACCGGCTCGACGCAGCCCACGCCGCCTTCGTCGAGGCGGTGCTGACCTGGGGCGGCGGTGGCGACGTCCGCTCGGCGGTCGAGCTCGCCATGGTCGGCCGGTTCTTCGAGCGCATCGGTGACCACGCCGTGAACATCGGCGAGCGCGTCCGCTACATGGTCGACGGATGGCTGCCCGAGCACCGCAGCGCGCTCGGAGGTGGAGACGGCGAGGGTGACCGCCCCGCCGGCGAGGTCGCAGGGTGGTCGGCTCCGGGCGGCGGACGCGGGCAGGGTGGGATGTCGTGAGCACCGACCTCGTCCTCGCCGCAGCCGTCCCGTCCGTGCTGCTCGTCGCAGCGCTCCTGGCCTGGTGGCGAGCCGGTCGTCGGACCCGCCAGCGGGTCCACCTTGCCGCAGCGCGCCTCGAAGCCGCGCCGCTCCCGGAGGTGCGCTCCACCGAGGCGACCCTGGCCCAGCTCGAACGGTCCGTCGACCACGCCGTGGCCCGGACCGGTGACGCGTCGGCGGCCGAGATCCGCCTCGCCCACGCGCTGACCGCCATCGGCGACGGGATCGTGCTGCTCGACGACGCCGGCGAGATCGTCTTCCGGAACGCCAGGGCCGAGTCGTTCCTCGGCGCCCGGCACGGGGAGGCCCTCGTCGAGTCCGCCATCGAGGAGCTCGCCGCGCTCGCGCTCGTGGGCGAGCGGTCCAGCCAGACCCTCGAGCTGTTCGGCCCGCCCCGGCGGACCCTCGTGCTGTCCGCATCGCCCCTCGACGACGGCCACCGCAGCGTCGGGGCCCTCGTCGTGGTCGAGGACGTGACCGAGCGCCGCCGGGTCGACGCGGTCCGGCGGGACTTCGTCGCCAACATCAGCCACGAGCTCAAGACCCCGGTCGGCGGGCTCGGCGTGCTCGCCGAGACCATGGTCGACGAGGACGACGTCGCCATCCTGCGTCGTCTCGCGTCCCGCATGCACCACGAGGCGATGCGGGCGTCGCGCACCATCGACGACCTGCTCGAGCTGAGCCGCATCGAGGCCGGCGAATCCACGATGCGAGACCCGGTGCCCGCCCACCTGGTGCTGGCCGAGGCCCGGGAGCGGGCGCTCCACGCCGCGGAGCAGCGCGGCATCACCCTCGACCTGACCGAGCCGTCCCGGCGTCTGGAGGCGCTCGGAGATCGCCGCCAGCTGGTCTCGGCCGTGTTCAACCTGGTCGACAACGCGATCAAGTACAGCCAGCCCGGCTCGGTCGTCGAGCTGCGCGCCGAGGCCCGCGACGACCTCGTGCGGCTCTCGGTGGCCGACCACGGGATCGGGATCCCCCGGCGGGACCTCGAGCGCATCTTCGAGCGCTTCTACCGGGTGGACCGCGCCCGCAGCCGGGACACCGGCGGGACCGGCCTCGGGCTGGCCATCGTGCGCCACGTCGCGCACAACCACGGTGGCGACGTCGAGGTCACCAGCCGCGAGGGCGAGGGCTCGACCTTCACCCTCGCCGTGCCCGCCGCACCCGACCACCTGGTGGCCGACCGGTCGGCCCCCACCACCGAAGACACCGCAGACGTCGGATAGGAGCGAGGCAGATGGCAGAGGCGACCGTGCTCGTGGTGGAGGACGAGGAGTCCTTCGTCGAGGCGCTCACGCTGGGCCTGGGGCGCGAGGGCTTCCGCGTCAAGGTGGCCCGCGACGGGGCCCAGGCCCTTGAGATGTTCGACGCCGTCCGCCCCGACCTCGTGCTCCTGGACGTGATGCTGCCGCTCGTCTCGGGCATCGACGTGTGCCGGGACATCCGCAAGCGCAGCCAGGTGCCGATCATCATGGTCACGGCCAAGGGCTCCGAGATCGACACCGTCGTCGGCCTCGAGGTCGGCGCCGACGACTACGTCACCAAGCCGTACCGGATCCGCGAGCTCGTGGCCCGCATGCGGGCCGTCATGCGCCGCACGGCCGACCGGGACGAGGACCTCACCACCGAGGCGATCACCGTCGGCGACGTCGCCCTGGACCCCGAGCGCCACGAGGTCCGGATCCGGGGCGAGGTCACGGCCCTGCCCCTCAAGGAGTTCGAGCTGCTCCACGTGCTGCTGGCCAACGCCGGCCGGGTGATGACCCGCGAGCAGCTCATCGACCGGGTGTGGGGGTCGGACTACGTCGGCGACACCAAGACCCTCGACGTCCACGTCAAGCGGCTGCGGGGCAAGGTCGAGACCGACCCGTCGAGCCCCGAGCGCATCGTCACCATCCGCGGCCTGGGCTACAAGTTCGAGAAGGTCGCGCGGCCCACCTGAGCGCGTCGGGAGCGTCGGAGGGCACCGGTACCGTGCGACGGTGATGTCCGACGACGGCTGGCGGCCCATGCGAACGCCCCGCCAGGGGGCCGAGGCGTTCGCGCCGACGCCCTTCGCCCGCCTGGCCCGGGCCCACGCCCTGGCCGTGGCCGGGGACACGCTGGTCGCCATCGCCCTGGCCGGGACGCTCTTCTTCTCGATCGACGTCACCGAGGCCCGCAGCGAGGTCTTCCTGTACCTGGCGCTGACCATGGCTCCCTTCGCCGTGGTCGCCCCGCTGGTCGGCCCCGCCCTGGACCGCGCCGCGGGCGGACGCCGGTGGATGGTGATCGGGTCGTCGGGCCTGCGGGCCCTGGTCTGCCTGCTGATGGTGCGCGACGTCGACTCGCTGCTGCTGTTCCCCGAGGCGTTCTGCCTGCTCGTGCTGGCCAAGGGGTACCACGTGGCGAAGTCGGCCCTGGTGCCGACCGCCGTGCGGGGCGACGACGAGCTCGTCGAGGCCAACTCGAAGCTGTCGCTCATCTCGGGCATCGTCGGCTTCCTCGCCGCCGTCCCCGGCGCCGTCGCGCTGCGCCTCGGGGGCTCGGAGTGGGTGCTCGGCATGGCCGCCGCCGTGTTCGCCGTCGGTGTGGTCGTGTCCTGGCAGGTGCCCCGGACCCAGGTCGCGGCCGAGGAGGAGTCGCTCGAGGCCAAGGCCGAGCTGCGCGGCGTCGGGGTGCTGCTCGCCGCGTCCGCCATGGGCCTGCTGCGCGGCGTGGTCGGCTTCCTCACGTTCCTCCTGGCCTTCGCGCTCCGCACCGGCGACGCCCCGACCTGGCACTTCGGGGTCGTGCTCGCCCTGTCGGCCACGGGCTCCCTGGTCGGCGCCGGCATCGCGCCGACGCTGCGGCGCCAGGCCGACGAGGAGCGGATCATCACCGGCGTGCTGGCCGCCGTGTCCCTGCTCGCGGTGGTCTCGGCCTGGCTCGGCGGCCTCCCCGGCGCCGCGCTCGTCGCGTTCGTCGTCGGGGTGGGCGCAGCCGGGGCCAAGCAGGCCTTCGACGCCATCGTCCAGCGCGACGCCCCCGACGCCAACCGGGGCCGGTCCTTCGCGCGGTTCGAGACCCGCTTCCAGCTGATCTGGGTGGCCGGCGCCGTGCTCGGGATCCTCCCCATGCCGACCTGGCTCGGCTTCGGCCTCGTCGCCGTGGCCACCGCCTTCGGCGCCGCGTCCTACGTGGCGGGGTCTCGGGGCGCCCGCCAGGTGGCCGACCGCCGGGTGCGGCGCACGCTGCGGGCGGCGCGGGCCCGCCTCGGCGGCGACGACCGATCGGGCCGCGCCGACCACGACCTGGCCGAGGGCCCGACGCGGCGCCTCCCGCCGACGATCGTGTCGCCCGGCGGCGAGCCGCCCGACCCGCCCGACCCGCCGCCACCCTCCCCGCCGGCCGTGCCACCGAGCATCGCCACGCCCGGACCGGGCGGCGACCGGTCACCGGCCCGCCCGGGTGACCCGACCCGGGTCGAGGGGGAGTCGTGACCAGGCTGCTCGTCCTGGCCGACACCCACGTCCGGCGCGGGTCGTCCCGTCGGCTGCCCGACGCCGTCTACGGGCTGCTGGACGAGGTCGACGCGATCTGGCACGCCGGCGACGTCGTCGTGCCCGAGCTGCTCGACGAGCTCGCCGGCTTCGCCCCCGTGACCGCCGTGCTCGGCAACAACGACCACGAGCTGCTCGGGGTGCTGCCGGAGCGGGTCACCGAGACCGTCGACGGCGTCCGCATCGCCATGGTCCACGACTCCGGGCCGACCCGGGGCCGGGAGGCCCGCCTTCGGCGCTGGTTCCCCGACGCGGACCTCGTCGTGTTCGGCCACAGCCACGACCCCCTCGACGCCGAGGGCGTGGACGGGCAGCGGCTGCTCAACCCGGGCTCGCCCACCGAGCGCCGCCGGGCACCCCGCCACACCGTCGCCGTGGTCGAGGCCGTCGACGGCAGGCTGTCCACCCGGCTGGTCGACGTGTCCGACCCGGGCTGATCGGGCCCGGCGCGGGTCAGGCGTCGCCGGGGCCGTCGGGCCCGTCGCCGGCGGCCGGGTCGTCGTCGAGCAGCTCGGTGCGGGCGAGCCACAGGCCGGGGGCGTCGATCTCGGCCGGCGTCGGCAGGTGGCGGGCGTCGCGCCACAGGCCGTCGAGGCCGTCGAAGCCGGCCCGCTCGACGACGCCGTCGACGAAGGCCGCGCCCCGGTCGTATGCCGGCTGGTCGAGGGTCAGGCCGAGGAGCCGGGCGACGAAGCGGTCGGACTCGTCGGCCTCCACCCGCCGGCGCCGGACGGCTTCGGTGATCATCCCGTACGACGGCAGCAGGCCGCCACCGATCGCGTCCATGACGTGGTCCACGTAGCCCACGATCGTGGCGACGAGCGCCTCGATGCGGGGGAGCAGGGCCCGCTGCTCGTCGGTCTGGATCGCCCCGAGCACGACCTCGGGGTCGCCGAGGGCCGACTGCAGCTCCTGGATGCCGGCCGGATCGGAGGGGTCGACGCTGCCGAGCCGGTCGACGAGGCCGTTGGCGTCGGGCCGGAAGCCCGAGGCGTACTCGAGCAGCATCCGCTCCAGCTCGTCCCGCACGTGGGGGACGCCGAGCACGGCGTGGTGGGTGATCTCGTGCAGGCAGATCCACAGCAGCAGGTCGCGCTGCTCGATGGACCAGTCCTGGCCGAACGCCAGGACGTTGGGCAGCACGAGCAGGATCTCGTCGCTGGCCGCTCCCTGGTCCGCGGGGCGGGGCACGGGCAGGTCGTAGGTGCCGAAGCTGCGCTGGGCCAGGTGACCGATCATCCCGCCGGCGGTGACGGTCAGCATCATCGGGGCCATCGCCCCCATCAGCTGCTCGAGCATCCCGGCGAAGGGGTCGCCGCCCTGGGCGGGGTCGGCGGAGAGGTCGGCGGTGAAGCCCACCGAGGGCGCCTGGCCCCCGCCCCCGGGCTTCGGGCCGAGCGACGACGCCAGGGACTCGAACAGCGGCTTGTAGGCGTCGAGGCTGCGCTGGACCCACTGGACCCGGTTGACGGGCACGACGCTGACGCCGCGGCCGGTCACCGTGGTCGACAGGCCGGTCTTGGCCGTGACCTGCAGGTCGGCGACGCGGGCCAGCTGCTCCACGTCCATGCGGGCCACGGGGTCGACGTTGGGCTCGCTCTCCCCGGCGGTCGCGATCTGCAACGCCACCTGCCGGGCCGCGTCCCACGGCAGGCCGCCACCCGCGCCCATGCCGCCGAGCAGGCGACCGAGGTCGCCGAAGAAGGGGAGGCCTCCGAAGGGGTCGTCTCCACCGGTTGGACCGAAGCCGCTCATCACGGTCAGGGTAGGGGCCGTGTCTCGGATCGCGGTCACCGGTGCGGCAGGACCCGTCGGCCGGCGGGTCGTCTCGCTCCTCGCCGCCGACCCCGAGGTGACCGAGGTCGTCGCCATCGACCGGCGCCCCGTGCGCGACCCCGAGGACGGCGTGACCGTGGCCCGGCTCCGCCTCCGGGAGGACGACCTCGACGCCGTGCTCGAGGGCGTCGACTGCCTCTGCCACCTGGCGGGGAGCGACCCGCTCGAGGGCAACGACGTCGACCACGACGTCCACACCACCGCCCGCGTGCTCGCCGCCGCCGAGCGCTGCGGGATCGGCCAGCTGCTGGTCCGGACCTCGGCGACGGTGTACGGCGCCCACGCCGACAACCCCGTGCCCCTGACCGAGGCCGACCCGCTCCGCCCGAACGCGGACGCCCCGTGGGTGCAGATCCGCGTCGGCATCGAGGAGCGGGTCCGCGCCTTCGCCGAGTCGCACCCCGACGTGGCCGTGGCCGTGCTCCGACCGTGCGTGACCGTGAGCCCGGACGGGCCCGACGAGCTCGGCCGGGTGCTGGCCGCGGCGCGGGTCGTGTCCTCCTCGGAGGCCACCGCCCCGGTCCAGTTCGTCCACGTCGACGACGTCGCCGCCGCGGTCGACGTGGTGCGCCGGGCCCGCGCCACGGGGCCCTTCAACGTCGCCCCGGACGGCGCCCTGGCCGACGACCTCGTCCGGGCCCTGGTCGGGGGCGCGCCCCGGCTCCCCCTGCCCGAGCGGGTGGCCCGCGTGCTCACCTCGATCGGGTGGCGGTTCCACCTCGTGCCCACGCCGCCCGGCTTCGTCGCCTTCGCCAACCACCCCTGGGTCGTGGCCAATGACCGGCTCCGGGCCCTGGGCTGGGAACCCCACGCCAGCAACGACGAGGCCTTCGTCGCCGGGCACGACGCCGCTCCGTGGGCCCAGATCTCCCCGCAGCGCCGCCAGGAGATCGCCCTCGGCGTCGCGGCCACCGCCCTCGTCGGCGGGCTGGCCGTGGGCGGCACCGTGATCCGCCGCCGGGTGCGGGCCGTGGCGGCGCGGGCCCGGGGCTGAGCCGGGCCCGGAGCCGATCCGGGCGGGGACGGGTCAGGAGCGGTCGCGGCCGCCGAGCACGACGGTCACGGTCCGCGGCACGCCGTCGCGCAGGACCTCCAGCTCGGCCTCGTCGCCCGGCACGTGCAGCCAGAGCGATGCGATCAGCTCGGACATGGAGGCGATCGGCACCCCGTCCACGGCCACGACGACGTCTCCCCGGGCCACGCCCGCGGCCTCGGCGGGCGAGCCCGCCACGACCCGCTCGACCCGGGCCGCGCCCGGCAGGTCGTGGGCGGCGGCCGCGGCCGGGTCGAGGTCGGCCCCGTGGACGCCGAGCCACGCCCGGTTGGCGTGCCCGTGGGCGATGAGCTGGGTCGCGACGTGGGAGGCGACCTCGGCGGGGAGGGCGACGCCGAAGGCCCGTCCCGACACCGCCGACGTGGTCGGCACCTCGGTGGCGAGGCCGACCAGGGCGCCGCGCCGGTCCACGAGGGCGCCACCCGTGGTGCCCGGGGCGAAGGGCGCGTCCAGCAGCACCATCCCGTGGAGGGCGCCGCCCCCCGGGACCTCGAGGCGACGACCGGTCGCCGAGACCCGGCACGACGTGGTCGCCGGGCCGTCCCCGGCGGTGGCACCCACCGCCAGGGCCCAGGTGCCGGTGGTGAGGCCCTCGGCGGACCCGATGCTGGCCGCGACCAGGTCCGTGGCCTCGACGTGGAGGACGGCGACGTCGGTCTCGGGGTCGGCGCCCACGACCTCGGCCGTGCGGACCCGTCCGTCGCCGAGGCGGACCTCGATCGGGCCGGTGGCGTCGCGCACGAGGTGGGCGGCGGTGACGAGGTGGCCGTCGCTGCGGAGCACCACGGCGCTGCCGGTGCGGACGCCGTCGTCGGCGGGGACCTCGATCCCGGCCACGACCGGCGACGTCGCCGACGCGACCGCAGCCGTCGGGTCGGCCCCGGCGGGGCCGTCGTCGTCGGCGGGGACGGGGGCGGCCACCCGGGTGCCGGCGACCCGCTCGTCGAAGCCGCCGGCGAGGGCGACGGCCCCCACGGCCATCACCGCGCCCAGCAGGCCGCTGGCGACCATGCGGGCCGTGGTGGCCCCGGGCCGGTCCGGTGCGACGGTCGCAGCAGCCGGGGGAGCGGACGCCGCGAGCTCGCTCGGGTGGCGCCAGATCCGGTCCTCGGGGGGCAGCGGGGGCGTCCAGCCGAGGTCGTCGTCTTCGTCCTCGTGGTCCACGTGGGTCTGCCGTCGTCGTCGGGTGCGGTCGGGGAGTCCGGAACCCCGGCCCCCGCCGGGCCGGGCGGCCAGCGACACTACCGGCGGGCTCGCTGGCACGGACGTCGCCCCGGCGGCGGGCGACCCCGTTCCACCTCCGGGCGGGCGCGGATCGTAGGCTCGCCCCGATGGACGAGCAGGGCACCGACGCGCCCGGTGCCGACCGGTCCGGGCCCGGTGGGTCCGCCACCGCCGGCGACCGGCACGACGCCGGTGCCGTCGCGCCCCCGTCCGCGGGCGACGACTGGCTCGGGCTGACCCGCGACCCGCTCCCGGTGCACGAGGCGAGCGCCTGGGCCGTCCGCCCGGACTGCGGCGGCGTGGTCACCTTCACCGGGACCGCCCGGGACCACTCCGAGGGGCGGCCCGACGTCCACCTGCTCGAGTACGAGGCGTACGAGTCCCAGGTGGTGCCCCGGCTCGCCCGGGTCGCGGCCGAGGCGAGGGCCCGCTGGTCCGGCCTCGGGCGCGTCGTGCTCCTCCACCGGATCGGCCCGCTGGCCGTCACCGAGGCCGCCGTCGTCGTCGTGGCCTCGGCGCCCCACCGGGACGAGGCCTTCGCCGCCGCCCGGTTCTGCATCGACACCCTCAAGGCCACCGTGCCCATCTGGAAGAAGGAGGCGTGGGCGGCGGGGGAGTCGTGGGGCCTGGAGGCCCAGCACCTCGTGGAGCCCGAGCGCGCCGCGGGTCCGGGCGAGGGCGTCGCGGCCGGCGGCCGGGGGTCGGCGTCGTGATCGGCCTCCTCCTGCTCCTCGCGATCCTGGTCGCGGCCGGCGCGTGGTGGTGGAGCCGGAACCGCCCCCAGGGCTCCATCGAGTCGGGCATCACCTCCTTCCAGCGCGAGATGGACGCGCTCGCCCCGCCCGGGTCCCGCCGTCGTCGCCGCGCTGCGGCGCCCGGGCTCGACGAGCGCGCCTCGGGTCCCGGTGCCGACGACGGGTCGGGCGGCCACCCCGACGACCACGGCGGGGTGCGCTGATGGCCCGGGACCTGGCCATCGACCTCGGCACCGCCAACACCCTCGTGTACGCCAAGGGCCAGGGCATCGTGATGAACGAGCCCACGGTGATCGCGCTGAACAAGCGCAACGGCGACGTGCTGGCCATGGGCCGCGAGGCGTGGCAGATGATCGGGCGGACGCCGAGCTACATCATCGCCGTGCGCCCGCTCCGCCAGGGTGCGATCACCGACTTCGACATCACCCAGCGGATGATCCGACTGATCCTCCAGCGGGCCGGCGTCAACCGCTTCAACCGTCCGCGCGTCGTCATCTGCGTCCCCTCGGCCATCACCGAGGTCGAGCGCCGTGCCGTCACCGAGGCCGCCCGACGGGCCGGCGCGGCCGATGCCCAGCTCCTCGAGCAGCCCATGGCCGCGGCCATCGGCGCCGAGCTGCCCATCCACGAGCCGGTCGCCAACATGGTGATCGACGTGGGCGGTGGCACGACCGAGACCGCCCTCATCTCCCTCGGGGGCATCGTGGCCCTCCAGGCGGTCCGGGTCGGCTCCTTCGACATCGACGCCGCGATCCAGTCCTACGTGCGCCGCGAGTACGGGATCGCCATCGGCGAGCGCACGGCGGAGGAGATCAAGATCGCGATCGGCTCGGCCTGGCCCGTCGACGACGAGATCCGGGCCGAGGTGCGGGGCCGGGACCTCATGTCCGGCCTGCCCAAGACCGTGATCCTCACCACGCCCGAGGTCCGCGAGGCCATCGCCGAGCCGGTCACGGCGCTCGTCGACTCGGTGATCGCCTGCCTCGGCCAGGCGCCGCCCGAGCTGGCCGACGACCTGATCACCACCGGCATGCAGCTGGTCGGCGGCGGCGGGATGCTCCGCGGCCTCGACCACCGCATCGCGACCGAGACCGACATCCCCGTCACGCTCGTGAACCAGCCCCTCGAGTCCGTCGTGCTCGGCGCCGGCCGCTGCGTCGAGGCCTACGACGACCTCAAGGTGATGTTCATGGGCGGTCGGGCGGGCTAGCCGCC
>CAZCEZ010000057.1:0-4832 GCA_964497795.1 uncultured Acidimicrobiaceae bacterium | reverse complement strand
GTCGGGAGCGCAGCGAGCAGGCGGCACGGCTGCGGCGGAGCCGCAGACCCTGCACTCGGTGATGTTCATGGGCGGTCGGGCGGGCTAGCCGCCGTCGGGAGCGCAGCGAGCAGGCGGCACGGCTGCGGCGGAGCCGCAGACCCTGCACGCGGCGGTGTCCGAGGGCGACGGATCGTGCACGACCGGGTCCGGGGCGCAGAAAGATCTGCGCGAACGGTGCACACCGGACCGAACGAGCGTGACGATCCCGGGCATTGGGTGCGACGTCGGTCACAACCGTGTACCGTCCGGCGACAAGTGACACTCCGTCAGTAAGTGCACGCCCGCAGGTGCGCCGGTCCGCCGGCCGGTCGCACGAGCCACACGAACCAGGGGGAACGCCATCACCGCGCTACTCGAGGTCGACGCGCTCACGGTCCGCTTCGGTGGGATCGTGGCCCTCGACGGTCTGAGCTTCCAGGTCCGCCAGGGCGAGATCTGCGGACTGATCGGCCCCAACGGGGCCGGGAAGACCACGGCGTTCAACGTGGTCAGCCGCATCTACGACCCCTCCGAGGGGCGGGTCACCTTCGACGGCAAGGACATCCTGTCGACGCCGCCGCACCGCATCTCCAGCCTCGGCATCTACCGGACGTTCCAGAACCTCGCCCTGTGGCCGGGGATGACGGTGCTCGAGAACGTGATGGTCGGCGCCCACGCCCGGACCAGGCAGAACGCGCTCACGGCCGCGCTGCGCATCGGCACCCGCCGAGAGGAGCGCGAGATCGAGGAGCAGGCCTGGGCGGCGCTCGAGGAGCTGTCGCTGGCCCGCTTCGCCCACCACCCGGCCGCCGGGCTGCCCTACGGCACGCTCAAGCGGATCGAGCTGGCCCGGGCCGTCATCGGCGAGCCCCGCATCCTCCTGCTGGACGAGCCGGCCGCCGGCCTCACCCACGCCGAGGTCGACGAGCTCGCCTCGGTCATCAAGGGGCTGCGCGACAGCCGGGGCCTGACCGTGCTGCTCGTCGAGCACCACATGGGGATGGTGATGGGCATGTCCGACTCGCTCGTGGTCCTGAACTTCGGGCGCAAAATCGCCGACGGCGACCCCCGCGAGGTCGCCCAGGACCCGGCCGTGGTCGAGGCGTACCTGGGAGGGGGTTCGGAATGAGCGCCAGCGAGTTCCGGCGGGCGCGCGAGCGCCAGCGAACCGCACGCACCGGGGTCCGGGGGCGGAGCCCCCGAGGAGGAACGGCATGAGTGAGCGCCTGCTCGACGTGACCGGCCTGACCGGCGGGTACGGCCCCGTGCGCGTCCTGCACGGCATGGACTTCCACGTGGAGGAGGGCGAGGTCGTCGTCATCCTCGGCGCCAACGGCGCGGGCAAGACCACCACCATCCGCGCCCTGTGCGGGATGATCGACACGGGTGGCTCCGTGCGCCTGGCCGGCGAGGAGCTGGTCGGCCTCGACACGGCCGACATCGTCCGCCGGGGCGTCGCCCACGTCCCCCAGGGGCGCGGCACGCTCAACGAGCTGACCGTGGCCGAGAACCTCGAGGTCGGGGCCTTCATCCGCTCCGACAAGGAGGTCCGGGCCGACATCGAGGGCTGGTACGACACGTTCCCGGTGCTCGGCGAGCGGCGCACCCAGGCCGCCGGCAGCCTGTCGGGTGGCGAGCAGCAGATGCTGGCCGTGGCCCGGGCGCTGATGAGCCGACCCCGGCTGCTCCTGCTCGACGAGCCCTCCCTCGGCCTCGCCCCGCTGATCGTCAAGGACCTCTTCGAGCGCTTCGCCGAGGTCAACCGCGAGCGCGGGACCACCATGCTCGTGGTCGAGCAGAACGCGCAGCTCGCCCTCGGCATCGCGAGTCGCGGCTACGTGCTGGAGTCGGGCGAGATCGTCCACGCCGGCACGGCCGACGCGCTCAAGCAGGACGACTCCATCCGCAAGGCCTACCTGGGAGTCTGATCGTGGACCTCTTCCTCTCCCGCGTGTTCGACGGCCTCGAGCAGGGCATCACCTACGGCGGCATCGCCCTGGCACTGGTGCTGATCTTCAAGGCCACGACGCTCATCAACTTCGCCCAGGGCGAGCTGGCCATGCTCGGCGCGTTCCTGGTGTACGTGCTCGCCGTCGAGCAGGGGCTGGGGGTGTGGATCGCCATCCCCCTGGCCATGCTCATCACCGCCGTGCTCGCCGCCGTGGTCGAGCGGACCCTCATCCGACCCTTCGACCCCTCCGACCACCTCCCGCTGGTCATCATCACGCTCGGGCTCTTCCTGGTGCTCAACTCGATGGCGGGTGTCATCTGGCTGCAGACGCCCCGCCGGTTCCCGGCCATCTTCCCCGAGGGCGACGCCCTGAAGATCGGGTCGGCCGCGCTCACCTGGAACACGGTCGGCATGGTCGTGTCGGTGCTCGCGCTGCTCGGGATCATCGAGCTCCTGCTCAACCGGACCAAGATCGGCCTCGCGTTCCGGGCGGTGTCGTCGAACCTCGAGTCGTCCCGCCTGGTCGGGATCCGGGTCGGCCGCACCCTGCAGCTGGGCTGGGCCATCGCCGCCGCCGTCGGCACCTTCGCCGCCACGGTCTTCGTGGCCCGCCCGATCCTGTTCCTGGAGCCGACGGCCATGATCCGGGTCCTGATCTTCGCCGTGGCCGCCGCAGCCCTGGGCGGGCTCGACAGCCTCCGGGGCGCCATCGTCGGCGGCCTGATCGTGGGCCTGATCCAGTCCCTCGTCGTCGGCTACGTCGACTTCATCCCCAACGAGCTGAGCCTGTCCCTGGCCCTGGCCGTGATCCTCGTCGTGCTGCTCGTGCGGCCGGCGGGGCTCTTCGGCAGCACCCGAGTGGAGCGCGTATGACCTCGACCGTGGACGCCGACACCCCGACCGACGCGCCCGAGGGCCCCGAGGTGGCACAGGCACCGGAGTCGCAGGGCCTGCCCCGCACCGTGGTGCACGGCACCCGGCAGCACCGGATCTACCGGATCGTCGGCTGGGGTGCCTTCGTGCTCGCCGCCGCGCTCGTGCCCTTCGTGCTCGCCACCCCGGTGCAGGCCAACGTGGGCAGCTCCACGTTCACGATCGGCATCGAGTCGATGAACCACGCGATCGCCTACATGGTCGCCGTGCTGGGCATCAACTTCCTGATCGGCTACAGCGGCCAGATCTCGCTCGGGAACAGCTTCTTCCTGGGCACGGGCGCCTACGTGACGGCGATCCTGGTCGACGACTTCGGCTGGTCGTACTTCCTGACGCCGATCGTGGTCATCCCCTTCTGCTTCCTGGTCGGCTTCGTCGTGGGCGTGCCGGCGCTGCGGATCCGCGGGCTCTACCTGGCGCTGGTCACGCTGGCCCTGGCCGTGGTGTTCCCCTCCATCGTGAAGCTGGAGTCGCTGGCCGAGCGGACGGGGGCCTCCAACGGCAAGGTCGTGCGCGCCGACCTGGACTCCCCGGTCGACTTCGAGTCCATCGGCTCGGCGCTCGAGTCGATCCCGCTCGTCGGCGACTGGTTCTCCGGCATCGGCGAGCGCCAGGAGCACGCCATCTGGAGCTACCTGCTCGTCACCGTCATCGCCGCCGTGTGCTTCCTGCTGGCCTCGAACATGCGGCGCAGCCGCTTCGGCCGGGCCCTGGTCGCCGTGCGCGACAACGAGACCGGCGCCGCCGTGTCGGGCGTCAACCTCGCTCGCTACAAGACCCTGGCCTTCGCCATCTCGGCCGCCCTGTGCGGCATGGGCGGGATGCTGTTCACGATGGCGGTCGGCACCCTGTCGCCCGACACCTTCGGCATCAACCTGGCCATCTTCCTCATCGTCGGCCTCGTGGTCGGCGGCGTGGGCACGACGTGGGGCCCCGTGGTCGGTGGCATCGTCATCGTCTACGTGCCCCAGCTCACCTCGCAGGTCGACTCGATCAACGGCTACGAGCTCTCGGGCGACCGCCCCTACGGCACGTTGTTCCTCGGCGTGCTCCTGATCGCACTCACGTTCATCCTCCCGGGAGGCGTCGTCGACGGCTTCCGGAGGCTCCGAGCCCGCTTCGTCCGGGTGGTCCGGCCGCCCCGGGCGCCCGCCGGCACGGGCTGAGTGCGAGCCACACCCGTCGGTGCCCGCCAACCAGGCGGTCACCACGTCCCGGCATCCCTGCCACCGAAAGCCCCTGTATCCCGAACGAGGGAGAGAACCCAGAACATGATCACCTCCAAGCGTTGGCTCCGCCTCCTCGCCGCCCTGCTCGGGCTGGCGCTGGTCGCGGCAGCCTGCAACTCCGACGACGACGAGGAGACCGGCACCGACGACGGCTCCGAGGAACCCTCCGACGACGACGGCGAGGACGGCGGCGAGCCCGACGGCGACCTGATCGACCTCGGCGGCGGCGCCACCCTGGACCTGTCCGACTGCCCCTCGGACTGGGACCCGGCCGCCGGCGTCACCGACGACACCATCACCCTGGCCATGTCGCTCCCGCAGTCCGGCGCCCTGGCCGCCTTCGGCGCCATCGGCGAGGGCATGCAGATCTACTTCGACCAGATGGAGCCCATCGACGGGCGCTCGGTCGAGCTGATCCTGCGCGACGACGCCTACGACCCGGCCCGGACGGCCACGAACGTCGAGGAGATCCTCCAGACCGACGATCCCTTCGCCTTCGTGTACATCATCGGCACGCCGAACAACCTCGCCATCCGCGACACCCTCGACGAGGAGTGCGTGCCCCAGCTGTTCAACTCGACCGGCTTCCCGGCCTGGGGTGACCCCGCCACGTACCCGTGGACCATCGGTGGCCTCCTCGCCTACAACACCGAGGCCCGCATCTGGTGCGAGAACATCGTCGAGGAGCTCGGCGAGGG
>CAZCEZ010000056.1:0-23216 GCA_964497795.1 uncultured Acidimicrobiaceae bacterium | reverse complement strand
AAACCATCACGCCATACGTCGTCACGCGCCATGCGAAGGGCGGCGCCGCGACGGCGGTCATCGCAGGGTCCGACCCGACGGCGACCGGAGAGGTTGCACCGCGGCCGCCGACGCCGATCTGGACGGGTACCCAGCCGGTGGCGTCGCCGGCCCGCTCGGCCGTGACGGGCCCGCCGAAGCCGACGACCCGCTCGACCTCGGGCAGCGCCTCGGCCAGCTCGGCGCCGTAGCGCTCGGCCATGCAGCCGGTGACGACGACCTCGGCACCGTCGCGACGGGCGTCGGACAGTGCGAGGATGGTGTCGACGGACTCCTGGCGGGCCTCCTCGACGAAGGCGCAGGTGTTGACCACCACGAGGTCGGCGTCCGCGGCGCTGGGCGCGGCGACGTACCCGTCGGCCAGGAGCCGACCGGTCACCTTGTCGGAGTCCACGGCGTTCTTCGGACAGCCGAGGGTCTCCACCCAGAAGCGACGGGGGGACACGTCGGCGAGGGTACCGGTGGGGTGGCGGCCGAGCCCGATCGGGGCCCAGCCACCGGCCCGGGCACGGGATCGAATGAGTGAGTGCTCACTCATCCGGCTAGCCTCCCGGCCGTGCCGACCGAGATCCGTGCCCGACGCGCCGCCGCCCTCCCCCCGGAGGAGCGGCGCGACGCCATCGTCGAGGCGGTCCGGCCCCTGCTGCTCGCCCACGGCACGGCGGTCACGACCCGGCAGATCGCGGAGGCGGCCGGCATCGCCGAGGGCACGATCTTCCGGGCCTTCCCCGACAAGGACGCGGTGATCGACGCCGTCGTCGACGCGGCGCTCGACCCCTCCCCGCTCGATGCGGACCTGCGGCGGGTCGACGGCGGGCTGCCGCTGCGCGAGCGGCTCGTCGCCGTCACCGCCGTGCTCCAGCAGCGGGCCCTGTCGGTCTGGGAGCTCCTCGTGGCCGTCGGACCCCGGGAGCACCGCCACGACGGCCCGATGGCCATGCCCCCCGCCCTGCTGGACCTGCTCGAACCCGACGCCGACCGGCTCCGGGTGCCCGTGGAGGTCGCGGCGCGGCGGCTGCGCGCCATCGCCCTCGCCCTCACCCACCCCCACATGGTCCCCGAGCCGGCCGACCCCGCCGAGATCGTCGAGACCTTCCTCCACGGCCTGGAGGCCCACCCGTGCTGACCCGCCTCGTCCGCTCCCACGTGCTGCCCCACCGGCGGGCCCTCACCGTCGTCGTGGTCTGCTCGTTGATCCAGGCCTCGGCTGCGCTGATGCTGCCCGGCATCAACGCAGACATCATCGACAAGGGGGTGCTGCGGGGCGACGACGACACGATCCGCCGCCTCGGCGCGGTGATGCTCGGCTTCACGGCCGTCCAGCTGGTCTTCTCCTCGATCGCCGTGCGCTTCGGCACGCGGACCGGTGCGGCCTTCGGGCGCGACGTCCGACGCGACCTCTTCCACCAGGTCACCGGGTACTCGGCCCGCGAGGTCGGCGGGTTCGGCGCACCCTCGCTCATCACCCGGATCACGAACGACGTCCAGCAGGTCACCCAGATCGTGACCATGGGCTGCACGATGCTCGTGCAGGCGCCGCTGATGATGGTCGTCGGCGTGGTCATGGCGCTCCGGGAGGACACCGGCCTGTGGCCGGTCCTGGTCATCGCCGTGCCCGTGGCCGGCGTCGTGCTCGGGAGCGTCATCTCCCGGACGGTCCCCGCCTTCCGGGCCATGCAGGACCGCATCGACGACGTGAACCGGGTCCTTCGGGAGCAGATCACCGGCATCCGGGTCGTGCGGGCCTTCGTCCGGGAGCCCCAGGAGGAGGCGCGCTTCGCCGTGGCCAACGACCGGCTCACCGGCGTGTCGCTCCGGGCGGGCCGGATCATGGCCGCGATGTTCCCGACCATCACGTTCCTGATCGGCGCCTCCAGCGTGGCGGTGCTGTGGGTCGGCGCCGACCGCGTCGACGGCGGCCAGATCGGCGTCGGCTCCCTCGTCGCCTACCTCTCGTACCTGGTCCAGATCCTCATGGCCGTCACCATGACCACCTTCATGCTCTCGATGATCCCCCGGGCCTCGGTCGCCGCACGGCGCATCGTCGAGGTGCTCGACACCGACACCTCCGTCGTGCCGCCCGTCCGCCCGGTGCGCGACGTGCCCGAGCGGGCCACGGTCGAGCTGCGCGACGTCGGCTTCCACTACCCCGGTGCGGAGCACCCGGTGCTCTCGGGCATCTCGTTCCGAGTCGAGCCCGGGACCACGACGGCGGTCATCGGCTCCACGGGGGCGGGGAAGACGTCGCTGCTCAACCTGGTCCCCCGGCTCTTCGACGCCACCTCGGGCCAGGTGCTCGTCGACGGCGTCGACGTGCGGGACCTCGACCCGGACCTGCTCTGGTCGATCGTCGGCCTCGTCCCCCAGAAGCCGTACCTGTTCGGCGGGACGGTCCGGTCCAACCTCGCCTACGGCGACCCCGACGCCACCGACGACCAGCTGTGGGCCGCGCTCGAGGTGGCCCAGGCCGCCGACTTCGTGCTCACGATGCCCGACGGCCTCGACTCCCCCATCGAGCAGGGCGGGGCGAACGTCTCGGGTGGCCAGCGCCAGCGGCTGTCCATCGCCCGGGCCCTCGTCGCCAGGCCCGAGATCTACCTGTTCGACGACTCGTTCTCGGCCCTCGACATGGCCACCGACGCCCGGTTGCGGGCCGCGCTCGAGCCGTGGACGGCCGACGCGGCCACGATCGTGGTCGCCCAGCGGGTGTCCTCGATCATGGGCGCCGACCAGATCCTCGTGCTCGAGGACGGCGAGGTGGTGGGCCTCGGCACCCACGACGAGCTGACCCGGTCGTGCGGGGTCTACGCCGAGATCGTCCGGTCCCAGCTCGGGGAGGTGGCGGCATGAGCCGGCGACGCGAGGTGGCCGCGGCCAACGAGCAGGTCCGCGAGCTGAAGCCGACCGCCGAGCAGGCCGGACCGCGCTGGGGCTCGATCGGCATGCCCGCCGAGCGCTCCGCCTCCTTCGGCGACGCCGTCCGCCGCCTCTGGGGCCTGCTCGGGCCCGAGCGGCCCCGCCTCGTGCTCGTCGTGGTCTGCACCGTGCTGGCCACGGCCCTCGTCGTGGCCGGACCGACGCTGCTCGGCGACGCCACCGACGTGATCGTGGACGGCGTCCGCTCCCGCATGGCCGGCGGACCCGGCATCGACACCGGCGAGCTCCACCGCCAGCTGCTCCTCGTCGTCGGCGTCTACGCCGCCTCGTGGGTGCTGTCCTACACGCAGTCCTACGTGCTGGCCGGCGTCGTGCAGCGGACCATGTACCGCCTCCGGGAGGCCGCCGAGCAGAAGCTGCACCGCCTCCCGCTGTCCTACGTCGACCGCACCTCGCGCGGCGACCTGCTCAGCCGGGTGACCAACGACATCGACAACGTCGCCCAGAGCCTCCAGCAGACGATGGCCCAGATCCTCACGTCGGTCCTGACGCTCGTCGGCGTGCTCGGCGTGATGCTGTGGCTGTCCCCGCTGCTCGCCGGCGTCGCGCTCGTGACCGTGCCGGTGTCGCTGTGGTCGATGAAGCGGATCGCCGGGAAGGCCCGGCCCCGGTTCCTGACCCAGTGGGCGCGGACGGGATCGGTGAACGCCCAGGTGGAGGAGACCTTCACCGGCCACGTGATCGTGAAGACCTTCGGCCGCCAGCGCGACGCCGAGGCCCGCTTCGAGGTCGACAACGACGAGCTGTACGAGGCCACGTTCCAGGCCAGCTTCCTGTCCAGCCTCATCCAGCCCACGATGATGTTCCTCGGCAACGTGCAGTACGCGCTCGTCGCCGTCGTGGGCGGGCTGCGCATCTCCTCGGGGGCCATGACCGTCGGCGAGGTGCAGGCCTTCATCCAGTACGCCCGCCAGTTCGCCCAGCCGCTCTCGCACCTCGCGTCGATGGCCAACCTGTTCCAGTCCGGCATCGCCTCCCTGGAGCGGGTCCTCGAGCTGCTCGACGCCCCCGAGCAGGTCCCGGACCCGGACGGCGCGCTGGCACCCGGGCCGGCCCGGGGCCACGTCGAGTTCCGGGACGTGTCCTTCGCCTACGACCCCGACCGCCCGCTGATCGAGGACCTCTCGCTGGTCGCGGAGCCGGGCCAGACCGTGGCCATCGTCGGGCCGACGGGCGCCGGCAAGACGACGCTGGTCAACCTGCTGATGCGCTTCTACGACCTGGACGGCGGGGCGATCCTGCTCGACGGCGTGGACCTGGCCACCGTGCCCCGGTCCGAGATCCGCTCCCGCGTCGGCATGGTCCTGCAGGACACGTGGCTCTTCGGGGGCACGATCGCCGAGAACATCGCCTACGGCCGGCCGGGGGCCACGCCGGACGAGGTCCGGGCCGCGGCGCGCGCCACCTACGTCGACCGGTTCGTGCACTCGCTGCCCGACGGCTTCGACACCGAGATCTCCGACGACGGCTCGGGCCTGTCCGCCGGCGAGCGCCAGCTGCTGACCATCGCCCGCGCCTTCCTGGCCGACCCGTCGATCCTGATCCTCGACGAGGCAACGTCGTCGGTCGACACCCGGACCGAGGTGCTGATCCAGGAGGCGATGAACCGGCTCCGGGCCAACCGGACGTCGTTCGTGATCGCCCACCGCCTCTCGACCATCCGGGGTGCCGACGTGATCCTCGTGATGGAGGAGGGGCGGATCGTCGAGCAGGGCACGCACGACGAGCTGCTCGCCCGGGGCGGCCACTACGCCTTCCTGCACGCGGCCCAGTTCGCCGGCGCGGCGACCGAGGTCGGCTGAGGTCGGGGCGCCGCCGGCCTAGCGTGGCGGGGTGGACGGCAGCGCCGACATCGTGGCCGTGGCGGGCATGCACCGGTCCGGCACCTCGGCCCTCGCCCGGGCGCTGGTGCTGCTGGGGCTGTCCCCGGGGGACCCGGCCCGGCTCATGCCCGCGACCGAGGACAACCCCGGCGGCTACTGGGAGAACCTGCGGGTGGCCCAGCTCCACGACGAGCTGCTCGGGGTGCTCGGGGGCTGGTGGAGCGCGCCCCCGGTCCTGGCCACCGGGTGGGAGCAGGACCCGGCCCTGTCGCCGTTCTGGACGTGGGCGGCCCAGCTCGTCCAAGACCACCTCGAGCCGTTCGGCCGGTGCCTGCTCAAGGACCCGCGCCTGTGCTTCCTCCTGCCCCTGTGGCGGGTGCTCGCGCCCGTCCAGCCGGTCGTGGCCGGCCTCCGCCACCCCGACGCCGTGGCCGCGTCCCTGGCCACTCGGGACGGGTTCGCCCCCGAGCACGGGGCCTGGCTGTGGCTCCGCCACGTCCACGCGCTGGCCGAGGAGCACCCCGAGGCCCTCGTCGTCCACTACGAGGACTGGTTCGAGCGTCCCGCGACCACGATCGACCACCTCGTCGCCCACGTCGGGCTGGCCGAGCCCGACACGGCGACCCGTGCGGCGGTGACGGACTGGATCGACCCGGGGCTCCGGCGCAGCGCGCCCGTGGACGCGGTCGGACCCTTCGGCGCCGTGGCCCGCCGGGTCGACGACGCGCTCCGCGACGGCGGGCTCCGGGCGGCACCGGTGGACGGTGCGGCCTGGGAGGGCCTGCCGGCGGGCTGGCGGGCCGCGCCGCCCGCCTGAGGCCCCGCGCTCGACTGCCCGGACCCGCGACCGGGAGCCGGGCCGGTCTCAGGCCACGGTGGTGGTCCAGCGCCCGAGGTCGAGGTCGGGTCGCATCGCCTGGAGTCGGGTGACGACGTCGGCGTACTCGTCCCGCAGCGCGTCCACGAGGGACCGGGGCAGCGCGTCGACGGCCGAGGGCGGCGCGGTCCCGCCGCGTCGGGCGTTGACCCGCCGGCCGAGGGCGTCGTCGTCGGGGAGGTGCGCCTCGAGGCCGAGGAAGGCCTGGGTGCGGGCCAGCTCCCGGGCCGGGTCGTCGATGCAGGCCTCGTGCAGCTGGACGAGCACGCGCTCGGCGGGCACGTGGCGCAGCAGGCGCTCGAGGTGCCGGTCGTAGTGGCCCCGCGCCGCGGCGTCGGCCACGATCCAGGTGGGCGGGGCCGAGCCCCGTGCGCCCTCGTGGGCGAGCGCCGAGGCGAGCCGCTCGATCGGGTCCCGCAGCAGGACGAGGACCCGGGCTCGGGGTGCGGCACGCGCCAGCAGCGGCGGGGTCCAGGGATCGGTCAGGTACCGGGGCGTCCACTCCCCCGCCAGACGTCCGGCGGGGCGGGGGAAGTAGGTGGCGTAGCGCACGGGATCGGCGAGCGGCTCGGGGTGGTGCCAGCCGAGGTCGAAGTGGTGCAGCTCCTTCTGCCGGCCGCTCGGGTGGTGCACCTCCGGGTGCAGGCACAGCAGCTCGTACCACCGGGTGGTGCCGCACCGCTGCACGCCGACGCCGACGAAGTCGGGAGGGCCGAGCACCTCGTCGGGGCCGACGTCGGGGGGCTCCCACAGGCCGAGGTCGGTGGCCGTGGGCTCCCAGGCCCCGGTGTCGGTCGCGCTCATCCCGCGACCCGCCGCGCCTCGGGCCCGCGCACGATGCGGGCCGGGTTGCCGGCCACGACGCTGCCGGCCGGCACGGCGAAGTCGACCACGGACCGGGCCCCGACGATGACGCCGTCGCCGAGGTCGGCCCCGGCCAGGAGCGTGGCCCCGGTGCCGATCCAGCAGTCGTCGCCCAGGCGGATGACCACGGGTCGGGGCTCGTCGTGGTCGTCGGGCACGTCGTCGACGGGGACGTCCCCGGGCGGGGACGGCGCGGCGCAGGGCTCGTCGGCGAGCACGACCATGGACGAGATGAGCGACCGGGCCCCGCACTCGATGCGGTTGTCGGTGCAGAAGATCGGGCCGGTCAGCGTGCTGGACGGACCGATGGCGACCTCGCCGCGGGGGCCGAGGTCGAAGAGGGTGCCGATGTAGATCCCGCAGTCGGGACCGATGTCGACGCTGCGGGGTCGCCGGCTCCGGTGGTGGCGGAAGGCGAAGGTCGAGTGGAACCAGCCGCCGGGGCCGATCGACACGTTGGGCGGGACCTCGCCGGGGAACCAGTCGTGGTCCAGGACGGTCACGGCGCCACCACGCGGCCCGGGTTCCCGACGACGTGGGCACCGGCGGGCACGTCGGCGGTGACGATCGTGCCAGGGGCGACCGTGGCGCCGTCGCCGATGGTCACGCCCTTGAGCACGACGGCCCCGATCCCGATCCGGACGTCCGCGCCGATGCGGACGGGCGCCGTCTCGACGCGGGGCCGCACCCCGCTGCCCGACGGGGCGATGGCGCGGGCGTCCTCGGCCCGGGACGTGACGTCGTGGGGGTGGAAGTCGGAGTCGGCCACCGAGACGTTGTAGGACAGCACGGTGCGGGGGCCGATCGTGATCTCCTCGCCGCACAGGAACTGCGGCCCGACGAGCACGCAGTCGTCGCCGACCTCCATGTGGCCGCCCTCGTCGATGCCGAAGCCGGTCCAGGTGTAGACGGTCACGCGGTCGCCCAGCACGAGGGCGGGCAGCCGGGTGGCCGAGATGCGGGTGAAGCTGTCGAGTCGCTCGAGGAAGCAGCCCCGGCCCGCCACCACCTGCCCGGCGGGCAGCAGGTCGAGCGACCAGCCCCCGGTCACCGTCGCCGGGTCGAACGACGTCGGGTCGAAGGTCCCGCCGGCGTCGCGGGTCACGGCTCCCGCCCCTCGAGGAGGTCGGCGAGCACGCGCTCGGCGGCGAACACGTCGCGGGCCGTCGCCCGTGCCGCCTCCGCGGCCCCGGCGGGGTCGGACTCGACGGCGCGGATGCCGGCCACGGCGCCGTCGAGGTCGTCGAAGGCGTGGAGCCCGGCCGAGGGGGCGACGGTCGCCGACCAGCCGGTGTCCTGGACGACGGCGGGCCGTCCGGCGGCCAGGTAGCAGACCGTGCGGCACGAGAACCACCCCGACCCGGTGGCCACGTACACCTGCTTGGCCGGCGCGACCTCGCCCCGGGACCCGCGCAGGTAGGTCCGGTAGCCCTCGGCCGTGGACGTCGCGGACGGGCCGTCGACGACGGACCAGCCGTCGGCCCGCCACCGCTCGACGGGCGGTTCGACCCCGCCGACGGCGACCTCGACCGGGACCGGCACCCGTCCCGGCAGCGGACCGAGCGCGGCGAAGCCCGCGGCCTTCGAGCCGTAGGTGACGCCCTCGTGGGTGAAGCCGCCGTCGTAGTTGTCCCAGGTGAGCACGGTCGTCCACGCCCCCGTCTCCGGTGGCGGCGTCCCGTCGTCCCAGGCGGCGACGACCACGGGTGGCAGGGTCCGCCGCCACGCGACGCCGAGGTCGGGCAGCGTGCAGCCCGGACGGCCCAGGGCGGTCGCGTAGGTGGCGAACTCGTCGTGCTCGGTCCAGGACAGGACCCCGGAGCCCGGCGCCCGGTCGCGGGTCCGGGGCAGCGCCACGAAGTGGTTCCAGCCCGGGTCGGTCTCGATGCAGATCGTGCGGTCGACGGCCGCGTACTCGGGGCGCAGCTGGCAGAGGCCGGAGACGTTGAGGAGCACCTCGGCGTCGGCGAGGACGTCGGCGAGCTCGTCCCGCCCGCAGCCGTGCCGGTCGCCGTGGACGTCGACGACGTGCCAGCGCCGGGCCAGCGTCGGCGACAGGCGGGCCAGCTCGTCGCGGAGGTGGGCGATGCCGTTGGCCGGCTCGTCGTGGTAGGTCCGCGCCACGTTGTCGTAGGGCGTCAGCCCCGTGTCCTCCAGGTACCAGACGTCGAAGCCGAGCCGCTCCATGCCGAGCGCGTACTGGAGGTAGTCCCAGGTGACCCCGCCGACGGGGAAGGTGGCCACGGCGCCCGTGACGACGGCGACGCTCACGGCGCCGGCTCCCGGTCGGGCACGGCCACGTCGGCGGCGACGAGCAGGTCGGCGAGCACGTCGGCCGCCTCGAAGCGCTCCTCGACGAGGCGGCGGGCCGCAGCCGCGTGGTGGGCGTGGTCGGACTCGACCTCGGCGATGGCCCGTGCCGCGCCGGCGGCGTCGTGGAAGGTCCGGTAGCCGGCGGCGTCGGCGGGGACGTCGACGGCGCCGACGTCGCTGGTCACGACCGGGCGCCCCGCCGCCATCCAGCACAGGCTCCGGTCGTTGACGGCGCCGGTGCGGACGGTGGCGTAGGCCGCCTTGGCCACGGCGAGCTCGCCCCGGCTGGCGTGGACGTGGGCCACCACGTCGGCGACCGTCGCCGTGCGGGGCACCGGGTCGACGACGTGCCACCCCCTCCCCGACAGCAGGTCGACCGGGGCGTCGGACGACACCGGCAGCTCGAGGTCCACGGCGACGCGCCGGGGCAGGTCCAGCAGGCTCGCGTAGGCATCGGCCTTGTTGCCGAGGTCCTCGCCGGCCCACCGGTCCCGGGCGGTGGAGCCCCACGAGGTGATGGTCGACCACGGGCCGGCCTCCGGGACCGGGCTCGGGGTCCAGGCCGCGGTGTGGATCGGCGGGCGCGTCCGGACCCAGGGCCGGTCCAGGGGGATGCCGTCGCACCGACCCTCGGCGACGTTCGGGGCGATGGTGGCCCACACGTCGTGGTTGGCGGCGATGCCCCGCAGCGGCTCGGTGCCCCGGTGGAGGGCGAGCTGGGTGAACGGGGCGTCGCAGTCGACCAGGATCCGTCGGTCGACGGCGGACCACGCCTCGTGCCACGTCGTGGCGCCCACGTTGACGAGCACGGCGGCCCGGGCCAGGAGGCCCTCGAGCTCGTCGCGCCCGGGCCCGTGGAAGGTCCCGGCGTCGTCGACGTAGGAGACCACGAGGTCGTCCAGGCCGACGTGCGCCGCGGCCTCGGCGAGGTGGGCGAGCCCGACGGCGGGGTCGTCACCGACCTCGTCGGCGACGGGGTCGTAGCAGGAGCCGGGCCAGAGGGCCGCCTCCACGTAGGCCACGTCGAAGCCGAGCTGCGCCAGCCCCAGGAGGTGGTTCAGGTACACCCAGGTCATGCCGCCGACCGGGAAGCGGATCGCGTAGCCGGCGACGACGGCGAGGGGGCGGCCGCTCACGAGGCGACCTCCAGCAGCTCGGCGCAGACCCGGCGGGCGTCGAAGTGGTCCTCGACCAGGGCCCGGGCCGCCTTCCCGTGCCGGACGGGGTCGGCGCGCAGGCGGGCCGCGGCCTCGACGGCCTCCTCGACGCTGCTCCACCCGAGCAGGCCCTCGCCCTCGGGGAGCCAGTCCTCCCAGCCGGTGCGCTGGTGCAGGACGCCGCGGCCGGTGGCCAGGTAGCAGCAGGACCGCTCCGAGAACCAGCCGGACCGGGCGGCCACGTAGCCGTGCTTGGCGATCCCGATCTCGCCGGTGCTGTCCTCCATCAGCCGCCGGTACGCACCGGTCGACGTGGTGTGGATCGCCGGGTTGACCACGTCCCAGCCGGCCGCGGTCAGCGACGCCGCGGGGGCGCCCGCGCCCCCGGCCAGCGCGATGCGCCACGCGCCGCCGGCCAGGCGCGGGAGGGAGGCGAGCGCCTCGAGGTGCTGGTCCTTGACGCCGTACTGGACGCCGTCCCACTCGACGGGCGGGTACGCCTTCCACGACGCGATCGTCGACAGCGGCGCCCCCGGGTCGGGCGGCGGGCCGGCGGGCCACGCCGCGAGCGAGACCGGCTGGCGGGTCGGGATCCAGTCGTGCTCGGCGGCGGGCAGGTCGCCCCGGCCGAAGGTGAGCAGGTGCGTGTGGTCCGTGCCCATCCGGTGGTACTCGCCGAGACCGGACCGCATGCGGATCTGGGTGAACACCGGGTCGGTGTCGATGCCCAGGCGCACCGGGATCCGCTGGTGGGCGTCGCGCACCGGGCTCACCATCGACACGTTCACGAGCACGTCCGCGCTGGCCAGGACCTCGGCCATGCGCCCTGCCGCCCGTCCCCGGTACCGCCCCCGCTGCTGGTCCCAGAGCGCGAAGCGGTCGGCCAGGTCGAGGGCGCCGAGCTCCCGGTCGACGAAGGCGAGCCCGACCTC
This sequence comes from uncultured Acidimicrobiaceae bacterium, assembly GCA_964497795.1. Lineage (GTDB taxonomy): Bacteria > Actinomycetota > Acidimicrobiia > Acidimicrobiales > Salinilacustritrichaceae > Salinilacustrithrix. Next base: position 12,274 of record CAZCEZ010000056.1, on the reverse strand, counting down.
GTGGGTCGGGTCCTCCTCGCCGCGGGCGAGGTCCCACGCCCAGGGCTCGTCGCCGGTGTCGTCGAGCAGCCAGACGTCGTGTCCCAGCTCTCGCATCCCGAGCGCGTACGACACCACGTGCCACAGCAGACCGGCCACCGGGAAGGCGGTGATCCAGCCGGTGACGACGACGCGCAGCGGCTCGGCGCGGGGACGGGGGTGCGCGTCGGTCACAGCGCGGCCTCCAGCAGCTCGGCGCACACCGCGGGGGCGGCGAAGTGCTCCTCGACCAGGGCCCGCGCCGCGGCGGCGTGCCGGTCGGGATCGGCGGCGACCCGGTCCAGGGCGGCTGCGGCCTGCTCGACGGTGTCGAAGGCGAGGAGGCCCTCGCCCTCGGGCAGCCACCGCGACCACCCGGTGTCCTGCACCACGGCGGGACGGCCCGAGGCCAGGTAGCAGCACGTCCGGTCGGAGAACCATCCCGACCCGGCCGCCACGTAGGCGTGCTTGGCGAAGCCGATCTCCCCGCCGCTCGCGGCGAGGAAGGAGCGGTAGTCCTCCGACGTGCGGGTCGCGGCGAGCGCGTCGGTCACGGCCCAGCCGTTGCCGGTCAGCACGTCGCGGCCCTCGTCGGTGTCGAGGCCGCCGGCCAGGGCGATGGACAGCGGCACCGCGGTGCGGGCCGGGAGGTCGAGGTTGGCGCGCAGCGAGACGTCCTTGAGCCCGTAGGACCGGCCCTCGAACTCGAGCGGCGGGTAGGCCTTCCACGAGGTGACCGTCGTGAAGGGTGCGTCGGAGCCCGGGTGCGGGGTCGGCTCCCAGTCGTCGAGGTGGACGGCCTGCCGGGTCGGCACCCACTCGTGGGCCTGGCCCGGCAGCGGGGGGCGGCCGAGGGTGAACAGCCGGGTGTGCCGCTCGGGGATCGGGTTGCCCCGGGCCACGGACACCTGGGTGAAGACCGGGTCGGTGTCGATGCCGAGGCGGTGCGGGATCCGGCGGTACTCGGGACGGTCGGGCAGCATCAGCGACACGTTGACGAGCACGTCGGCCTCGGCGAGCACGTCGTCCAGCTCCTCGGCCGACATCCCCGAGACGCGCTCGCCGTCGACGTGGCGGCGGGCCCAGCGGCCGGCGAAGCCCCGGTCGGCGAGCTCGCGCTCGAGGAAGGCGACGCCGGCGGAGCCGTCGTGGTCGACGTCGTCGCGCACCGGGTCGAAGCCCTCCGGCCCCCAGGAGCCGTCGTCGAGGAACCAGACCTCGTGGCCCAGGTCGCGGAAGCCCTGGGCGTAGCCGAGTGCGTGGACGAGGAACCCGGCCACGGGGAACCCGGCGACCCAGCCGGCGACGACCACGCGCATCAGTCCACCCCGGCGTCGGACAGGAACCGGGTCAGCACGGTCGTGGCGTCGAAGTGCTCGGCGGCCAGGGCGCGCGCGGCGCGGGCGTGCCCCTCGGGGTCGGCGGCCACGGCCCGGGCCGCGTCGAGCGCGCCGGCCTCGTCGTCGAAGGCGAGCAGTCCCCTCCCGATGGGCAGGAGGTGCCCGGCCCAGCCGGTGTCCTGCGCGACGACGGGGCGGCCGGCGGCGAGGTAGTTCGCGCTGCGCTCGGAGAACCAGCCGCTGACCGATCGGGCGTAGCCCTGCTTGACGATGGTGAGCTCGCCCAGGCTGCCGGCGATGTAGTCCCGGAACGTCCACACGTCCGCCGTCGGGCCCCGGGGGTCGGTCACGGTCCACCCGCCGGCGGCGAGCTCGGCGCGGGGCGCGTCGTCGCCGGCCACCGCGACCTCGCACGGGATGCCGGTCGCGGCCGGGACCCCCTGGATCTTCGGGAACTCCACGCCCTTCTGCCCCCAGTCCTCGCCCTCCCACTCGGCCACGCCGTACGCGGCCCAGTTCATGACCGTGGTGAAGCGGTCGCCGGGGACGTCGGGGGTCTCGGCCCAGAACGGCAGCCACACCGGCTGGCGGGTGGTGCGCCACTCGACCCCCGTGTCCGGCAGGCGGCAGCCGGGGGTGCCCATGCGCTCGGCGAAGGTGAAGTGCAGGTCGTGGGAGGCGATCCAGTCGTGCACGCCGACGTGCTGGCGCATGGCGACCTGGGTGAAGGCCGGGTCGGTGTCGACGTAGACGGTGGCCCCGGCCAGCCGGTGTCGGTCGCCCAGGGTGGCGCCGCCGCTCACGTTGAGGAACAGGTCGGCGGCCGCGAGGCGGGCGTCGACCTCGGCCTCGGTCGCGCCGTGGAAGGTGCCGTCGGGGGCCTGGTAGGCCCACGGCAGGTCGAAGGCCTCGAAGAGGCGGCGGAGCCAGGCCACCGTGTAGGTCGCGTCCTCGTCGGGCTCGTTGGTCTCGGGTAGCAGCGGCCAGCCCTGGTTGTCCTCGAGGTACGAGACCTCGACGCCCAGGTCCCGCAGGCCGAGGCAGTACTGGAGGTAGTGGAGGGCCACCCCGGCGAGGGGCAGGTTGCCGGCGATGCCCGACACGACGACGGCGGTCACGACGCCTCCCGCACGAGCTGGCGGACGGCGGCGCCCTCGACGTCGGCGTCGCCGAAGCGGGCCTCGTGCATCGCCCGGTACAGCCCGCCCTCGGCGAGGAGCTCGGCGTGGCTCCCCTGCTCGACGATCCGTCCGCCCTCGAGCACGACGATCTGGTCGGCCCGCTGGACGGTGGCCAGGCGGTGGGCGATGACGAGGCACGTGCGACCCTTTACGAGCTCGGCGATGGCGTCCATGACCGCCGCCTCGGTGGTGGCGTCGAGGGCCGAGGTCGGCTCGTCGAGGACCACGACCGGCGCGTCGCGCAGCAGGGCCCGGGCGATGGCCACGCGCTGGCGCTGCCCGCCGGACAGGGTCACGCCCCCGTCCCCGAGGGGCGCGTCGAGGCCCCGAGGGTCGGCGGCGAGCTCGTCGAGCACGTTGGCCCGGCGGGCCGCCTCCTCGACCTCGGCATCGGTCGCGTCGAGCCGTCCGTAGCGGATGTTCTCCCGGACGCTGACCGGGAACAGGGCCGGGTCCTGGGGGACGACGGCGACCTGGGAGCGGATCCAGCGACGGTCGAGGCGGGACAGGTCGCGCCCGTCGAGCAGGACCCGGCCGCCGTCGGGGTCGTAGAGGCGCAGGACGAGGCTCGCGATGGTCGACTTGCCCGCCCCCGTCGGCCCCACGAGGGCGACGAAGGTGCCCTCGCCGACCTCGAGGTCGATGCCGTGCAGGACCGGGTTGTCCCGGTCGTAGCCGAAGCGGACGTCGTCGAAGCGCACGGCACCCCGGGCCGGGCCGGCCGGGACCTCGCCCACGCCGGCGTCCTCCCCCGGCAGGTCGAGCACCTCGAACACGCGCTCGGCGCCGGCCGCGGCCTGCTTGAGGTTGCCGAAGGTCTGGGCGAGGCCGGACACGGGGCCGTACAGGGTGCCGGCGTAGGCGACGAAGACGAGCACCTCGCCCGTCGACAGCGAGCCGCGCAGGGCCTGCTCGGCGGCGAGCCAGGTGACGAGCGCGAGCCCGCCGGCCAGGATGAAGTCGACCACCAGGCCGAACAGCGTCTGCAGCGTCACGAGGCGCATCATCGACTCCCGGCTGGCCCGGGCCCGCGACCGGAAGCCGGCGACCTCGTGCTCCTCCCGCCCGAAGGACTTCACGGCCCGGATCGACGCGAGGACCGTGGACGCTCCCGAGTGGACGGCGGACTCCTGCTCCTTGAGGTCGAGCGAGAAGCCCCGGATCCGGCGCCCGAACCGGCGGGACGCCCCCACGGCGAGGGGGACGCTCACCAGGGCGAGGCCGGTGAGGAGGGGGTCGAGGCCGACCATCACCACGAGGGTGAAGGCGAGCGTGAGCAGCGCGGAGGCGATCGGCAGCAGCCCGCCGAGGAGGATGGCCTGCACCGAGTAGGAGTCGTTGACGACGCGGTAGACGAGGTCGCTCGAACCCCGGGCGTCGTGCTCCCGCAGGCTCAGCGACGCGGCCCGGGCGAACAGGTCGCCGCGGAGGTCCTCGATCATCCGCTGCCCGAGCCCGTACATGACCTTCGTCTGCAGCAGCCCGAGCCCGCCACCGGCCACGAAGAGGGCGACGGTGAGCACGACGACGAGGGCGAGGGCGCCCCGTCCCGACAGCCCGAAGATCGACTGGTCGCCGAGCACGTCGTCGACGAGGATCTTCGTCGGCCACGGCTTGCCCAACCCCACGATCGTGGCGGCGACGGTGATGCCGATGCCGACCCAGACGAGGCGGACGTGGGGCCGGAGCAGGCCGAGCAGCCGCCGCTCGACGGCGGCGACCTCGGTGAGCTCGGCGCGCTGGGCGGCCGGGAGCAGCGCGAGCACCGACGGGACGAGGCGGGCGCGCCACGACCACGCCGTGGCGCACACGGCACCGACGGCGACCACCGCCACGAGACCGAGGAGGATCCTCATCGGGTCGACGCCACCACCGGGACCGCGCTCAGGCCGTGATCCGGGCTTCGATCTCCGGCCGGCTGCGCTCCCAGGTGACGGCGAGGCCGTCGGCGAGCGACGTCGTCGGCTCCCAGCCGACGAGCTCCCGGACGCGGGTCAGGTCGCCGTGGTAGTCACCGGTCTCGACGCGGGCGGCCTCGGCCGGCCACGGCACGGCCTCCACGGTCCCCCGCCCGACGACCTCGACGACCGTCTCGGCCATCGTGCGCAGGGACGTCGCCGTCGGACCGCCGGCGTTCAGGGCGAGGCCGACCGTGCGGTCGCCGTCGTCGGTGAGGCGCACGCACAGGTCGACGAGGTCGTCGACGAAGACGTAGTCGCGCAGCTGCTCGCCCCCGCCGTAGAGCTGGATCGCCTCGCCGGCCGCGGCGCGGGCCAGGAAGGTGCCGACCACGCCGAACGCGTCGTCGGCCCGGTCCTGCTCGGGGCCGTAGGGCAGCGAGATCCGCAGCGACGTGGACCGGATGCCGAACTGGCGGGCGTAGAGGAGGTGGTACTGCTCGCCGAGGAGCTTGTGGATGCCGTAGGCGGAGGTGGGCTCGAGCGGGTGGTCCTCGGGCACGGGGAGCGTGGCCACCCGCCCGTACTGCAGCCGCGACCCGGGGAACACGACGCGGGCGTCGGGGTTGCGGTCGCGCAGCGCCTCGAGGAGGCGGAGCTGGCCGAGGCCGTTGACCTGCGCGTCGACGACGGGGTCGTCGAGGCTCCGGGCGGCGCCGGAGCGGCCGGCGAAGGGGAACACGGCGTCCGCGCCGACGACGACCGATGCGAGGAGCTCGGGGTCGACGACGTCGCCCCGACGGAGCCGGATGTCGTCGCGCACGCCGTCGAGGCGGCGGACCACGTGGGGGGCCTCGACGTCGCGGACGGTGCCGGTCACGTCCCAGCCGTCGGCGACGAGGCGACGGCAGAGGTGCGAGCCGAGGAAGCCGCCGGCGCCGAGGACGACGGCCCTCACGCGGGGACCTCCGCCTCGTCGAGCAGCGCCGAGGGCCGCACCACGGGCAGCTCGGTGAGCACGACGTCGCCGACGTCGCCGACGGCCTCGGGGGCCGGTGGCTCGGTGGGCGTGGCGTCGGTGGGGGCGCCGGGCGCAGGGGCGACGACGACGGCCTCGATGCGGCGACGCGCTCCGGGCCCGGCCCGCCACCAGCCCCGGGCGAGCACGCCGGCCAGGGCCGTGGCGAGCACCACCGCGAGCGGCGTGGAGACGGTGGCCACGGCGAGCACCGAGGCCGCGGAGAGGAGCGCAGGTCCCGTGCGGAGGTGCGCGTCGACGCGCACCTGCACGGTGCCCTCCACGTGGCCGCTCGTGACGATGGAGCCGTCGACGAGCCAGGACGCCCCGTAGCGGCCGTCGTGGTCCTCCCAGCCGGTGACGGGGCGGACGCGGCGGCCCGTCCGGCGCAGCACGTCGCCGACGGCGTCGGCCACCTCGGCGCGCGCGCCGGTGGCGGGGAGCAGGACGGTGCGGCGATCGACGACGGTCGCGGGGCCCTCCAGCCACCGCTCCCGGGCCAGGACGCGGCGGGCGGCGGGCCCGTGGCGCAGCCGACCCCAGGAGCGGACGACGGGCTGGAGGAGGTGGTGGACGGCGACGGACAGGCGGAAGCCGAGGCGGCTCCCGTCGAGACCGACCGGTGGGCGGCAGCGGGCCACGTCGACCACGAGCAGCGTGGCGAGCACGGCGAGGCCGAGCGCGGCGGGCAGGCCCAGCCACCAGCGGAGGGCGGCGAGGGGCGCCGTGGCGAGGGCGGCGACGGAGGCCGGCGCACCGATCTGGTGGGCGAGGTCGATGCCGTGCCCGCCGCCCCGGTAGATCGACTGGTAGCCGGCGGCGCCGAAGGGGCCGCGGTAGATCCGGGCCCGCCCGTTGGGGGCCACGGCCGACACCGACTCGTAGATCCGACCCCGCCAGCGCGCCGTGCCGAGACCGGTGAACCGGTTCGGGTGGCGGGTCTCGACGAGGGCCTCGGCCCGGCCGTAGCCGCGCTGCTGGCGCAGGTAGGGCCGCAGCCCGGTCCGACGGTGGTGCCAGACCATGGCCGAGGGGTGGAAGCCGATGTCCCAGCCGGCGTCGAGCACCTTCCAGCACAGGTCGACGTCGTCGCCGGCGGCGTCGTACACGGGGTCGAAGCCACCGACCTGCTCGAGCACGATCCTCCAGAACGCCATGTTGCAGCCCGGGATGTGCTCGGCGCGGTCGTCGGCGACGAGCACGTGGACCGGGCCGCCGGGTGCGTGGGCGACGCGGTGGGCGCCGATGCCGTCGCCGGGGGGCGGCACGTTGGGCCCGCCCACGCCGCCGATGGAGGGGCCGTCGAAGCCGAGGGCGAGGAGGTAGGGCCACTCCGGGGTCGGGTAGGCGTCGCTGTCGAGGTAGGCGACGATCTCCCCCCGGGCCTGCCGGATCCCCTCGTTGCGGGCGACGCTGAGCCCGGCGTGCGGGATGCTGACCACGCGAGCCCGCTCGTGGCGGCGGGCGATGGCGGCGGTGTCGTCGACCGAGCCGTCGTCGACGACCAGCACCTCCAGCCCCGGGTAGTCCAGCGCGCAGGCGTGGCGGAGGCACTCGTCGATCGTGGCCGAGGCGTTGTAGGCGCAGATCACCACGCTGATGGTCGGCCAGTCGACGTCGAGGTCCCGGACGGTGCGGCGGTTCCACGCCTCGACCACGTCGAGGGCGGGACGGGGGTTCCGGTCCCCGTCGGTCAGCCCGAACCGCCAGCCCTCCACCGGGGTGCCGCCCACGACCCACTCGTCGGTCCAGGCGAACGTGCAGGTGCCGGCCACGCCGCGCTCCACGGCGAGGCCGAGCTGCCAGTCGAGGACCTCTGCCTGGCGCGCCTCGGCGCCGGGGTCGTCGCCCACGTGGAGGCCGATCTCGCCGAGCACCAGGGGTCGGTCGCCGGCCTGGACCTGGAGCCGGGTGAGGTACCGCCGGAAGTCGGCCCGGCGCTCCAGGAAGACGTTGACGGTGCAGAAGTCGACGGCGTCGAGGGCCAGGTACTCGGTGCTCGGGTAGTTGGCGTAGGAGACGAGGCGGTCCCGATCCACGGCGCGGATGGCGGCGGCGCAGCGACGAAGGACCCGCTCGACGCGGCGGGCACCGAACCAGCGGACGGCGTCGGCCGGGACCTCGTTGCCGATCGTGATGCCCAGCACCTCGCTCCGGCCGTGGAGCAGACGGGCCGCCGATGCCGCCCCGTCCACCATGGCACGCTCCACCCGGCGGAGCGCTGCGCGGTCGTTCCCGACGACGTAGCGCCAGTCCGGGACGAACGCGTTGACGAGCAGGCGCAGGCCGGCGTCCCGGGCCGCGTCGAGGACGTCCTCGGGTGGGACGGTGTAGGTGCGCACGACCGTGAAGCCGCGCCGGGCCATCTCGGCGAAGTCGGTGCGGACCACGTCGGTCGGCGGGAACAGGTGACCGTCGCCCCGGTCGGCGAAGGTCCCGTAGGTGACACCGCGCCACTCGAAGCGTCGGCCGCCGACGGCGAAGCGCTTGCCGTCCACGACCACGGGCGGCAGCGCAGGCGCACCGGTGGCGGATGCTGCGTGCTGGGGGGTCACCCGGGGTGCTTCGCCGCCGTCCCTCCGCGTTCCTCCCCCTGCGCCGATACGGCCGCGAGTCGGGCGGGTGAACCGTTCCTGGCCCGCCCGACGGCGACGGTCAGGCCGAGAAGGCCAGCTGCAGGCCCGGGCGCGGCCACGGGACCGACACGAGGCGCCCGGTGCCCGACAGGGTCACGTAGGCGGTGCGCAGGTCGTCGCCCCCGAAGCAGATGTTGGTCACGAGCGGGTCGTCGAAGGCGACGTGCTCGATCTGCTCGCCGTCGGGGCTGATGGCGGTGATGCCCCCGTTGAAGATGGTGGCGACGCACACCCAGCCGTCCCCGTCGACGGCGAGGGAGTCGAGGAACTGCATGCCGGGCAGGCCCGCGAGCAGGTTCCCGCCGCCGGGACCGGCCGGGTTCAGGGTCGACGCGTCGACCTGGCCGGGGCCGGTCAGGTCCCAGCGGTGGACGCGCCCGGTGCGGGTCTCGGCGGCGTACAGCACCGAGCCGTCGGGCGACAGGCCCACGCCGTTGGGCTCGTCGAGGGGGAAGAGGACCTCGGTGCACGACGAGCCGTCGGCGGTCGCGTAGTGCAGCCCGGTGCGGTCCGAGCTGCGCCCGAGTCGGACGCCGTGGTCGGTGAACCAGAACCCGCCGTCGTCGTCGAAGACGAGGTCGTTCGGGGCGCGCAGCGGGACGACCTCGCCCTCGGGGGTGCGCGACTCGCGGAGCAGCACCTCGACCTCGCCCGTGGCGAGGTCGACCCGCTGGATGCAGCCCCCGCTCCAGGATGCGGGCACGGCACCGGGCACGAGGATGCCGATGTCGTGCCACTCGAAGCAGCCGCCGTTGTTGGCCACGTACACCTTGCCGTCGGGGCCGATGGCGGCGCCGTTGGGCCCGCCGCCGAGGTCGTAGCGCTGGCGGACGCCGCCGTCGGGCTCCAGCCAGGTGAGGCAGGACCGTGCGATCTCGACGAGGAGGACGGAGCCGTCGGCCAGGGCGATCGGCCCCTCGGGGAAGCGGAGGTCGGTGGCGATGGTGGTCATCTCGGCGGACATGGCGGCGATCCTGCCACCGGATGCGCGGGTCGCGCCGCGTCTACGGTGCCGGCGTGCCCGCCCTCGACGCCGACGCCGTCCGCGCCTTCCTCGACGAGCCCGGACACCTCGCGCGCATCGCGACCGTGGACGCCGACGGTGCGCCGTCGGTCGCCCCGGTGTGGTTCCTGTTCCGGGACGGGAAGGTGCTCGTCACCCCGAGGGAGCGCTCCGCGTGGTGGCACCACGTGCAGCGCGAGCCCCGCGTCGCGATCACGATCGACGAGGACGAGGCCCCCTACCGCAAGGTGTTCCTCAAGGGCGCGGTGACCGTCGAGCACCCGCCGGGCGAGGACGACGCGTGGCGGCCGACCTACCGGGACATCGCCGTCCGGTACACGCCCGAGGCCTTCGCCGACGCGTACCTGAACGCCACCGTGCACGAGCCGAGGGCCCTGCTCTCGCTGCCCTGCGACCCGGCGTCGGTGACGACGTGGCGGATGCCGCTGGCCGGCGAGGACCCGGCCGGTGTCTGGGCCGGGCAGTACTACCACCGTCGCCCGGCCCCCGAGGAGTGGGTGCCCGAGCGCCGGGTCTAGCTCCGGGCCTCGCGACGCTCCCCCGGTGGGGAGCCGTCGCCGACGACCCGGCGGACCCGCACGTCGGCCTCGACGCCCTGGGCGGCGAGCTCGGCCCGGAGCTGGGCCACGACCTCGCGGTGCACGACCCCGCGGAGCAGGCCGGGCGCGACGCGACCGAGCGGCTTCGCCAGCGGCGACCTGGTCGCAGCCAGGGTGACGTGGTCCTCGATGGCCACGGCGATCACCTCGACGGGCGGGTGCCAGGGGGCGTCGGGGTCGACCTCGGCGGCGAGGCGAGCGGCCTCCTCGGCCAGGGCCCGCACCTCGGCACGGCTCCGGACGAGCGCGACGGCCAGGAGCGCGACGGTGGCGCCCAGCGCGACGACGGCGACGACGAGGAGCGCGGTCATCGGCTCAGGCCAGCAGCGGGACCGTGATGGCGTAGACGGCGAGGAGGGCGAGCGCCTCCCAGTTGGCCACGCGCTTGGAGGTCGCCATGAACAGCCAGGCGCCGAAGGCGACCACGAGCATCGACGCCACGCCGACGGAGGCCAGCTTGTCGTCCACGAGGGGCCCGGGGCCGACGAGCCCGGCGATCGCGCCGACGCCGAGGCTGTTGAAGAGGTTCGAGCCGAGCAGGTTGCCGATGATGAGGTCGTGCTCGTCCTTGCGGGCCGCGGCGACGGCGGTGACCAGCTCGGGGAGGCTCGTGCCGACCGCGATGAGGGTCACGGCGACGAAGCCCTCGCCGAGCCCGAGCTCCTCGGCGATGCTGGACGCCCCGGTCACGGTCAGCTGGGCACCGGCGATCACGCCGACCAGGCCGATCAGGGTGCGCAGCACCTCGTGGCGGACCGTGATCTCCTCGCCGTCCTCGACGAACTCCTCGACCTCGCTGAGCAGCTCCTCGTCGCCGCCGGCGTTGCCGGTGAAGAGCCACACGAGGGCGGCGACGAGCGCCACGCCGAGCGCAGCGCCCTCCCACCGCTCGAGCCCGCCCTGGACGAGGACGGCGAACAGGACGACGGCCGCCGTGGAGAGCGGCGCCTCCTTCTTCAGCACCCCGGAGGCGACGCCCATCGTGCACAGCAGGGCGGAGACCCCGAGCACGAGCGAGAGGTTGGCGACGTTGGAGCCGATGACGTTGCCGATCGCGATGTCGAGCTTCCCCTGGCCCGAGGCGATGCCCGACACGACCATCTCGGGGGCGCTGGTCCCGAAGCCGATGACGGCGGCGCCGATGATGATCGGCGGCACCTTCAGCGCCGTCGACAGTCGGGCGGCGCCGGTGACGAACGCGTCGGCGGCCTTGGTCAGGAGGACGAGGCCGGCGAGGACGGCGACGAGGGCGAGGACCACGCACGCAGGTTGTCCGATCCGGGCGCCGGGTGCGAAACGGACCGGCTGCCGGCGCTGCCGACTCGTCGCCTTGGTCGGGTTCGGACGGTGGCTAGGGTCCGGCCCGATGCGCGCCGCCTTCGCCCGACGCTACGACCGGATCATCGACGCCATGGAGCGCTCGTGGCTCGGCCGGACGCGGGGCGAGCTGCTCGCCGAGCTGTCGGGCACGGTCGTCGAGCTCGGTGCGGGGACGGGCAAGAACCTGCCCCACTACCCCGATGCGGTCGAGCGGCTCGTCTGCGTCGAGCCGACCCCCGCGATGCGGGACCAGCTCCGGAACCGCGTGGCCGCAGTCGCACCGCCCTTCGCCGTGGAGGTCGTCGACGCCACCGCCGACCGGCTGCCGATCCCGACCGGCTCCGCGGACGCCGTCGTGTCGACCCTCGTGCTGTGCTCGGTCCCGGCGCTCGGCCCGGCCGTGGCCGAGCTGCGACGGGTCCTGAAGCCGGGCGCGCCGGTCCTCCTCGTGGAGCACGTCGCCGCGCAGGCCGGGTGGGAGCGGCGCGTGCAGCGGTTCCTCGACCCGGCCTGGACGTGGATCGAGGGGTCCTGCCACCTGGACCACGACACCGTCGTCGCCCTCGGCGCCGGCGGCTTCGACGTGTCCGGCCTGGAGCGCACCCGACCCCCGGGGCAGCCCCCGCTGTTCCGGGACGTGGTGGTCGGCACCGCCCGCCTCGCCTGAGGCGGCGGCGCTAGCCGCCCTTGGTCAGCAGGTCGTCGAGCTCGGCCTCGGTCATCAGCACGTCACGGGCCTTGGAGCCGATCGAGGGTCCGACGACGCCCCGCTGCTCGAGGATGTCCATGAGGCGACCGGCCCTGGCGAAGCCGACCTTCAGCTTGCGCTGGAGCATCGAGGTGGAGCCGAGCTGGGACCGGACGATGAGCTCCATGGCCTGGAGGGCGAGGTCGTCGTCCTCCTCGTCGCCGGTGCCGCCGCCGGGCAGCACCGCCGAGGCGTCGCCGCCCTCGTCGCCCTGCACGTCGTCGAGGTAGCTGACCGAGGGCGCCTGGCGCTTCCAGTAGGCGACCGCGTTGCGGACCTCCTCCTCGGTGACCCAGGAGCCCTGGATGCGGTGCGGCGTCGACGACGTCGGTCCCATGAAGAGCATGTCGCCCTTGCCGACGAGTCGCTCGGCCCCGGGCTGGTCGAGGATCACCCGGGAGTCCGTCGCCGAGGACACGGCGAAGGCCAGGCGGGCGGGCACGTTGGCCTTGATGACGCCGGTGATGACGTTCACCGACGGGCGCTGGGTGG
>CAZCEZ010000055.1:0-23376 GCA_964497795.1 uncultured Acidimicrobiaceae bacterium | reverse complement strand
CGGCGACTACTTCAAGGCCGAGGCCATCGCCTGGGCGTGGGAGTTCGTCACCGAGCGGCTCGGCCTCGACGGCGACCGCATCTGGGTCACCGTCCACACCTCCGACGACGAGGCCGAGGACATCTGGGCCGACGCCGTCGGCTTCCCGCGCGAGCGCATCCAGCGGCTCGACAAGGACAACTTCTGGGAGATGGGCGAGACCGGGCCGTGCGGCCCGAGCTCGGAGATCTTCTGGGACTTCGGTCCCGACCTCGGCCCGGACGGCGGCCCGGCGAACCCTGCCGCCGAGGACCGCTACGTCGAGATCTGGAACCTGGTCTTCACCCAGTACTTCCGTGGCGCCGACGGCGAGCTGACCCCGCTGCCCGCCACCAACGTCGACACCGGCGCGGGCCTCGAGCGGATCCTCGGCGTGCTCGCGGGCAGCCCCAGCCTCTACGCCGCCGACACGCTGTCGGTGCTGACCGACCGCGCCCAGGAGGTCACCGGCACCCGCTTCGGCCAGGGGGGAGACGCCGGCCGCCTCGGCGACGTCGCCCTGCGCCTGCTGGCCGACCACACCCGGACCGTCGCGTTCCTCGTGTCGGACGGGGTCATGCCCTCCAACGAGGACCGCGGCTACGTCCTGCGCCGCATCCTGCGGCGGGCCGTGTACTTCTCGTACCTGCTCGGCGTCGAGACGCCGGTCCTCCCGCCGATGATCGAGACCTGCGTCGAGCTCATGGGCGGCGCCTACCCCGACCTGGCGGCGAACGCCGACAACGTCCTGACCATCGTGTCCCGCGAGGAGGAGCGGTTCCGCCGCACCCTGCGGACCGGATCGGCGATGCTCGACGAGCACATCGCCACGCTCCCCGAGGGCGGCACGGTCGACGGCACCGTCGCCTTCACCCTGCACGACACCCACGGCTTCCCCTTCGAGGTCACCCAGGAGATCGCCGCCGAGCGCGGCTACGACGTCGACGAGTCCGGCTTCACCGGGGCCATGGCCGACCAGCGGGCCCGGGCCCGGGCCGCGGCCAAGGGCGGCGGCGTCGCGGTGGGCGACGAGGCCGACGCGTTCAGGGCCGTCCTCGACGCGCACGGCCCGACCACGTTCGTGGGTCGCGAGGCCGATGCCGCCGACACCACCGTGCTCGGCGTCGTCCCCGGCGGCTCGCCCGTGGACGGTGCGCCGACCGTCTCGGTCTTCCTGGCCGAGACGCCGTTCTACGCCGAGGCCGGCGGCCAGGTCGGCGACACGGGCGTCATCGAGGGACCGACCGGCCGGGCCGAGGTGCTCGACACCGTCTACGCCCTGCCCGGCCTCCACCGGCACGTGTGCCGGGTCGTCGAGGGCTCGATCGAGGAGGGCCAGGAGGTGTGCGCGGCGATCGACGCCGACCGCCGCGCCCGCATCAAGCGCCACCACACCGGCACCCACATCCTCCACTGGGCGCTGCGCGAGGTGCTCGGCGACCACGTCAAGCAGCAGGGCTCGCTGGTGGAGCCGGACCGGCTGCGCTTCGACTTCTCCCACTTCGAGGCCGTCACCCCCGAGCAGATCGCAGCCATCGAGGACCTGGCCAACGCCGAGATCCTCACCAACGCCGAGACCACCCACGTCGAGATGACCATGGACGAGGCCCGCGAGCGGGGCGCCATCGCCTTCTTCGGCGACAAGTACGGCGACGTCGTGCGCGTCCTCGAGGCCGGCGCCCACTCCATCGAGCTGTGCGGCGGCACCCACGTCCACGCCCTCGGCGACATCGGCCCGGTCAAGATCGTGGCCGAGACCTCCATCGGCTCGAACCTCCGCCGCATCGAGGCCGTGGCCGGGACCGGCCCGATCGAGCGGCTGCGCGACCGCGAGGCCGAGCTGGCCCGGGTCGCCGCCACCGTCGGCGTGCCCCTGCCCGAGGTCACCGACGGCGTGGCCCGGCTGCGGGAGCAGCTCAAGGCCGCCCAGGACGAGGTGAAGGCGCTCAAGAAGCAGCTGGCCGGCGCCGCAGCCGGGGACCTCACCGCCGAGGCCGTGGACGGCGTGGTCGTGGCCCGCGTCGACGGGACCGACCGCAACGACCTGCGCGAGCTGGCGGTCAGCCTGCGCGACCGCGACGGCATCCGCGCCGTCGTGCTCGGCGGCGCGCCCGAGGGCGGTGGTGCGGCGCTGGTCGCAGCCACGACGGAGGACTCCGGCCTCGACGCCGGCGCCCTGCTGGCCGACGCCACGAAGCACATCAAGGGCGGCGGCGGGCGGGACGCCCGTCTCGTCGTCGCGGGCGGCAAGGACCCCGAGGGCCTCGACGACGCCCTCGCCGCAGTGCGCGCCGCCGCGGGCATCGCCTGAGCCGCGCCCGCCCGTGACCGACGCCCCGCCTCGCGCCCTGGCCCTCGACCTGGGCTCCAAGCGCGTCGGGGTCGCCCTGTCGTCCGGCACGCTGGCCACCCCCTACGAGGTCCTGACCCGCTCCGGCGATCGGGCCCGCGACCACCGCGCCGTGGCCGAGCACGTCGTCGAGACCGGCGCCGAGGTCGTCGTCGTCGGCCTGCCGCTGTCGCTCGACGGCAGCGTCGGCCGGGCGGCCGAGCGCGTCCTCGACGAGGCCGACGAGCTCGCCGGTCGGCTCGAGGTCCCCGTCGTGACCTGGGACGAGCGCCTGTCCACCGTCAGCGCCGAGCGATCGCTGATGGAGGGCCAGATGCGGGCCCAGGCCCGCCGGCGCGTCGTCGACAAGGTCGCCGCCGCCGTGATCCTGCAGTCCTGGCTCGACGCCGGCTGCCCCCGCACCGACACCCGACCCGACTCGCCGGCCGCCGCCGGCGACGCCGAGGAGCGCCCGTGACCGATCCGTCCGATCCCCGCAACCCCTCCGACGCCGGCGGCCCGGCCCCCGGGGTCACCCCGGGCGCGGTGCCGGGCCCGAGCGGCACCCGGGACGTGCAGGGTGCCTGGGAGGACCAGGGCCCGTGGGCCGAGCCTGACCCCGGGCCGGACCCCGGGACCGACACCGGGACCTGGGCCGACGACGGGGAGTGGGAGGACTACCGGGCGCCGATGAGCCGGGGCCGACGGCTGCTCGTCGTCCTCGGCGTGCTCGGGGCCGTCGTGTTCGCCGTCGGCTTCTTCGCCTGGAGCTGGGTGTCGGAGCGCATCGACCCGCCCGGCCCGCCCGGCGAGGAGGTGCCGGTCGAGATCGCGTCAGGCTCGACGACGTCCGACATCGGCGAGCAGCTGGCCGAGGCCGGCGTCATCCGCGACGCGACGGTCTGGGGCTACTGGACCCGCATCGAGGGGGTCGGTCCGTTCCAGGCCGGCGAGTACACCTTCGCCGCCAACATGTCCTACGAGGAGGCGGTCACCGTCCTCGAGGCCGGGCCCCGGCCACCCGAGCTCGACCGGGTCACCATCCCCGAGGGCCTCACGGTGACCGAGATCGTCGCCCGCCTCGCCGACCCCGAGCGCGGCCTGGCCCGGTGGGACGCCGCCGCCCTCCAGGCGGCCGTGGACGCACCCGAGATCCGATCCGCGTTCCAGCCCGCCGACCAGGCCTCGATGGAGGGGCTGCTGTTCCCCGACACCTACGAGGTGGACGAGGACACCGACGAGCGGGCCTTCGTCTCCCGCCTGGTCGCCGAGCTCGACGAGCGCCTCCGCGCCCTCGACGTCGAGGCCCGGGCCGCGGCCCTCGGCCGCACGCCCTACGAGATCGTGATCATCGCCAGCCTGATCGAGGAGGAGGCCCGGGTGGCCTCGGAGCGCCCCATGATCTCGCGGGTGATCCACAACCGGCTGGAGCAGGGGATCCCCCTCGGGATCGACGCCACGTCCCGCTACGAGGCCGAGATCGCCGGGCGCAGCCGGGACGACATCGACTTCTCCTCCGACTCCCCGTACAACACCCGTCGCGTCCAGGGTCTGCCGCCCACGCCGATCGCGGCGCCGGGCCAGGCCAGCCTGGAGGCCGCGCTGGCCCCGGCGGACGGCCCGTGGATCTTCTACGTCCTCCAGGACGAGCAGGGGAACCACTTCTTCACCGACTCCAGCGCCGAGTTCCAGCGGGCCAAGCAGGAGTGCATCCGCAAGGACCTCGGGTGCGGGTGACCGGCGCCGGCGACGTCACGGGGGAGACCCGCCTCGCCGGTGTCATCGGCTGGCCCGTCCGGCACTCGCGCTCGCCCGCCATCCACAACGCGGCCTACGCCGCGCTCGGCCTGGACTGGACGTACCTCGCCCTGCCCGTCGTCCCGGGCGCGGTGCCCGCCGCGCTGGCCGGCGCCCGGGCGCTCGGGATCGAGGGCCTCTCGGTCACCATGCCCCACAAGTCGGCCGTGGCCGCCGCCGTCGACGAGCTCACCGCCGACGCCGCCGCCCTCGGCGCGGTGAACAGCGTCCGGAACCTCGACGGCCGCCTCGTGGGCGACAACACCGACGGGGGCGGCTTCGTCGACAGCCTGCGCGTCGACGAGGGCATCGACCCGGCCGGCGCCACCTGCGTGGTCGTCGGTGCCGGCGGCGCGGCCCGCGCCGTGGTCCGGGCCCTCGCCGTGGCGGGCGCGGATCGCGTCGCCGTGGTCAACCGCAGCCGGGACCGGGCCGAGGCGGCCGCAGCCCTCGCCGGGGACGTCGGCTCGACGGTCGACGACGTCGCCGCCGCGCTGGCGGCGGCCGACCTCGTGGTGCAGGCCACGCCCCTGGGGATGGGCGACGACGACCGGGTCGCCTTCGACGTCGCTGCGCTGGGGGAGGGGGCGGTGGTGGTCGACCTCGTGTACCACCCGGAGGTGACCCCGACGCTGGCCGCTGCCGCCGGTCGGGGGCTGCGCACCGTGGGCGGTCTCGGGATGCTCGTCCACCAGGCCGCCCGCCAGGTCCGGTCCTGGACCGGCCGGGACGCCCCCGTCGAGGCGATGCTGGCCGCAGCGCGGGCCTGACCGCCGGGGGTTCGCCCCCGCCGGCGCTGCCGGATCGGCCGATCCGTCCTTCAGTTCGCCCGCCTCCCTGCCGATGGATCGGTGACCGCCGCCCGCGCCCATCGACCCACTGGAGGAGCAGCCGTGGCCCTGTCCGGGACCCTCGAGACGTTCTCCCTGCCCGACGTGCTGCGCCTCCTCGCGGCCACCGCCAAGACCGGGGGCCTGACCGTGCGCAGCGACCGTGGGACCGGGCGCGTGTGGGTGGACGGCGGTGCCGTCACCGCCGGGCACGCCGACCGGGTGCCGAGCGGCGGTCTCGTGGCCGT
Organism: uncultured Acidimicrobiaceae bacterium; assembly: GCA_964497795.1. Classification (GTDB taxonomy): domain Bacteria; phylum Actinomycetota; class Acidimicrobiia; order Acidimicrobiales; family Salinilacustritrichaceae; genus Salinilacustrithrix. The sequence continues at coordinate 18,154 of CAZCEZ010000055.1, read as the reverse complement.
CGTGTTCGACCTGCTCCGCGCCGCCGAGGGCGACTTCACCTTCGACCGTGACGACCTCCCCGCCGACGGCGCCCAGCGGGCCGACGAGCCCCTCGCCGTCGACGCGCTGCTCGCCGAGGCCGAGGCCCGCCTGGCCGAGTGGCGTGAGGTCGAGGCCGTCGTCCCCTCCCTGGACGTGCTCGCCCGCCTGGCCCGGACCATCGACGGTCCCGTGGAGATCGGACCGGACCGCTGGTCGCTGCTCGCCGCGATCGGGTCCGGCGCCACCGGCCACGAGGTCGCCGCGCACCTCGACACCGACGAGTTCGGCACCTGCCGCGCCCTCCGGGACCTCGTGGAGGCCGGCCTGGTCGAGGTCGACGCCCTCCCGGTCGGGACCGTCGCCGACACCACCCGCGCCCCGTTCGGCGTCGTCGCCGACGAGGTGGAGCCCGAGGCGCCCCGCACCCCCTTCGTCCCGCCCGCCTTCGCCGCCGGGACGATCGGCGCCCCGGACTGGACGCCACCGGCCCCCCTCGGCCCCGACGCCATCACCGAGGACCCGTGGGCCGACGAGCTCGCCGACCCGGCGTGGCCCGCCGACGCCCACGAGGACGTCCCGGCCGAGGCGGCCGGTGCTCCCCACGCCGATCACGTGGCGGACCACCACGAGGACCGGGTCGACCTCCACGGGTCGGCCGACGCGGAGTCCGACCTGGACCTCGCGGACGAGGCGCCGGATCTCGAGGACCAGCACGACCTCGACGATGCCGGGGATCTCGACGACGCCGGGGATCTCGACGACGCCGGGGACCTCGACGACGCCCACGGGGCGCACGTGGCCGCCGCACCCGGTCCGGTCGACGAGGTCACCGACCAGCGGGACGACGACGGGCGCGACGCCCTCGACGCGCTGGGCACCGGGATCGCGGCGGCAGTGGCTGCCGCCGTCCGCGGCGACGACGCATCGCCCGCCGAGCCCGCCGTCGAGCCCGTCGCCGACGCCGACCCGGCAGCCGACCCCGTCGAGGGGGACGACTTCCTGTCCCAGCTGGCCAACCTGAGCCCGCGGGCCGCAGCCGCCATCGAGGCGACGACGGCGCCGGCCGAGGCCTCGGCCCCGCTCGAGGAGGCGGTGGGCGAGGACTTCTGGGCCTCGCTGGTGCCGACCGACGACGCCGCCGACCCCGGTGCGACCGACGTCCCCGACGCCGTGGCGCACGAGGAGCCGGCCGCCTCGGTGACCGATCCCGTCGACGACGCGAGCCCGACGGCGCCTGCCGCCGAGGAGGACGGCGAGGTCAGCCAGAGCCTGCTGCTCCGCTTCCTGTCCTCGACCCGGGACTGACCCCGCAGCCGGTCCACCGGCCACCGGCCGTCGACCACCGGCCCCGGCCGGCGTCAGCCGGCCGGCCGGTGGGCGTCGAGGAGCGCCTCGATCTCGGCGTCCAGCGCGGCCGCGCACGCGTCCGCCGACCACGTCGACGACGCCTCGGCCAGCGCCGCAGCGAGGCGATCCCGTCGGTCCGCGTCGTCGACGCCCCGGGCGAGCAGCGCGTCGAGGCTGGCGTCGTCGTCGTAGAGGAGCTCGTCGTGCAGCGCGTCGGGCACGAGCTCGGGGTAGGCCAGCGCCCGGGGTGCGACGGGGACGACCCCGGCGGCCGCGGCCTCGGCGAGGGCCACCCCGTAGAACTCGTGGCGGGCCGTGGACACGGCCAGGTCGCACGACGCCACGAGGGCCGGGTACGCCTCGCGCGGCACCGAGCCCACGTGGGCGATCCGGTCGGCGACCGGCGCGAGGTCGGCCACCACCCGGTCCCGGGGCAGGTGCGAGCCGGCGACGACGACCTCGAAGGCGCGCCCCGTGGCGGCGAGCCGGACCAGGGCGTCGACGAAGCGGACGGGGTCCTTGTCGTGCTCCCAGCGGTGGTTCCACAGGATCCGGGTCGGCGAGCCCGCCGGCCGGGTGGCTGCGGCTCGGGCTGCTGCGGATCGGGCGGCGGCCAGGGCGTCGACGTCCACGCCGACCCCGACCACCGAGGTCCGGGCCCGGACCTCCTCGACGGCGGCAGCGGCCCGGTGGTCGGGGAACCGGGCCAGCATCGGGGGCAGCGCGGCGAACAGCTCGTCGCGGTGGAACGCGCTGTTGCACACGACCCGATCGGCGGCGGCCATCGAACGCCACGTGGCCAGCGCGTCGTGGACGTCCTCGTCCTCGTCGGGGCGGCGCGGGAACGTCAGCTGGTTCTCGTGGAGGTACAGCAGGGCGGGGACCCCGTGCAGCGCGTGCCGGGCCAGGCCGAGCAGCGCGGCCAGGTCGACGGCGCCGGATGCGACGAGCACGTCGATGGCGCCGTGCCGGTCGCACGATGCGGCCACGGCCCGGGACAGGGCGAGCGCGCCGCCGTGGAGCCGCCAGCGCCAGTGGACCCCCGGCAGGGTCACCAGCTCGACGTCGTGCGCGCTGCGGGTCGCGAGGCCGTCGGCCCAGGCACGGTGCGAGCCCCGGTACCACGCCTCCACCACCACGACCCGGGCCACGCCGGGCGACGGTACCCGAGCGGAAGACCTCGCAACTCCAGGTTGTGACCTACGATTCCCTCGCATGACCGAGGGACGTGGGAACAGGCCCGTGGAGCACCGGATCGGCGCGGTGGCCGAGGTGCTGGGTACGTCGCCCGACACCGTCCGGCGGTGGGTCGACCAGGGCCTCGTCGCCGCCCGGCGGACCCCCGGGGGTCAGCGGCTCGTCGACGGCGTCGACCTCGCCCGGTACCTGCGGGAGTCCGGCGACGACGGGGTCCCCGAGTGGGCCTCCACCCAGTCCGCCCGCAACCGCTTCGCCGGGATCGTCACCGAGGTCCGCTGCGACGCGGCCAACGTCGTGGCCACCGTCGAGCTCAGGTGCGGGCCCCACCGGTTCGTGTCGCTCCTGACCGCCGAGGCGGTCGACGACCTCGGGCTGCGGCCCGGCGTGCTGGCCGTGGCCGCCGTGAAGTCGACCAACGTCCTCGTCGAGGTGGCGCCGTGACGCCCGGTCGTCGCCTCGTCGTCCTCGCCGTCGCGCCGATCGTCGCCGTCGGTCTCGCCGGTTGCGGGGGAGGAGGTGGAGCGGGCGGCCCCGGCACGGTCCGGGTGGCCGCGGCCTCGTCCCTCGCCGAGGTGGTCGACGGCCTGGCCGGCGTGCTCGGCGACGCCGAGGACCCCGTGGCCGTGGAGGCCGACCTCGCCGGATCGTCGACGCTCGCGACCCAGCTGCTGGAGGGGTCGCCGGCCGACGTGTTCCTCTCGGCCGACGCCGAGACCATGGCCCGCGTCGTCGAGGGCGGCGTCGCGGCGGGCGACCCGGTCGCCTTCGCGACCAACGGCCTCGTCCTCGCCGTGCCCGCCGGGAACCCCGGGGGCGTCACCGGGCTGGCCGACCTCGCCGACCCCGACCTGCTCGTCGGCCTCTGCGCGCCCGAGGTCCCGTGCGGACGCCTGGCCCGAGCCGAGCTGGGCGAGGACGACGTCGCCGTCCGGCCCGACACCGAGGAGCCCGACGTGCGCTCGCTGCTGGCCAAGGTCGCGGCCGGGGAGCTCGACGTCGGCCTCGTCTACGCCACCGACGTCGTCGCCGCCGGCGACGACGTCGAGGTCGTCGAGGAGCCCCGGCTCGACCAGCGGACCACCTACCTCGCCGTCGCCGTCGAGGGCGGTGACCCGGAGGCGGCCGGCGCGCTCCTCGACGTGCTGCGCGGTCCGACCGGGGCCACGCTGCTCGCCGCGCTCGGCTTCGGTCCCCGATGAGGCGTCCCGCGCCCGCGGAGGGTCCCACCCGGCTGCGCGCCGTGGGTCGGTCGTCGGGGCCGCCGTCCCTGCTCGTCCCGGCCGTCATCGGGACCCTGCTCGTCGTCGTCCCCCTCGCCGGCCTCGCCGCCCGCACCCCGTGGGGGGCCCTCGGCGACCTCCTCGCCGAGCCCGGGGCGAGGCGGGCGCTGCGCCTGTCCCTCGTCACCGCGACCGCGGCCGCCGCCGTCGCGACCGCGGTCGGCGGGCCCCTGGGCTGGGTGTTCGCCCGGACCGCCCGCCGCGGGGTCCGGGTCGTGCGCGCGGTCGTGCTCCTGCCCCTCGTCCTGCCCCCCGTCGTGGCCGGCGTGGCCCTGCTGGCCACCTTCGGACGGCGGGGGCTCCTCGGCGACGCCCTCGACGTCGTCGGGCTCCGGCTGCCCTTCACCACCCTCGGGGTGGTGGTCGCCCAGGCCTTCGTCGCCCTGCCCTTCGTCGTGCTCACCGTCGAGGCCGGCGCCCGGGACGCCGACGTCGGGCTCGAGGAGGCGGCGGCCGCCTGCGGCGCCGACCGCTGGTTCACGTTCCGCCACGTGTCCCTGCCGCTCCTCGCGCCGGCCGTGGCCACGGCCGCCGTGCTCGCGTGGGCCCGGGCCCTCGGCGAGTTCGGGGCGACGGTCACCTTCGCAGGCAACGTCGACGGCGAGACGCGGACCCTGCCCCTGGCCGTCGTCACCGAGCTGCAGGCGGACGTGGATGCCGCCCTGGCACTGTCCGCGCTCCTCGTCGTCGTGTCGCTGGTCGTGCTCGCCGGCCTGCGGGACCGGTGGCTCGGCTCGGCATGAGCGGTGCACCGCCCGCCGCCCCACCGGGCACGTTGCACCTCGTCGCCCGGGTGCGGCGCACCGGGTTCGCCCTCGACGTCGACGTGGCCGTGGGCCCGGGGCGCACCGTGGCCGTCGTCGGTCCCAACGGCGCCGGGAAGACCACCCTGCTCCGCCTCGTCGCCGGCCTCCCCGTCGCGGGCGAGGGCACGGTGGCGCTGACCGTCGGCGGCCGTCGCCTCGACCACCTGCGGCCCGACGAGCGCGGCGTCGGCGTGGCCTTCCAGGACCTGCGCCTCTTCCCCCACCTCGACGTCCTCGACAACGTGGCCTTCCCCCTCCGGGCCCGGGGGCGGCGTCGTGGCGAGGCACGCGCCGCAGCGGCCGCCGCGCTGGCCGAGGTCGGCTCCGATCCCGTCCTGCACGACCGTCGTCCCTCGGCGCTGTCCGGTGGCGAGGCCCAGCGGGTCGCCCTCGCCCGGGCCCTCGTCGCCGAACCCGACGTGCTGTGCCTCGACGAGCCCTTCGCCGCCGTCGACCCCGAGGCGCGGGGGCCGGCGCGGGCCGCGCTCGCCGCCCGCCTCCGTGCGTTCCCCGGGATCGCCCTGGTCGTGACCCACGACCCGGCCGACGCCCTGGTGCTCGGCGACGACGTCCTCGTCCTGGAGGCCGGGCGGGTCACCCAGCACGCCTCGCCCGCCGAGGTCGCGGCCCGGCCGCGCTCACCGTTCGCCGCCGGCCTCGTCGGCACCACGCTCCTGCCCGCCGAACCCGCGGTCGGCACCGACCGCGACGGCACCCACGCCTACCGCACCCCGGCCGGGACGGTGGTCGTGGCCGCCGACCCCGCGCCCGCCGACCCCGCGACCTGCCGGGTCGGCCTGCTCGTGGCGCCGGCGGCCGTCGCCCTCCACCCGGCGCCGCCGGTCGGGTCGGCCCGCAACGCGTGGGCGGCCGAGGTCGAGGCGGTCGAGGCGCTGGGCGGTCGGGCCCGCGTCCGGATCGCCCTCGACGGCGGGGGACCGGCCGGCCGGGACGTCCTCGTCGCCGAGGTCACCCTGGCTGCGGTCCGCGACCTGGCGCTGGCGGCCGGGTGCCGGGTGTGGGCGTCGGTGAAGGCCACGGAGGTGGGAGTCGTGGACCGCGGCGTGGACCGCCCCGTCGGGGGCGGCACGGGCATCGGCGACCCGTAGGGTGCCGCCACGATGAGCACGACGGCCACGATCCTCGCCGGGCTCGCCGGCCTCCCGGTCGGCTCCCTGGTGAACCGACTCGCCGTGGCCGAACCCGGCTACGTCATCACCGACCCCAAGGACCTGCCCGAGGACGCCGACCCGGCCCTCCTCGACGAGCTGGAACCGCCTCCGACGGACCTGCCGGCCGTCCCCCTGCTCGCCGTGGTCCGCCCCCGGTCGTGGTGGCGGCGCTGGTTCCCGGTGGTCGAGGTGGTCACCGCCGGGTGGTTCGCCCTCGTGGTCCACCGCCTCGGGTGGGGGTGGGTGACCGCCGCGGTCCTGTTCCTCGTCGCTGCGCTGATGACCCTGTCGACCACGGACCTGCGCGTCTACCGGATCCCGGACCGGATCAACTTCCCGGCCATGGGCATCGGCGCGGGCTGCATCGTGGTGGCCGCGGTCGCGGTCGGGGTGCCGGGCAGCATCGTCGGCGCGGCCGTGGGCGGGCTGCTCTACGCCGGGATGCTGTTCCTCGCCCACATCGCCTCGCCCCGGGGCATGGGCTGGGGCGACGTGAAGCTCGCGTGGCCGATGGGCGCCTACCTCGGCTGGTTCGGCTGGCGGAGCGGCGGCGTGGTCGACCAGGTCGTCGGGCCGCTGCGCTGGGTGCTGCTCGGCGCGGCCATCGGGATGGTCATCGGCGTCGTGACCGGCGCGGCGTACGCCCTGGCTCGCAGGTCGCTCACCGCCGTCTACCCCTACGGCCCGAGCCTGGCGGCGGGGTGCGTGCTCGCCCTGCTGTGGGGCGACTCGCTCACGTGAGCGTCCCGGTCGGGGAGTGCTTCGTGCCCGTCGCGGCACCGGCTCTACGCTCCCGGTCGTGCTGCGCTACCTGACCGCCGGTGAGTCCCACGGGGCCGCGCTCGTCGTGACCGTCGAGGGCCTGCCCGCCGGGCTGCCCATCGTGGTCGAGGAGATCCAGGGCGAGCTCGCCCGTCGCCGCCTCGGCTACGGGCGCGGGCCGCGCATGCGCTTCGAGCAGGACGAGGTGACGATCATCGGCGGCGTCCGCCACGGTCGCACCCTCGGCTCGCCCGTGGCCATCGAGATCGCCAACTCGGAGTGGACGCGCTCGGACAAGTGGCACGAGGAGATGTCCACGGCTCCGGGGGAGACGAGGAGCCCGGCCACCCAGCCGCGGCCCGGCCACGCCGACCTCGCCGGCATGCAGAAGTACGGGTTCTCCGACGCCCGCGACGTGCTCGAGCGGGCCTCGGCCAGGGAGACCGCGGCGCGCGTCGCCGCCGGCACCCTGGCCAAGGCGCTGCTCTCCCACCTCGGCATCGACGTCCTGTCCCACGTCATCCAGATGGGCGCCGCCCGCACCGAGGCCACGGAGCGGCCCGGTCCGGCCGACCTCGCCACCGTCGACGAGAACGAGGTCCGCTGCTTCGACGCGGCGGCCACCGACGCGATGGTGGAGGAGATCAAGGCCGCGGCCAAGGACGGCGACAGCCTCGGTGGCGTCGCCGAGGTCCTGGCCTACGGCGTCCCCGTCGGCCTGGGCTCCCACGTCCACTGGGACCGCAAGATCGACGCCGCCCTCGCCCAGGCGCTGATGTCCATCCAGGCCGTCAAGGGCGTCGAGATCGGCGACGGGTTCGAGGTCGCCGGCCGGCGGGGGAGCGCAGCCCACGATCCGATCACCTGGACCGAGGGCGAGGCCAACGGCGGCTACCGCCGCACGTCGACCCTGGCCGGCGGCGTCGAGGGCGGCATCACCACCGGCGAGCTGCTCGTCGCCCGGGCCGCGATGAAGCCCCTCGCCTCGCTCAACCGGCCCGTGCTCGGGACCGTCGACGTCGTGACCAAGGAGTCCACGGTCAGCTTCAAGGAGCGCACCGACGTGACCGCCGTGCCCGCCATGGGCGTGGTGGCCGAGACGATGGTCGCCCTCGTGCTCGCCACCGAGGCGATGCGCAAGTTCGGCGGCGACAGCCTCCCCGAGCTGGTCCGCAACCACGACGCCTACGTCGCGTCGCTCTGACGTGGCGAGGGCAGCCGGGCGCCACGTCGTCCTGGTCGGGCTCATGGCCACCGGGAAGAGCACGGTCGGCCGGCTGCTGGCCGAGGCCCTCGACCGGCCGCTGCTCGACAGCGACGCGCAGGTCGAGGCCGCCACCGGCAGGACCGTCCGCGAGATCTGGCGAGCGGACGGCGAGGCCGCGTTCCGGGCGCTGGAGACCGAGGCGCTGCGCGCCGCGCTCGCCGCCGGGGTCCCGAGCGTCGTGGCCGGCGCCGGCGGGGTGGTCCTCGCCGAGGCCAACCGGGAGCTGCTCGGCGGCGACGACGCCACCGTCGTCTGGCTGCGCGCCAGCCCCGCCACGCTGCTCGCCCGCGTGCGGGCCGCCGGGGACGACCACCGGCCACTGCTCGACGACGACCCGGCCGCCACGCTCGAGCGCATGCACGGCGACCGCACGCCCCTCTACGACGCGGTGGCCGACCTGGTGGTCGACGTCGACGACGTCGAGCCGGCCGAGGTCGCCCGGCGCATCCTGGACGTCCTCGACGCACTCGCCACCCCCGACGCCGAAGAAGGAGCCGCCTCGTGATCCGCGTCGCCGTCCCCCTGCCGGATCGCACCTACGACGTCATCGTCGGCGCGGGCGTCCGGTCCGAGCTCGCCACCCTCGTGCCCGAGGCCGCCCGTCGCGTCGCCGTCGTCACCCAGGACGGCATCGACCTCGACGTCGACCCCGGCGTCGAGCACCGGCGCTTCACCATCGGGCGGGGCGAGGAGGCCAAGTCGCTCGCCACCATCGAGGCGCTGTGCCGCGGGTTCGCCGAGTGGGGCATGACCCGCAGGGACTGCGTCGTCGCCGTCGGCGGGGGCATGGTCACCGACGTCGCCGGGTTCGCCGCCGCCACCTACCACCGGGGCATCGACGTGGTCCACGTCCCGACCACGCTGCTCGGCATGATCGACGCCGCTGTCGGCGGCAAGACCGGGGTGAACCTGCCCGAGGGCAAGAACCTCGTCGGGGCCTTCTGGCAGCCCCAGGGCGTCCTGTGCGACCTCGACGCCCTCGCCACCCTCGACCCCCGGGACCTGCGGGCCGGGTACGGCGAGATGGCCAAGTACCGCTTCCTGCCGGGCGGCGAGGACCTCGAGGAGCTCGACCTCGCCGAGCAGGTCGCGGCCTGCGTGCGGATCAAGGCCGAGGTGGTGGCCGCCGACGAGCGGGAGGGCGGGCTGCGGGCGATCCTGAACTACGGGCACACGCTCGCCCACGCCGTGGAGACGGCGGGCACCTACGACCTCCGCCACGGCGAGGCCGTCGCCGTCGGCCTCGTCTACGCCGCCGCCCTGGCCCGCCGCCTGGGCCGCATCGACGACGACCGTGTCGCGGTCCACCGGCGCATCGTCGGGGCCTACGACCTGCCCACCCGCCTGCCCGAGGGCCTCGGCGACGACGAGCTGCTCGCCCTGATGGCCCGCGACAAGAAGGCCCTCGACGGCCTCACCTTCGTCCTCGACGGACCCGGCGGCGTCGAGGTCGTGGCCGGCGTGGACCCGGCCGAGGCCCGCGCCGCGCTCGCCGCGGTGCGCTGAGCCGGCCCGGGCGGTCGGGACCGCAGCCACCCGCGCGTCCCCGGTCGTCGGCCGCGCCTCCCGGGGCCTCGCCGGAGGGTGCGAGACTCGGGCGGTGACGCTGCTCGACCCGATCGCCGCCGGCGAGGACCTCGCCGCCCCGCTCCCGCCCCTCGACGTCGCCGCCCGGGCCGACCGCGTCCGGGCCGCGGTCGCGGAGGCCGGTGCCGACGCCCTGGTCGTCACCGACCTGTCCAACCTCCGCTGGCTGACCGGCTTCACCGGCTCGGCCGGAGCTGCCGTCGTGCGCGACGACCGCATCGTGGTCGTCACCGACGGCCGGTACCGCGACCAGGTGGCCGAGCAGCTCGCCGAGGCCGGGGTCGACGCCGAGGTCGCGATCACCCGCGACACGCTCGGCGCCGTCCGCGACGCGACGGCCGGCATCGGCCGCGTCGGCCTCGAGGCGGACCACGTCACGTGGGCCACCCAGCGGGCGTGGGCCGACGCCCTCGACGCCACCCTCGTGCCGACCGCGGCGCTCGTCCTCGCGCTGCGCGCCGTCAAGGACGACGGCGAGGTGGCCCGCCTCCGCCGGGCGGCTGCGATCGCGGACGCGGCGCTGGCCGAGGTCCGTCCGCTGCTCGCCGAGCGCCCGACCGAGCGCGCCTTCGCCCGGGCCCTGGAGGCGGCCATGGCCGACCGCGGGGCCAGCGCACCGAGCTTCGAGACGATCTGCGGCTCCGGGCCCAACGGCGCCAAGCCCCACCAGCGCCCCACCGACCGCGTCGTGGGCGCATCGGGCGGGCCCGAGCTCGTCGTGCTCGACTTCGGCGCCCTCTACGACGGGTACCACTCCGACATGACCCGGACGCTGTGCGTGGGCGAGCCGACCGACACGCAGGCCCGCATGCTCGAGGTCGTGAAGGCGAGCCAGGCCGCGGGCCGGGCCGCCGTCCGGGCCGGCGTGCGCACCGTCGACGTCGACGCCACCTGCCGGCGCGTCATCGACGACGCCGGATGGGGCGACGCGTTCGTGCACGGCACCGGCCACGGCATCGGCCTGGTGATCCACGAGGAGCCCCGCCTGTCGCCCGAGTCCACCTCGGTCCTGGCACCTGGGCACTGCGTGACCGTCGAGCCCGGCGTCTACCTGCCCGAGCACGGCGGCGTCCGGATCGAGGACTCCGTCGTGGTCACCGCCACCGGCTGCCAGCTGCTGACGGCATCCCCCTACGACCACGCCGTCTGATCCGCCGCCGCCCGGGCACCCATAGAGGCCATCTATGAGGGGGTAGCGTTCGGGTCGATGCCCCTGCCGCCCACGTTCCCCGAGCTGGCCGCCCTCGACCTCTTCGCGTCGGTCGTGACGCTCGGCAGCGTGAGCCGGGCCGCCGCCGCGCACGGCATCACCCAGCCGTCCGCCTCGTGGCGGATGCGGACCCTCGAGCGCCAGCTCGGGCTGCCCCTGCTCGAGCGGAGCCCGACCGGTTCGGTGCCTACCCCGGCAGGGCACCTGGTCGCGGGATGGGTGGAGGCCCTGCTCCACGCCGCGGACGAGCTCGCCACCGGCGTCGACGCCCTGGTCGCCGAGTCGGGCACGATCCGGGTCGCGGCGTCCTACACGGTCGCCGAGCACCTGCTGCCCGGGTGGCTCGGTCGCTTCGCCCGCGCCCACCCGGGCCACCCGGTGGAGCTCGAGGTCGCCGACTCGGCCGAGGTGGTCGCCCGGACCCGGGCCGGCGACTGCGACCTCGGGTTCGTTGAGTCACCGGGACCCGTCGGGGACCTGGCGGCAGAGGTCGTCGGCGCCGACGAGCTGGTGGTCGTCGTCGGCCCCGGGCACCCCTGGGCCCGCCGCCGCGCCCTGACCGTCGAGGACGTGGCCGGTGCCGCGCTCGTGCTGCGCGAAACGGGCGACGGCACACGGGACGCCTTCGACCGAGCGATCGCCGCGGCCGGCTGGGGTCCGTCCGTCGCCGCCCGCGAGGCCGGGACGACCGCCGCGGTCAAGAACGCCGTGGTCGGCAGCGGGCTGCCCGGGGTCCTCTCCCGGCTCGCCGTCGCGGACGACGAGGCCGCCGGGCGACTGGTCGCGCTGCCCGTGGACGGACTGGACCTCGGGTGCGAGCTGCGGGCGGTCCACCGTGCCGACCGGGCCCTCGGCGCCGCCGCCGCCGACCTGCTGGCGGTGGTCCGCGACGACGTCGGCACGGGTTCGCGGGCCGGGCCCACGGGCTGACACCATGGCGACATGGCGACCGTCTCCACCAACGACCTGAAGAACGGGATGTACCTCGACCTGCCCGAGGGCCTCGTGCAGGTCAAGGACTTCCAGCACGTGAAGCCCGGGAAGGGCGGGGCCTTCGTGCGGTCCACGCTGTCCAACGTCCGGACCGGTTCGACGGTCGACAAGACCTTCCGTGCCGGCGAGAAGGTCGAGCAGGCCATCATCGACCGTCGCGAGTTCCAGTACCTCTACAACGACGGCACGAACTACGTCTTCATGGACACCGAGACCTACGACCAGCTCGAGGTGCCGCCCACCACCCTGGGCGACGCCACGAACTACCTCAAGGAGCAGGACTCGGCCACGCTCATGATGTACGGCACCGAGATCGTCGGCGTCGAGCTGTCCCCGTCGGTCGAGCTGCGGGTCGCGGAGACCGAGCCCGGCCTCCAGGGTGACCGCTCGACCGGTGGCACCAAGCCCGCCACGCTCGAGACCGGCTACGTCGTCCAGGTGCCGCTCTTCATCGAGACCGACGAGGTCCTGAAGATCGACACCCGGACCGGCGAGTACATGTCCCGGGCCTGACGTGGCCTCCTCCGACGCGGGCGGCGGCGCCGGCGCGCCCCGGGGCGACCGTCGACCGAGCGGCACCCGGCGCGAGGCCCGCGAGCGGGCCGTCGAGCTCTGCTACGAGGCCGATGCGAAGGGCGTCCACCCCGACGAGGTCGCGGCCGCCCTGCCCCTGCCCACCGATCCGTACGCGCTCGCCCTCGCGTCCGGCGTCGCCGACCACCGCATCGAGATCGACAAGGTCCTCGACCGCCACGCCCGAGGCTGGCCGACGGCCCGCATGGCGGCCATGGACCGGACCGTGCTGCGCGTCGGGACCCTCGAGCTGGCCACGTCCCACGACGTGCCCCGAGGCGCCGTCCTGTCCGAGGCCGTCGAGCTGGGCAGTCGATACGGCTCCACCGACGACACCCCGAAGTTCGTGAACGGCGTCCTGGCCGCCGTGGCCCGCGAGGTCCGCGACGACGACGGGCCCGCGTCGCGCCCGTGGACGCCCATCCGCGTCGTGGTGTTCGACATGGACGGCGTGATCCGCCACTGGACCGGCGAGGACATCCGGGCCTTCGAGACCGCACACGGCATCGCCCACGGCTCGGTCGGGAAGGTCGCGTTCGCCGACCCCCTGTTCCACGAGGCCATGACCGGGGCCAAGACGGTGGAGGAGTGGGCCACCCAGATCGGCCGTCGGCTCGCTGCCGAGCACGACGCCGTCGACGAGGCCGACGCCACCGCCATGTGGCTCTCCACCGAGTGGCAGCTCGACGACGACGTCGTCGCCCTGCTCCAGGGCCTCCGGGACGCGGGCCAGCCCGTGGCCCTGCTGTCCAACGCCTCCACCGGCCTCGAGGCCGACCTCGAGGCGATGGGCCTGGCCGACGCGTTCGACCACGTCGCCAACTCGTCTCGCCTCGGGCTGGTCAAACCCGACCCCGCCGTCCACGAGCGCGTCGCCGCCGACCTGGCCGACGCCCTCGCCGACCGGCTCGACGGGGACGAGCTCCGACCCGAGCACCTGCTCTTCGTCGACGATCGGCCCGAGAACGTGGCCGGCGCGGTCGACGCCGGCTGGCACGCCGTGCAGATGACGGGCGTCGAGCGCCTCGGTGCCGTCCTGCGCCGACTCGACGTCCCCGGTGCCCCCGCCGCCCCCTGAGGGGCTGCGCCGCTGGCGCCCGAGCGACGCGCCGGCGCTGGCCGCAGCCTGGGCCGACGCAGACGTCGCGGCGTGGAACCCGGTGCCCGCGGGGGCCGACCCGGCTGCGTGGCTCGCCGGCGAGCCCGGCCGCTGGGAGCGGTGCGTCGCCCTCGACCTCGTCGTGACCGCCGACGACGACCGCGTGGTCGGCGAGGTCGGACTGTCCTCGTTCAGCGCCCAGCCACCCCGGGCCGAGCTCGGCGTCTGGCTCGCCGCGGCCCACCGCGGGCGCGGCCTGGCCTCCACCGCGGTGGGCGCCGTCACGGCGTGGGCCCTCGCCCCCGGACCGGACGGGCTCGGGCTGGCCCAGGTCTGGGCACGGACCGAGCCGGCCAACGCGCCCAGCGAGGCGCTCTTCGCCCGGCTCGGCTGGCAGCGCCTCGGCGACACCCGGGATCGCGCGACCGGACGGCCGCGAACGATCTGGGCCGCGACGAGCGCGGTGCTACGTTGACGCCCTGACCGTGAAGCGGGTCCCGTGAGGCCCGTACGGACAGGAAGGACACGCCGCATGGCGGAACGCGAACGACGTCTCACACGCCCCTTCGGGGGCGTTTTCGTCGCCCGGACCCGGGTCATGGACGCCGACGACCTCCGTCGGGCGACCACCCGCATGGCGCACGAGATCTCCGAGGCCAACGCCGGCCTGGAGGACGTGGTCCTGGTCGGGCTCCAGACCGGCGGCGTGCCGATCGCCGAGCGCCTGGCCGACGCCCTGGTCGAGATCGAGGACGTCGACGTCCCCGTCGGACGACTCGACGTCGCCTTCCACCGCGACGACATCGGCCTGCGCCCCGTCCTGCCCGAGGCCGAGACCGACATCCCCATCCACCTCGACGGGACCGTGGTCGTGCTCGTGGACGACGTCCTGTTCACCGGCCGGACCATCCGAGCCGCCCTGGACGCCCTCACCTCCTTCGGTCGGCCGCGGGCCGTGCAGCTCGCGGTCATGGTCGACCGGGGCCACCGGGAGCTGCCGATCCGCCCCGACTACGTCGGCAAGAACCTGCCCACCCGCCGCGACGAGGCCGTCGACGTCCACGACGACGGCGTCGACCTCGGCGAGGTCGTCAAGGCATGACGGGGCACCGGTTCGTGGGAGGCGCATCCAACCCGGAGGGTTGGCGCCGACCGGTCTCCAGGGAGACGTTCGACCGCTCCGTGCAACGGGAGCGAGCGAGGAGCGCAGCGACGTCGCGAGCTCGAGGCGGTGCGGCATGAGCGATCTGCTGAGCATCGCCGAGCTCGAACGGGGCGACGTCGAGCTGCTGCTCGACCTGACCGACCGGTTCGCCGAGGTGTCCCGGCGCCCGATCCCCAAGGTCCCGGCGCTGCGGGGCAAGACCGTGGTCAGCCTGTTCTACGAGGACTCGACCCGGACCCGGCTGAGCTTCGAGACGGCGGCCAAGCGGCTGTCGGCCGACACGATGTCGTTCTCGGTGTCGTCGTCGTCGGTGAAGAAGGGCGAGTCGCTGCGCGACACCGTCCAGACGATCGAGGCGATGGGCATCGACTGCGTCGTGGTCCGCCACCGGTCCTCGGGCGTGCCCTGGCAGCTGACCCGCTGGATCGACGCCGCCGTCGTGAACGCCGGCGACGGGTGGCACGCCCACCCGACCCAGGCCCTCCTCGACGCCTACACGATCCGCTCCCACCGCGGCCCCCTCGACGGGATGCGCATCGCCATCGTCGGCGACGTCAAGCACTCCCGCGTCGCCCGCTCCGACATCGAGGCCTTCACCATGCTCGGCGCCGAGGTGGTGCTCGTCGCCCCGCCGACGCTGCTGCCCCCGGCCGTGCACGCCTTCCCGGTCCGGGTCAGCCACGACCTCGACGCCACGCTGGCCGAGGTCGATGTCGTGTACCTGCTGCGCATGCAGAACGAGCGCATGACCGAGGCCCTGGTGCCGAGCCTGCGCGAGTACCACGCCACCTACGGCCTGACCGTCGCCCGGGCGGCCCGCCTGCGCGACGACGTGCTCGTGATGCACCCCGGCCCCATGAACCGGGGCGTGGAGATCGCCCCGGACGTGGCCGACGACGAGCGGGCGGTCGTGATCGACCAGGTCCGCAACGGCGTCAGCGTCCGGATGGCCGTCCTGTTCCTGCTGCTCGGGTCCGGCGCCGACCTGCGCACCGTCCCCGAGGTCGCCGACGTCGTCACCGACGGCGACCCCGACACCCCCACGGAGCCCCCCCGATGACCGAACCCTCCCTCGTGCTCAAGGGCGGCCGCATCGTCGACGAGACCGGCGTCCGCTCCGGTGACGTCGTCGTCGGCGACGACGGCACCATCCTCGCCGTCGGCCCCGACCTGACCGCCCCCGAGGTCCTCGACGCCGGTGGCTGCGTGGTCAGCCCCGGCTTCGTCGACCTGCACAGCCACCTGCGCGAACCCGGCCAGGAGGAGGCCGAGACGATCGAGACCGGTGCCCGCGGCGCCGCGCTCGGCGGCTACACGTGCATCCTCGCCATGCCGAACACCACCCCGGCCATCGACTGCGCATCGGTCGTCCGGGACGTGCTCGAGCTCGGGCGGACCGTCCCGTGCGACGTGCGCACCTCGGCCGCCATCACGGTCGGGCGTGCCGGTGAGGCGCTCACCCCGATGGCCGAGCTGCGCGAGCTGGGCGTGCGGTTCTTCACCGACGACGGCTCGGGCGTCCAGGACACCCGCCTCATGCGCCGGGCCATGGAGTACGCCTCGGCCCTCGACGTCGTGCTCGCCCAGCACTGCGAGGACGACGCCATCTGCAACGGCGGCGTCATGCACGAGGGCGAGTGGTCGGCCCGCCTCGGCCTGCCCGGCCAGGCCGCCGAGACCGAGGAGCTGATGGTCATGCGCGACATCGCGCTGGCCCGCATGACCGGCGCCCGCGTCCACTTCCAGCACATGAGCACCGACGGCTCGCTCGCCATGATCCGCGCCGCCAAGGCCGGCGGCATGGCGGTCACCGCCGAGGCGACCACGCACCACTTCACGCTCACCCACGCCGAGTGCGCGAGCTACGACCCGGTGTTCAAGGTGAACCCGCCGTTGCGCACCGACGACGACGTCGCCGCCGTCCGGTCGGGCCTGGCCGACGGCAGCCTCGACTGCATCGCCACCGACCACGCCCCGCACACGCCCGATGCCAAGGAGCTCCCCTTCGACCAGGCGCCCCCGGGGATGCTCGGGCTCGAGACGGCGCTCGCGCTCGCGCTGACCGAGCTCGACCTGCCCGTCGAGCGGATCGTCGGGCTGCTGTCCTGGCAGCCGGCCCGGATCCTGGGCGTCGAGGACCGCCACGGCGGTCCGATCGCCGAGGGCCGTCCCGCCAACCTGTGCGTCTTCGACCCGGAGGAGACCTGGACCGTCGACGGCGCCGCCATGGTCAGTCCCAGCCGCAACACGCCGTACCAGGGCCGCCGCCTGCGCGGTCGCGTCCGGCACACGATCCTCGAGGGCGAACCCGTCGTCCGCGACCAGGAGGCCACCCGATGACCACCACGACCGGACGTGCCGTCCGCGACGCCGCCCTGGTGCTGGCCGACGGCTCCACCTTCGAGGGGGAGTGGTTCGGCGCCGACCCGACCCCCCGTGCCGTGCCCGGCCTGGACGGCGAGCACGCCGTGGCGTCCGGCGAGGTCGTGTTCAACACCTCGCTGTCGGGCTACCAGGAGATCATCACCGACCCGTCCTACGCCGGGCAGGTGATCACCTTCACCTACCCCCACATCGGCAACTACGGCGTCACCGCGCTCGACGACGAGTCGCGCCGGCCGTTCTGCCGGGGCGTGATCGTGCGCGACCTCGCCCGCCGCCGCTCCTCGTGGCGGGCCGAGGGCGACCTCGTCGACCTGCTCGAGCGCACCGGCGTGCCCGGCATCGGCGGGATCGACACCCGGCGCCTGACCCGCATCATCCGCGACACCGGCGCCATCCCCGGCGCCTTCGCCCCGCTCGACCTGGCCGACGAGGCCACGCTGAAGGCGGCGGCCGCGGCCGAGCCCGGCACCGCCGGCATCGACCTGGTCCGCCAGGTCACGACCCGCGAGTCCTACGTCGTGGGCGACGGACCCCTGGTCGTCGCTGCGTACGACTTCGGCATCAAGAGCTCGATCGTGCGCCAGCTCGCCGAGTTCGCCACCGTCCACGTGTTCCCGGCCACGGCCACGGCGGACGAGCTGCGGGCCGTCGACCCGGACGGCATCTTCCTGTCCAACGGCCCCGGCGACCCCGAGGTCGTCGACTACGCCCTGCCCCACGTGCGGGACCTGCTCGGCGACAGCCGCCCGCTGTTCGGCATCTGCCTCGGCCACCAGGTCCTCGGCCTCGCCGCCGGCGCGTCGACGGTGAAGCTGCCCTTCGGGCACCACGGCGGCAACCACCCCGTGCGCGACGTCACCAGCGGCCGCATCGACATCACCAGCCAGAACCACAACTTCGCCGTCGACCCCGACAGCCTCGGCGGCATCGCCGAGGTCACCCACGTGAACCTGAACGACGGGGTGTGCGAGGGCATGCGCCTCACGGACGCGAACGCGTGGTCGGTCCAGCACCACCCCGAGGCCGGTCCCGGCCCGCACGACGCCCGCCACCTGTTCCACGACTTCAAGGAGAAGATGCAGTGATCCTCCCGAGCCGAGCGCCAGCGAGGCGGCCGCACGAGCAGGGTTCGCCCGCTCCGTGCGAACGGGCTCCGTGGAGGAGCGCAGCGACGAACACGGAGCAGGTGGTCTGATGCCCAAGCGCACGGACATCGAGTCGATCCTGCTGATCGGCTCCGGCCCGATCGTGATCGGCCAGGCCTGCGAGTTCGACTACTCCGGCAC
>CAZCEZ010000054.1:9959-23985 GCA_964497795.1 uncultured Acidimicrobiaceae bacterium | reverse complement strand
AGATCGCGCCGAACTGGGGCGGGCAGTGCCGGATGCAGGTGTCGCAGTTGATGCACACCGACATGTCGATCCACAGGGGCGGCGACTGCCACTTCGGGTTGCGCTCACGGGTCGCCATGCGGGCCGCACGGCTCGACGGTGCCGTCGCGCCCGTGTCGTCGTCGCCCGTCGCCGCAGCCGTGGTCGCGGCGGCGGCACCCCCCGTGCCGGTCCCCGTCATGGCCGCGACCGTACCACCGGTGCTTGACCAGGCGGTCAAGGCCTCGGAACACTGCAGGGATGGCCACCCAGCCCACGAGGGCCGCCGACGAGGGTCCCACCGGGGGCGACGACGACGTCGCCCCGACCGGCGACGACCGCCAGCTCACCGACCAGGGGCGCGAGCGCAAGGGCCAGCTCGTGGCCTGCGCCGCCCGCCTGTTCGCCGAGCGCGGCTACGCCGAGACCCGCATCAAGGACATCGTCGAGGCCGCCGGCGTCGCCAAGGGGCTCTTCTACTGGTACTTCGACAACAAGGAGGCGCTGTTCGCCGAGGTGGCCGCCGACATCCGCCTCCGCCTCCGCCACCACCAGGCCGACGCCGTCGACCCGGCCGCGCCGGTGCTGGTGCAGGTCCGCCAGGGCACCGAGGCCAGCCTCCACTTCATGGCCGAGAACGCGCACTTCTTCTCGCTCCTGGAGGTGGAGACCGAGGCGCTCTCCACCGACTCGCGCCGCAAGGGGACCGAGCAGCACATCCGGGACGTGACGCGCCTGATCGAGCACGGCCAGCGGCTCGGCGAGATCCGCGACGCGGACCCGCACCTGCTGGCGCTGGGCGTCGTGGGCGCCGTCGGGTACTTCAGCCACTACCACCGCACCGGGCGCAGCGGGACCGACATCGACCACCTCGCCCGCCACGTCGCCGAGCACGTGCTGCGGACCCTGGCCCCCGACGACGAGGCCCTGCACGCCGCGCTCTCGGCCTGACGGGGCGGACCGACGGCGGCGTCCACCGCCGTCGGGTACCTTGCCGCCTCGCCGACCCCCGCCGTCCCCCGGCGGGCCGAGATCGAGGAGGACGCAGGTGTCCAAGCACGAGTTCCTGTCCGAGGAGTGGATCGCCGCCGCGCAGGCCATCCGCGAGGAGTACGAGGGCAAGGCCACCACGGCGCCCCCGCCCATGCGGATGAACGTGGTCATCAAGGAGGTGCCCTTCGGCGAGGGCTCCATGGACGCCCACATCGACACGACCGACGGGGAGATGTCCCTGGACATGGGCCACCTCGAGGGCCCCGACCTCACCGTCACCGTCGACTACGCCACGGCCAAGAGCATCTTCGTGGACCAGGACCCCCAGGCCTCGATGCAGGCCTTCATGGCCGGCAAGATCCAGGTCCAGGGCGACATGACGAAGATGATGGCCATGCAGACCGCCCCGCCGGACGCGACCCAGATCGAGATGGCCGGCAAGATCGCGGAGATCACCGCCTGATCGCGGGCCGGGCACCCGGCCCCGCACCGACGTCCCACGGCCGCCCGCAGGGGCGGCCGTGGCGCGCCGGGCTCAGGCCACGGCCGGCTCGGGGTCGGGCTCGGTGGCGGCGGCATCCTCCTCGTGGCTGGTCGAGCGCACGAACAGCGCGAACACGAGGCCCACGAACGCGGCCGCCGCCCCGACCAGGTAGGCGTCCCGGAACGCGGCCGCCTCCCCCACGACCGATGCCCTGGCCGCCTGCGTGGCCTGCATGACCTGGATCCCGACGACCACGCCGAACTGGGTCATCATCTGCTGCATGGCGCCGACGACGCCCAGGTCGCTGTCGTCGACCGCGTTGGCGATGGCCGCGACCAGGGCCGGACCCGACATGCCGAGGCCCACCCCCGACAGGGCGAGGGAGCCGATGACGACGAGGTCGGAGGACCCCGCCCCGAGCGTGGAGAGGCCGAACATCGACACGAGCACGGCCGAGGCGCCACCGATCGCCGCGAAGCGCTCGCCGGTGCGGACGACGAAGTAGCCCATCACCGGTCCGGCGATGGAGAAGGCGAAGGGCCGCGAGATGAGCAGCGTCCCCGACCGGGTCTCGCCGTAGCCGAACACGCCGGTCAGCAGGAGCGGCGTGATGATGAACCCGCCCATGTAGGCGAAGTTGGTGAACACCTGCGTGAGGATCGGGATCGAGAAGTTCCGACGACGGAGGTAGTCCAGCGGCAGCAGGGGCGCCGGCGCACGGCGCTCGACCCGGACGAACAGGGCGCCGAGGAGCGGCGCGGCCACGAAGCCGCCGAGCACGAGCGGGTGGGTCCAGCCCAGCACCGGTCCCCGGTTGACGGCGAAGAGGAATGCGGTCGAGGCGCCGGCCAGGGTCGCGGCGCCGGGGACGTCGAAGCGGGTCGTCTCGACCAGCTCGGTCTCGGGCAGCACGGCCAGCGCCAGCAGCAGGCCGGCGATGCTCAGCGGCACCTGGCCGGCGAAGATCCACCGCCAGCCGAAGGCCTCCACGATCGGTCCGCCCGCGACCACGCCCACGACCGGGCCCCCGGCGGCGACCATCGTCCAGTACCCCATGGCCTGCGCCCGGCGGGCGGGCGGGAACAGGCGGTTGATCATCGCGAGCGACGTCGGGCCCACGGCCGCGCCCGTCGCTGCACCCAGGATGCGGAACGCCAGCAGGCTCGGCGCGTCCCAGGCCACGGCCACGAGGGCGGCGAACACGATCACGCACACCATCGACCAGGCGTAGACCCGTCGGTGGCCCCGCAGGTCGCCGAGCTTGCCGGCGCTCGGCCCGAACAGGGCGAAGGCCAGGATCGGCCCGGTGACCAGCCAGGTCAGCGTCGACTCGTCCGATCCGAGGTCGTCGGCGATGCGGGGGATCGACACCGACAGGATCGTGATGGTGAAGCCCACGCTGAACAGGCCGAAGAGCACCGTCGTCAGCACGATCCACGGGTAGCGGGGCGACTGCTGGGCCCGGGTGATGATCCGGCGGTGGAACAGCAGCGGCCACGGCACGACGGCGACCTCGTCGGCGCCCGGCGCATCGATGCTGAGCTCCTCGAGCCTCTGACGGGGGCGCTCGACCACGGCGGGACGCTAACTGACCCGCCGGTCAAGTCACCAGGGAGCGATCACGGCACCGGGAGGCGACCGGGCCCTCCGGGCGAGCGCGCATCGACCCCGGTGGAGCGACCGACCTCGTCACGGTGGCTGGGGATCACCGCGTCCGGCCGGTCGCCCCACCGGGGTCGACCACACCGACACGATAGCGACGCGGACGTCGACCGGTCCACGCATCTCGTGTCCTTCCGGTACGTCCTGTTCAGACCGTTCCGGTCGGTTCCACCCGGGTGCGGGGTCCGTCGTCCCGGCCGGGCCGCTCGGGACGGGCTGCTCAGGACAGGGAGCCGAGGGCGCCGTCGAGCTCGGCGATGCTCCACCGCTCCTCGCGCTCGAAGGACGCCCCGAACCGCCACCCGTCCATGGACCGGACGGTGCCGCCCTGGACGTACAGGGTCCGGCCGTTGAGCCGGCACCGCTCGGTCGCCAGGAACGCGACGACCGGGCTCACGTTCGCCGGGTCCCACACGTCGAACCCGCCGGCCCCGGGCGCAGCCACCACGTCGGACAGCCCGGGCGTGGCCTCCGTGAGCCGGGTGCGGGCCGCGGGGACGACGCAGTTCGACCGGACGCCGTAGCGGGCCAGCTCCTGGGCGCAGATCTCCGAGAAGGACGCGATCCCGGCCTTGGCCGCGCCGTAGTTGGTCTGGCCGGGGTTGCCGAGCAGCCCCGAGGTGGACGACGTGTGGATCACGGCCGCGGCGCGGGGGCTGCCGGCCTTGGCCTGCTCGCGCCACCAGCGGGCCGCGAAGCGGGTGGGGACGAAGTGGCCCTTGAGGTGGACGTTGGTGACCGAGTCCCACTCCTCCTCGGTCATGTGGACCAGCGCCCGGTCGCGCAGGATGCCGGCGTTGTTGACGAGCACGTCGAGGCCGCCGAACGCGTCGAGCGCGGCCTGGACGACGGCCTCGCCGCCCTCCCAGGTGGCGACGTCGTCGTGGCTGGCCACGGCCTCGCCGCCGGCCGCCTCGATCTCGGCGACCACGGACTCGGCCGCGCTCGGGTCGTCGCCGTCGCCGTCGGGGCCGCTGCCGAGGTCGTTGACCACGACCTTGGCCCCCTCGGCCGCGAAGAGGAGGGCGTGGGCCCGTCCGAGCCCCCGACCTGCGCCCGTGATGATGGTGATCCTGCCGTCCAGGGCGCCCATGGCCGTTCCTCCCGAGGGTCGTCGGTGCGAGACCCTGCCGACGGGGGGCGCCGGCGGTCAAGTCCCGTGCGTCGCCGAGGTGGCGTGGTGGGGCCTCAGCGGGCCAGGAAGACGTTCACCGCGGTGCCCCGGCGCACGCGCTGCCCGGCGGGCGGGTCGCTGCCGACGACGGTCCCCCGGCTGGCGCAGCAGTCCTGGCCGAGGCGGAGGCCGGCGGCCACCAGGGCGGCCTCGGCCTCGTCCAGGGTCATGCCGTCGAGGTCGGGGACCGCGACCAGGTCGGGCCCCTTGGAGACCCGGACCACGACCTGGCTGTCGCGGGGGACCTCGGTGCCGGGCTCGGGCGACAGCGAGACCACCTTGCCGGGGGCGAGGTCGTCGGAGAAGACCTCCTCGCGCACCGGGACGAGGCCGAGGTCGGCCAGGATCCCGCTCATCCGCTCCACGCCCGCCTCGGCGGGCACGTCGGGCACGATCCGGGGCTGGGGACCGAGCGACACGATCAGCGGCACGACGCTGCCCCGGGGCAGCTCGGCGTCGACGTCGCCGTCGGTGCCGATCACCGCCCCGGCCGGGACCTCCTCGTCGAAGACCTCGGTCACCTCGCCCTCGAGACCGGCCCGCTCGAGCTCGACGAGCACCTCGGCCACGGGCCGGCCGACGAGGTCGTCGGGGCGGTCGGTGAGCTCGTTGCCCTCCGAGACGAGCACGACCAGCGTCCCGCCCTCGGCCAGCTGCTCGCCGGCTGCGGGGTCGGTGGCCACGATCTCACCCGGTTCGGTGCCGTTCTGGCGCGTCTTCTTCTCGTCCAGGACCCAGTCGTGCTGGGCGGCGAGCAGCTCGAGGTCGTCGATGCTGCGCCCGACGACCTCGGGCACCTCGGCGGTCGGCGTCCGGAGCAGCTGGGCACCGACCACGCCACCGACGCCGAGCAGCACGGCGAGCACGACGGCGACGACGATCGGCGTGCGGCGCCGACGGCGACGTCGGGGGGCGTCGGGGTCGTCGTCGACCCCGTCGGCGACCGTCGGCGGGTCGTCGGCGCCGCCCGCGGCACCGGGCGAGGTCCCCTCGGCCGGGCCGGTCGGGCCGGCGCCCTGGGGTGCGGACGACGCTGCGGCGCCGACGGCGGGCCCTGCGATCGGGGCGGGGGCGACGCGCGTGGCCTCGTCGGGGGCGACGGTGGCTCCGGCCTCGGCCAGGGCGCCGACCAGGGGCAGCGGGTCGGGGCGGGCCATGCGCTCGGAGGCGGCCAGGAGCGCGATCCCCAGCTCCTCGGCGTCGGCCCGCTCGTCTGGGTCGAGGCGTCCGGCGCGCTCGAGCGCAGGGCGGAGGGGGCCGAGCTCCTCGGGGACCTCGAGGTCGCCGGTCGTCCGGGCCGCGAGGCTGGCCCGGGGATCGCCGGTGGCGAAGGGCGTGGCCCCGGTGACGGCCTCGACGAGGGTGAGGGCCAGGGCGTAGACGTCGGCAGGGGGTCCTGCGCTGGTGCCGAGCGCCTGCTCGGGCGACACGTAGCGCATCGTCCCGACGAGGGAGCCGTCGTGCTCGGTGGCGCCGGCGTCGGCGAGGGCCCGGGCCAGACCGAAGTCGGCGATGCGGAGGCGACCGTCGTCGCCGAAGAGCAGGTTGGCCGGCTTGAGGTCCCGGTGCACGAGGCCGCGGGCGTGGGCGTGGGCCAGGCCCCGGCAGGCGTCGAGGCCCACGAGGAGGGCCTGCGCCGGGCTGAGCCGGTGCCCGGCGGCGAGCATGCCGCGCAGCGACCCGCCGGCCAGGTACTCGGTGACCAGGTAGGGGACGCCGTCGACGCCGCTGTCGTGGACCACCACCACGTTGGCGTGGGTGACGGAGGCGACGGTGCGGGCCTCGGCGGCGAAGCGGTCGAGGAACACCTCGTCGGCGGCCAGGGCGGGCTGCAGCATCTTGACCGCGACCTGCCGTCCGAGGGTGGTGTCGTCGGCCAGGAACACCTGGGCGGACGCGCCGGCGCCGAGCGGGGCCACCAGCCGGTAGCGACCGCCGACGACCCGACCGACCTGGTCCTGACCGATGGACATGCGCCCAACGCTAGGCAGCGCCGGCGCCGGGATCGTGGAGGGCGGGGGCGAGGTGGGGGCCGGGCGGTCCCGCTGCGACACTGGTCGCGTGCGCGACCCCGCCGATCCCGCCGCGGGCCTCCCCCCGGTCCCCTGGACGCTCCACGCCGCCTTCGGGCTGGTGCTGGTCGAGTCCGTCGCCGAGGGCGCCTTCGTCGTGGCCCGCGAGGACTACGGGCCCGGCGGGAAGGCGCTGGTGCTCATGGCCTTCGTGGCCAAGGTGGCCTTCGCCCACCTCGCCCGCCGGTTCTCCGCCGGCGCCGTCCTCGGGTTGCTGGTCTTCGAGCTGGTCGGCATCCTCGTCGCGATCGGCGCCGACTGGGCGCTCGGCCTCCGCCTGGCCCTGGTCGCCAACGTCGTCGCCGTCTACGTCCTCGTGCTCGCCTCGCTGCGGGCCTTCCCCGAACCGGAGCTCCCCCGCCCATGAGCGATCCCTCCCCCTCCACCGGTGCCCCGCAGGGCTTCCGCTACCCGACCCGCACCAAGGTGATCGTCGCGGTGGTCCTGGCCCTGGCCCTGGGCGGCTTCGTCCTCGCGGGGTTGCGCACCGCGAGCGACACGGACCCGGCCTTCAACGTGAGCGGCGCGCCGGGCGAGCAGCGCTCGGGGGCCAACGGCGTCGAGGCGCTCATCCCCGGCGACGGCGACGAGGTGCTCGGCCAGCAGCGGGTCGGCATCGACCTGGCACCCGGCTGGACCGGGGAGCTGACGATCCTGCCCGCCACGGGACAGGTCGTGACCCTCCCCGAGGGCGAGGTCGAGCGGGTCACCGAGCTGGACCAGATCTTCTTCCAGCCGGGCCCGGGCAAGGTGGTCGAGCGCCTCCCCGGCGGCCAGAACTGCATCAGCGCCACCATCTGGGACCGCGTGCAGGGCCGCGAGGCCTCCGAGCGCACCGAGGTCTGGTGCTTCTCGGTCACCTGACCGGGATCAGGCGTCGTCGGCCGTGCCGGGGACGACGCCGGTGGCCAGCAGCTCGGTGAAGCCGGCCTCGTCGAGGATCGGCACGCCGAGCTCCTCGGCCTTCGTCAGCTTCGAGGCGCCGGGCCCCTCCCCCACGACCAGCGCCGTCGTCCGCTTGGACACGCTGCCCGGGCTCTTGCCGCCCCGGGACTTGATGGCGTCCTCGACCTGCTCGCGGTTGTAGCCCTCGAGGGTGCCGGTGACGACGATCGAGAGGCCCTCCAGGGTCTGCTCGACGTCGGGCGCGGCCTCGCCCTCGAGGTTGACCCCGGCGGCCCGGAACCGGTCGAGGAGGGCGAGGTGGGCGGGGTCGGCGAACCAGGTCCGGATGGACGCCGCGATCTTGGGGCCGACCCCGTCCACGGCGGCGATCGGGTCGTCCTCGGCCGGCTTGCCGTCGTCGTCGACGGGCACGGGCGTGGTGGCCGCCTCCTGGATGGCGTCGAGGTGCCCGAAGCGACGGGACAGCGCCTCGGCCGCGGCCGGGCCGACGTGGCGGATGTTGAGCCCGATGAGCAGGTTGGCGAGGGGACGGTCCCGGGCTGCCTCGACCGCGACCCGGAGGTTGTCCACGGAGGTCTGCCCGTAGCCCTCGAGCCCGAGGATCCGGTCGTAGTCGATCTCGAACACGGAGGCGATGTCGGTGAGGATGCCGAGCTCGAGGAACAGCGCGATGGAGCGCTCGCCGAGGCCGTCGACGTCGAGGCCGTTGCGGCTGGCCAGGTGCTCGATGGCGCCCTGGACCTGGAACGGGCACTCGGGGTGCACGCAGCGGGTGTCGGCCTCGCCCTCGGGGCGGACCAGCGTGGAGCCGACGGGGCAGGGGCAGGTGGTGGGGAACGTCCACGGCTCGAGGTCGGACGGCCGGGCGGCGAGGACCGGCCCGACGACCTCGGGGATGACGTCGCCGGCCCGGCGCACGATCACGGTGTCCCCCGGGCGGACGTCCTTGGCCGCGACCTGGTCCTGGTTGTGCAGCGTGGCCCGCTCCACGTTGGCGCCGCCGACGAACACGGGCTCGAGCACGGCGTAGGGCGTGGCCCGACCCGTGCGTCCGACGCTGACCATGATGTCGACCAGGGTCGTGGTCCGCTCCTCGGGCGGGAACTTGTACGCGATGGCCCAGCGCGGGGCGCGCGAGGTGAAGCCGAGGTCCTCCCGGCGGGCCAGGTCGGACACCTTCACGACGGCACCGTCGATCTCGTAGGGCAGGTCGTGGCGGTGGGCCTCCCAGTGGCGGCAGAAGGCGACGACCTCGTCGACGGTGTCGACGGTCCGGATCTCGGGGTTGACCGGGAACCCGAGCCCCTCGAGGTAGGCGAAGGTGTCCTCGTGACGGGTCAGCTCGGGACCGCCGTCGACCTCCCCGAGCTGGTAGCACCACATCGACAGCTCGCGCCGGGCGGTGACGGCGGGGTCCTTCTGGCGCAGCGATCCGGCGGCGGAGTTCCGGGGGTTGATGAACGGGGCGTGGCCCTCCTCGGCCGCCCACGCGTTCAGCGCCTCGAAGGCTGCGGAGGTCATGTAGACCTCGCCGCGCACCTCGAGGACGCGGGGCACCGGGCTGCCGTCGGGTGGCGGCGCCAGCTCGTTCGGGATCACGGCGATCGTCTCGACGTTGGCGGTGACGTCCTCGCCGACGCGGCCGTCGCCCCGGGTCGCGGCCTGGACCAGGCGGCCGTCCTCGTAGCGCAGCGAGATGGCGACGCCGTCGATCTTGAGCTCGCAGACGTAGCCGAGGGCGATCGGCTCGTCGCCCTCGCCGTCCTCGCCGACGTCGCGGCCGAGCCGGCGCTGCAGGCGCTCGTCCCACGCCCGCAGCTCGTCCTCGTCGAAGGCGTTGTCGAGGCTGAGCAGCGGCGTCGAGTGCACGACGGGCGAGAACTGCTCGGCCCGGCGTCCCGCGACCTGCCGGGTGGGTGACGTGTCGACGGCGAGGGCGGGGTGCTCGGCCTCCAGCGCCCGCAGCTCGCGCACGAGGGCGTCGTAGTCGGCGTCGGCGACGATGGGGGCGTCGTCGACGTAGTACCGCTCGTCGTGCTCGAGGATCTCGGCGCGCAGCGCGTCGACCCGCCGCCGGACCTCTGCGGGGACGGGCTCGCCGTCGGTGGTCTCGCTCACGGCCCGAACCTATCCAGACCCACCGACAGCGGGATCAGCCCTCGGGCTCGCGAGCCGGCCCGGAGGGAGGCGCCAGCCGACCGGCCGCACGAGGCACGTGCCGCAGCTCCGTGCACACGTGGCAGCGCCCGCAGCGACGCAGGAGCACCATCGGCCGGCCCGGAGGGACGCGCCAGCCGACCGGCCGCACGAGGCACGTGTCGCGGCTCCGTGCACACGTGGGAGCGCCCGCAGCGACGCAGGAGCGAGGACGCTCCAGGAGGCTCAGGCCCCGACGGAGAGGCGGACGCCGAAGGACTGGTGGCGGACGCGCTCGGCGAGCTCGACCGAGAGCGACAGCAGGTGCTCGGCCTGGAGCGGGTCGTGCCCGGCGAGGCCGCACTCGGGGGTGACCAGCGCCTGCTCCCGCAGCCGGAGGCCGTCGCACCCGCGCTGGACGAGCTCGCACCACGTCTCCGACAGGCGCCGCCAGAGTCGATCGGGGGTCGCGCCGACGGGCCGGCTGGTGGGCACGGCGCCCCACGCGACCCACCCACCCCGGTCGATGTGGACGCCGAGGGCCCCGGCGTGGTCGGCGACGCTGTCGTCGATCGGCAGCGACACGATCTGGGGGCCGGCGGCCAGGGCGAGGCGCCAGTCGGTCTCGCCGCACACGTGGAGCCCGGTGACGGCGTGGCGCTCGACGGCGGCGAGGGCGCCCGAGACGAGGTCGATGGCGTCGTCGGTGGGGAGGGGGAACCCGGTGCGGCTGAGGGCGACGAGTCCCGGCTCGTCGACGAAGCAGACGAGGGGGGCGAGCGGTGCCGTGGCCCGGGCCAGGGCGAGCGCCTCGCCGATGCGGACCCGCACGGCGGTGCCCGCCGTGGCGAAGGCGACGTCGGGACGGGCGCCGGCGTCGACGAGGGCGAGGCCGAGCGTGACCGGTCCGGTGAGCTGCAGCTTCATCGGTGCGGTGCGGTGCCGGTTGGTGTCGAGGAAGGTCCGGAGCCCCCCGAAGGCGGGGCCGTCGATGCCGGGGCCGGCGTGGCCCGGCTCGTCGACGAAGGGGTCCGTCGGGTCGAGGGCGCCGTCGAGGTGGAGGGTGCCGTCGGGTGCGACGGTCACGCCGCGCAGGCCCCAGGCGCCCTGGGCGATCATGCCCTCGCGCGGATCGAGCCGGGGCAGGCTGGGCGCTGCGGGCAGGTCGGGGCAGGCGGCCATGGCGACGGCCACGGCCGCGTCGACCTGGCGGTGCGGGAGGCTCCCGATGCTGCTGGCCGTCCCGACGCGGAGGTTGATCGGCTTCACGCCGCCGCCTCCCCCGTGTCACCGGAGGTGCCCGAACCGGGCCGGATCGTGGTGGATCCGCCGTGATCCCCCCTGATCGCCATGCACATGGAATAGCCATCGCCCGGTCGCAGGGGCAAATCTGTGGACCCCATGTCGCTCCTCGTGCCCTGGCCGCTGCGTGCCCTCTGGCTGGTCCTGCCCGTCGTCGCGGGCCCCGCCGTGGCCGACGCCTTCGCCGACGCCTCGCGTCCCGTCCAGACCACCTCGGCCGTCATGGCCTGGGGCCTGTGGGGCCTGGGGCTGGCCGCGCTGCTCGTGCCCCGGACCCTGACGCTGACCGTGGCCCGCGTCGTCGTCCCCGGCGCCGTGGCCCTGGTCGGGTGGGCGGCCGTGACCGGGGACGAGCCGGCCTGGGCCGCGGCCGGCCTCGTGGTGGCCACGGCCGCCCTGCTCGTGGTCCTCTCCCCCGACGCCGCCGACCTGTTCGTCGACGGCTCGTCCTACGGCGACGAGCGCCGCGTGGCCCTCCGGGTCCCGGCGGGCCTGGGCCTGCTCGCGGTCCCCGTCGCGTGGGCGGCCCTCGCCGCCGGCGTGGTGACCGGACCGCTCCTCCTGGCCGCCGGGGCGTTGGCCGTCGGTGGGGCGGCCACCGTGGTCGGCGTCGTGGTCGCCGGGGCCGTGGCCGTGCGGCTCCACGTGCTGTCGCGGCGCTGGCTGGTCTTCGTCCCGGCGGGCGTCGTCGTCCACGATCCGCTGGCCCTCGCCGAGCCGATCCTGTTCCAGCGCCACCACCTGCGACGCATCGGGCCCGCCCCCGTGGACTCCGACGCCCTCGACGTGACCGGCGGCGCGCTGGGCCTGGCCCTCGAGGTCCGCTCGGTCGAGCCGGTGTCGGTGGGCCTGCGGCGGGGTCGCGACACCACCGAGACGACCGGCGTGGTCGGCCTGCTCGTCACGCCCGGGCGCCCGGCCTCCACCCTGGAGCTGGCCCGGGACCGGCGGCTCCCCGTCGGGTAGCCGCCGTCGGTCAGCGGCGCGCCACGCCCCCGGCGACGACGAGGTCGCCGTCGTAGAGCACGACGCTCTGGCCGGGCGCGACCCGCCGCTGCGGGCGGGCGAAGGCGACGTGGGCGCCGGCCGGCGTCGGCGTCACGGTGGCCTCGATCGGCGTGCCGTGCGCCGAGGCCTGGGCGAGCACCGGCCCCGAGACCGGATCGTGGGCCCACACCACCCCGCCGAGGTCGACGCCGTCGACGTCGAGGTCGGCCCGGGTGCCGACGGTGACGGTGGCCGAGGCCACGTCGACGTCGACCGCGTAGCGCGGCGCCGCCCGGCCGCCGACGTGGAGGCCTCGGCGCTGCCCGATGGTGACGAGCTCGACGGCGTCGGTGCGGCCCACCTCGGTGCCGTCGACGTCGACGATCCGGCCCGGCGTGTACGCGACCCGATCGGCGAGGAACCCGCGGCGCCCCTCGGTGGAGGTGATGAAGCAGACGTCCTGGCTGTCGGGCTTGGCAGCGGTGCGCAGCCCGAGGCGCGCGGCGTGGGCCCGGACCTCGTCCTTGGTCATCGACCCGACGGGGAACGAGACCCGGTCGAGCACGTCGCCGGCCACGACGTACAGCACGTAGGACTGGTCCTTGGCCGCGTCGACGGCGCGGGCGAGCCGGGTGCGGCCGTCGGCGCCGGCGGCGAGGCGCACGTGGTGGCCCGTGGCCACGACGTCGAAGCCGAGGGCGTCGGCCCGGCGCAGGAGACGGTCGAACTTCAGGTGGCGGTTGCACTCGATGCAGGGGTTCGGGGTCCGCCCGGCGGCGTGGTCGGCGACGTAGGGCTCGATCACGTCCCGGGTGAACTCGTCGCCGAAGGCGAAGACGTGGTGGTCGATGCCGAGGGCGTCGGCGACCCGTCGGGCGTCGTCGACGTCGGACACCGAGCAGCAGCCCGAGTCGGACTCGCCGCCCCACAGCTTCATGGTGACGCCGACGACCTCGTGGCCCTGCTCGAGCAGCAGCGCGGCGGCCACGGAGGAGTCGACGCCGCCGGACATGGCGACCAGGACGCGGCTCACGCCGGCACCTCGGGCGACGTGGTCCCGACGGGGTCGAGGCGACGGAGCCGCTCGACGGCGGCGGGCACGGCGGCGAGGGCCGCGTCGACGTCGGCGTCGGTCGTGGACCAGCCCAGCGACAGGCGCAGGCTGCCGGTGGCCACGTCGCGGGGGACGCCCATCGCGGCGAGCACGTGGCTCGGCTCCTGGGCGCCCGACGAGCAGGACGAGGCGGCCGAGGCGAGCACCCCGGCGCCCTCCAGGAGCACGAGGAGGGCCTCGGCCTCGACGCCGGGCAGGACGAGGTGGCAGGAGCCCGCCACCCTCGCGGCGCGCGGGGCGACCTCGGCCGCGCCGGGGACGGCCGCGAGGAGGCCGTCGGCCAGGCGGTCGCGCAGCAAGGCGAGCCGTGCCGTCGTCTCGGTCCGGGTGTCGACCGCGGCGCGGGCCGCGGCCGCGGCCGCGACGGCACCGGCGACGTTCTGGGTGCCGGAGCGGCGTCCCCGCTCCTGCCCGCCGCCGGGGAGCAGCGGCACGAGCGCGACGCCCGGCCGGACGCAGAGGACGCCGACGCCCTGGGGCCCGCCGAACTTGTGGGCCGACAGCGACAGCAGGTCGTACCCCTCGGTGGCCGCGGGGAGGTCGAGCCAGCACATGGCCTGGACGGCGTCGGTGTGCAGGAGCGCGCCCGGGGCCCGGTCGCGGACGAGGTCGCGCACGCCGGCGAGGTCGGCGACCACGCCGGTCTCGTTGTTGACCGCCATGACCGACACCAGGGCGACGTCGTCGCCGTGGCGGTCGAGCGCTGCGCCGAGCGCGTCGAGGTCGACGGCGCCGTCGGGCCGGACGGGGACGACGACGCCGGCGCCGCGGCGGCGGGCGAGGTCCTCCACGGGCTCGAGCACGGCGTGGTGCTCGGTGGCCGGGCAGACGACGACGCCCCGTCGACCGACGTCGCGTGCGGCCGCCGCCACGCCGACGACGGCAGTCACGTCGGCCTCGGTGCCCCCGCCGGTGAGGACCACGTCACCGGGTGCGAACCCGGTGACCTCGGCGAGGACGTCGCGTGCGTCGTCGAGGGCGCGCCGGGCGGCCCGGGCGGCCCGGTGGGCGCCCGAGGGGTTGCCGGTCCGCTCGCCGAGCCAGGACAGCATCGCCTCCCGGGCCTCGGGGCGCACCGGCGTGGTGGCGGCGTGGTCGAGGTAGGCCACGGTCCGAGGCTACGCCCCGTGCCCCGGTCGACCCCGTGCCCCGGTCGACCCCGTGGCCTCATCGCCGGG
>CAZCEZ010000054.1:0-9859 GCA_964497795.1 uncultured Acidimicrobiaceae bacterium | reverse complement strand
CCCCGTGCCCCGGTCGACCCCGTGCCCCGGTCGACCCCGTGGCCTCATCGCCGGGGGTCGCCGGTGCACCCCGGGCCGATCAACCGGGCCGATCAACCGGGCCGATCAACCGGGCCGGCCCCAGGTGTCCGGCGGCTCGTCGACGTCGATGACCGGGTCGGGGGCGAGGCGGCTGCGCACCGGGGGTGGGGCGGCGGGGGCGACGCCGGGGGCGGCCGGTGCGCGCCGGTCGGCCACGGGCGGCGGCGCGGCCACGGCCGGCGGGGGCGCGACAGGCGTGGTCGGCTCGGCGCCGGCCGTGCGGGCCTGGTGGGCGGCCGCCACGCTGACCAGCCACGCCTCGGCGTCGGTGCCGGGCGGGAACGCGAGCCCGACGCGGGCCGCGACGCGCTCGGCGAGGGCGGCGCCGCGGGTCGCGAGCACGTCGGGGCGCAGGTCCCGCCGGCGGAGCAGCAGGGTCCGCACCAGGACGTAGGTCTCGTCGTCGAGGCGGGACACGTCGATCGCCCGGGCCCAGGCCTCCCAGCCCGGGGGCGGGTGGAAGGCGACGGGCTGGCTGTCGGTGCGCGCCTGGCGGTCCCGGATGACGACGGTGCCGGCGGCCAGGTCGCCGAGCCGCTGGGCCCGCCGGGTGCCGAGGGCGGCGAGCACGGCGCCGGCGCCGGCGGTCACGACGAAGTCGACGATGCCCAGGGCGGAGCGGATGGCGGCGTGGCGGAACCGGACCGGCGCCCCCTCCAGCGTGACGACCCGGAGGCCGAGCGCGGCCTTGCCCGGGGTCCGACCGCGCCACAGCGTCTCGCACAGGACGGGGTAGACGAGCAGGGCGGCGAAGACGACGGCGATCGACCCGACCACGGCGGCGGTCTCGTCGACCAGGCCGACGGGGCCGAGGGCGACGAGGGCCCCGAGCGCGAGCGCGGCGCGGACCCCGAGGTCGACGGCGAAGGCCAGGGCCCGCGAGCCGAGACCGGCGGAGGGCAGCTCGAGCAGGACGGCCTCGGGGGTGACGATGCCGTCGTGGTCACCGACGGACCGGACCGACGAGCGCACGGTGGGGGCGGCCATCCCCGGTTACGGTACCGGCCACCTGTGGACCTCGATCGCTACCTCGCCGAGCACCAGGGCAGCTGGGACCGCCTGGACCACCTGGCCCGCAAGGGACGGCGCGGGGCGAGGCGGCTGACCCCGGCCGAGCTCGAGGAGCTGGTGCAGCTCTACCAGCGCACGTCGGGCCAGCTGTCCCACGTCCGGACCACCTACGGCGACGCGGCGCTGGTGACGAGCCTCACCCGCAGCGTGGCCGACGCCTACGGCGTGGTCTACGGGGCCCGGTCGCGCACCGGTGTGGCGCTGCGGGAGTTCTTCGCCGCCACCTTCCCGCAGGCGGTGTGGCGGATCCGGCGCTTCGTGCTCGCCTCCGCCCTGCTCACCCTGGTGCCGGGGGTCGTCGTCGGCGCCTGGATCTCCACCTCCGACGCCGCGCTCGAGGCCAGCGGACCCGAGGCGGTCCGCGCCGCCTACGTGGCCGACGACTTCGCGTCGTACTACTCCTCGGAGCCCGCGGCGCAGTTCGCGGCCGACGTGACGTTCAACAACATCCAGGTGTCGATCACGGCCTTCGCCCTCGGCATCCTCGCCTGCGTCCCCACCGCCGGGATCCTGGCCTTCAACGGCGCCAACGTGGGCGTGGCCGGCGGCCTGTTCCACGCCGTGGGCGAGTGGGAGCGCTTCTGGGGCCTGATCCTGCCCCACGGCCTGCTCGAGCTCACCGCCGTGATCGTGGCCGGCGGCGCCGGGCTCCGGCTCGGCTGGACCCTGATCGACCCCGGTGACCGGCCCCGGGCCGCCGCGCTGTCCGAGGAGGCCCGCGGTGCGGTGTCGGTCGTGCTCGGCCTGGTGCTCGCCTTCGTGGTCGCCGGCCTGATCGAGGGCTTCGTGACCGGGTCGCCGCTGCCCACGCTGGTCCGGGTCGGGATCGGCGTGGCCGTCGAGGTCGCCTTCCTCGCCTACGTGTGGCGCCTCGGGCGGCTCGACGGCCCGGCCGGGCCCGCGCCGGCCTGAGGGCGCTTCACAGCCGCCCGGCGGCCTTCAGGTCGAGGTAGGCGTCGCCCAGGTCGGTGGCCAGCCGGTCGGGGGCGACGTCGACCACGATCGCACCCGCGGCGCGGAGCCGGGCCGCGGACCGCTCCCGGGCCCGCAGCGCCCGGGCCGCCGCGGCCTGGCGGTAGGCGGCGCCGACCGGGTCGCGCTCGGCGCCGACCGGGCCGTCGGCCCAGGCCCGCACCCGGGGGTCGGCGATGGCGCCCACGAGCAGGACGTGGTGGCGGGTGAGCACGGGGAGGGCGGGCAGGAGCGCGTCGCCGACGGCCTGCTCGACCAGGTCGGTGAGCAGCACGATCAGGGAGCGCCTGCGGAACCGGGTGAGGGTCTCGGTGAACGCGGAGCGGTAGTCGGACTCGGCGAGGACGGGGTCGAGGTCGTGCAGGGCCTCGGTGACGCGACCGACCTGGCCGCCCGAGTGGCCGGGCGGGACGACGGCCCGGGTGGTCCGGTCGAAGGCGAGCAGACCGCACCGGTCGCCGAGGCGCGTGGCCACGGTGGTGACGAGCAGGGCCGCGTCCATGGCCCACTCGGCCCGGGGGACGCCGTCGACCCTCCCGGCCATGACCCGGCCGTTGTCGAAGAGGACGACGACGTGCTGGTTCCGCTCGGCCCGGAAGGTCCGCACGATGGGGCGACCGGTGCGGGCCGTGGCCGCCCAGTCGATGCGCCGGAACTCGTCGTCTGGCGAGTACTCCCGGAGCTGGTCGAAGTCGGTGCCGCCGCCCCTCCCCCGCGCCGAGCGGAGGCCGACCTCGAGGATGCGGGCCCGGTCGATGCGCAGCTCGGCCTCCTCGCGGGACCGGAAGCGGGGGTGGACCCGCACCACGGCGGGCCGGTCGATCCGCCACTGGCGGGCGGCGAGGCCGAGGGGCCCCTCGGCCCGCACGACCAGCTCGGCGACGTCGAAGCGGCCCCGACGCGTCGGGGTGAGCGTGGTCGACGCGTCCAGGTGCCCGCGGGCGGGCAGGGTGCCCTGCAGTCGCCGGGATCCTGCGCCGAGGCCGGGGGCGAGCTCGTCGGCGAGGGCGACGCGCACCGGGCGGCCGATCCGGGACCGCAGCCGCCACGTCGCGGTCGCGGTGGCGCCGAGGGTCACGACGGCGGGCAGGTCCCGGGTCACCTCGACCGAGCCGGGCCCGGGGGCGAGCAGGCGGTCGACCACGAAGGCGACGAGCAGGAGGCCGTCCACGAGCAGGAGGCGCCCGAGGACCGGCCCGGGCACCGCGGCCACGGCGAGCGACGCCAGGGCGGCGACGACGGCGAGGCGGGCGGTGGGGACGGGCACGGCGGACCGGTGGCTCGGATCAGGCCGGTGCCGGGGTGGCGGCGAGCACGGCGTCGAGCACGGCGTCGGCCGTCGTGCCCTCCAGCTCGAGCTCGGGCCGGACCTGGATCCGGTGGCGGAGCGCGGGCTTGACGACGGCCTTCACCTCGTCGGGGGTGAGGAAGGCACGCCCGGCCAGCCAGGCCCAGGCCTTGGCGGCGTGGAGCAGCGCGGCGGCGCCCCGGGGCGACACGCCCAGGCCCAGCGACGGGTGGGTGCGGGTGGCCCGGGCGATGGCGACGATGTAGCCGAGCACCTCGGGGGCGACGTCGACGGCGTCGACGGCGGCCCGTCCGGCGACGAGGTCGGCGGCCGTGGCCACGGGACGGACGCCGGCGCCGGCCACGTCGTGGGGGTCCAGGCCCCGGTGGTGGCGGGCGAGGACCTCCTGCTCCTGGGTGGCGTCGGGGTAGCCGACGACGAGCTTGAACAGGAACCGGTCGAGCTGGGCCTCGGGCAGCGGGTAGGTCCCCTCGTACTCGACGGGGTTCTGGGTCGCGATGACGACGAAGGGCTCGGGCAGCCGGCGGGCCGCGCCCTCGACGGACACCTGCCGCTCCTCCATGGCCTCGAGGAGCGCGGCCTGGGTCTTGGGCGGGGTGCGGTTGATCTCGTCGGCGAGCAGCACGTTGGTGAAGGCCGGGCCCTCCCGGAAGCGGAACCCGGCGTCGGCGTCGTAGACGACCTGGCCGAGCACGTCGGAGGGCATCAGGTCCGGGGTGAACTGGACCCGGGCGAAGCGCAGGTCGAACGCGGCGGCCACGGTCTTGACCAGCAGGGTCTTGGCCACGCCGGGCACGCCCTCGAGCAGCACGTGGCCGCCGACCAGGAGGGCGGCGACGATGCCGGACAGCGCACCGTCCTGGCCGACCACGACCTTGGCGACCTCGTCGCGCACGGCCAGCACGGCGGCGCGGGGGTCGGGGCCGGCCGGGGCCGGGGTGGGCGGTTCGGGGGTGGGGGCGTCAGGTTCCACGGGTGGTCTCCTCCCGGAGTCGGGCGAGCAGGTCGGCGACGGCGACGAGGTCGTCGTCGGAGCGGACGGGGTCGGCCACGGCCCGGCGGGCCTCGGCCTCGGTGAGCGAGGTGCGGGCGGCCACGACGGCGACGACGGTGGCGACCTCCGGGTCGAGGTCGAGGCCGAGGGGTGCCGACAGGTCGCGGCGGGCCCGGTCGCGCAGCGCGGCGGCGGCCCGGTCGGGGCGGCGGTTGCCCTGGAGCAGGCGGCCGACGGCGGCGACGAGCTCGCTCCCGTCGACCTCGACGGGCTGGGTCTCCACCACCGGTCGTCCGAGCCGGCGGGCGCGCCAGAGGACCACGACGCCGAACGCGACGGCGAGCTGGGCCAGGGCGGCGCGGACGGGCGTGCCGACGAGGTCGACCAGGCCGGCATCGCCGCCGCCGGGGGCGACGGCCCGCAGGAAGGCGGCGTCGGACCCGGGCGTGGGGGCGAGCAGGGCGGCGGCGAGCACCGCGTCGTCCGCGGCGCGGAGGCCCTCGTTGGTGAAGGGGAAGGGACCTCCGACGGCCACGACCGCACCCGCGCCCCGGGTCGTGACCACGACCACGGCGTCGCCGCCCGGCGTCCGGCACGTCCCGGCCCCGGGTGGGGTGTCGAGGGCGAGGCCGACCTCGCCGAGGTCGAGCGACGTGACGGCGGCCAGCGCGGGCACGTCGCAGGTCACCGGCACCTCGCCGGTGACGGCGCCGACGACGCGGGGCACGAGCGGCGAGGCGGGATCGGCCACGACGAGGGTGCCCCCGGCCCGGACCCAGCCGTCGATGCCCTCGGAGCGGTCGCGGTCGCTGCGGTCCTGGAGCACGAGGGCGGTGTCGACGGCGGGCTCGGGGACGCCGTCGACGACCACGGCGCGGCCGCCGACCCGGTCGAGCAGCTCGACCACGGCCCGGGCCCCGTCGGGGGCGGTGGAGGCGGGGTCGAGGGGCGGGCCGTCGGTCCGGCGGGCGGCGGTCACGTACGCGCCGACCAGGACCAGGAGCGCGAGCCCGACGGCGAAGGTGGGCCGGCGCCTCACGCGACGGCCTCGGCGACGGGGGTTGGCGCCGCGAGCGCGGCCAGGGCGCGGGCGTCGGCCTCGGCGGCGTCGAGCGCGCCCGGGTCGACCTCCGCCCCGCCGTACCAGACCGCCTCGAAGACCTCGGTGAGGCGCCGGGACGGGGCTGCGGCCGCGGGGTGGGCGGCGACGACCTCGGTGGCCAGCTCGGCCGGGGTCCGCCCGACCGCCTCGCCGACGACGTCGGCCTCGACCAGGGCCCGGGTGGCGGCGCGGTGCAGGGCGCGGAGCGCGAGGCGGGTCTCGCCCGCGGCCCGGGCCCGGGCCGCCTCGGCCCACCAGCCGGCGGCGTCGGTGACGTCGCGGGAGCGGGTCGTGGTCGCGTCGACGGCGGGGCCGAGCACCGGGCCGCGGGCCCGCAGCACCCGCCAGGCCACGACGCCGACGAGGCCGAGGAGCGCGGCGACGACCACGGTGCCGACCGCGGAGCCGGGGCCGCCGCCGACGAGCGTGGCCAGGCTCTCGGCCAGGAAGTCCCCGATGGCGTCGAGGACCCGCTCGACGAGCGACGGCTCGGGCGGCCGGTACTCGGGGCGGGACAGGATGTCCTCGGCGGCGCGGCGGACGGCCTCGGGGTCGACCGTGGGCGGCTCGAGCTGGGCGACCGGGTCAGGCACCGGGGTCCCCGAGCAGCTCGATCGATCGGAGCTCCACGTCGAGGGCCTCGAGGCGGACCCGCAGGTCGTGGTGGAACAGCACGGCGACGCCGGCCGTGAAGGGCGCGACCACCAGCTGACCCGCGATCTGCCCGGCGCTGCGGGCCAGCCAGTCCCAGCCGTCGGGCACGACGAGCGTCGCCACCTCGGGCACGGCCTGGAAGCCGAACGACACGGCCACCGACGTCGCGGCGACGAGGCCCGGCACGGCCAGGGCGACCCAGAAGCGGCGGCGGGTCAGCGACGCCGAGCGGCGCAGCGCGGCGAGCGGCCCGAGTCCCTCGACGGCCACGGCCGGGGCGACCACGTGGCACAGGGCCATGGCGACGTAGGCCCCGACGCCGACGCCCAGCAGGCCGACCACCTCGCAGACCTTCACGACGAGTGCGCCGAGGACGAGCGCCCACGACCGCCGGGCGGTGACGGCCAGGGCCTCTCGGGGGGTCACGTCCCGCCCCCGGTACCAGCCGTCGACGAGCACGGCGAGGGCCCCGGCGAGCAGCACGAGCGACACCGTCCCGATGACGAGGCCGACGACCGTCGCCCCGATCGGGGCCCCGGCGTCGCCCGCGGCCAGGACGGCCGTCGGGTCCGACGGGGAGCCGCCGACGGCCTCCGCGCCGAGGACGTCTCGCAGGAGGACCACGGTGACGACCTCGACGGGCACCACGAGGACGGCGGCGAGCGTGAGCACGTCCCGGGGGCGGCGCCGGAGGACGGCGAACGCGCCGTCGAGGAGGTCCGGGACCGTGGCGGGGCGCAGCGCGAGGGGCGGGGCGGGGAGCGGTGGGCGGACCCGCGGCGCGGCGCGGGCCCGCGGATCCGGCGCACCCGGGTGTCGGGCAGCCGGGTGTCGGGCAGCCGGGTGCGGGCGCCCGGTGTCCGGCTCCGGCTCCGCGGCGGCGTCGGGCGCCGCCCAGGGGGCCGGACCGTCGCTCACGCCCGGGCGTCCCGGCGCAGCGCCGGAGCCACGACGGCGGCATCGACCCGCCGGGCCGGGCCGGCAGCGCGGCGCGCGGCGGCCATCCGGTCCGGGGCGAGCACCGTGGCGGGCAGCCCGCTGGCGGCGGCAGCGGCGGCGCGGACGGCGGCGGCGACGTCCCGTCGGGCCGGGCCGACGAGGAGGCGGTCGCCGTCGGGTCGGGTCACGACCAGCCAGTCGACGAGGTCGGGCACGCCGGCGAGCGCGGCGGCGACGTCCGGGGAGCCAGCATCCCGAGAGCCGGCATCCGGAGCGCCGGCGTCGACGGAGGCGGGCCGCACGCGGGGCGTGGTGCGGCCGCAGCGGGGGCAGGGCACGGGGTCGACCTCGCCGGTCGTGCCGAGGTCGACGCGGAGCCAGACGGTGCCCCGCCACCCGATCGGCGTCCACACGAGGCGACCGGCACCCCGGGCCGGACGGCCGTCGTCGCCCAGCACCTCGAGGTGCTCGTGCTCCGGCCAGGTGTGGAACCCGGCCGCCGCGGGTTCCCCGGGTCCCGGGCAGGAGGCCCACGCGGCCCGCACCCCGACGGGCGCCCACCACAGCGAGGCGGGCAGTCCGATCGCGTCGGCCACGGCGCGGGCCCGGTCGAGGTCGTCGGCGGTGCCCACGTGCAGCACGAGGAGCCGGACGCCGTCGGGCAGACCGGGGCCGCCCTCCCCGGCCGCATCGGCCACGAGGTCGGCGACGTCGCCGGGCGTGCCGGCCACCACGGTCGGCGAGGCGGCCGAGAGGGCGGCGACGGCGTCGCTGGTCGGGGCCCGCAGGAGCGGGACGCCGGCGTCCCGGGTGCCCTCGTCCAGCTGCACCGGCCCGACGCCGGGCGGCTCCCCGACCGCGAGGACCCGGTCCTCGGGGCGGACCCCGGACACCGACAGGGCTCGACGACCGAGCTCGGCGAGCACGTCGAGGTCGGCGCGGGTCCAGCCGGTCAGCAGCCCGCCGGGTGCAACGGTCCACCGGATCGGCTTCCACCCGTCGTCGAGGTGCCGGACCTCGTCCTCCTCGCGGCCCAGGGCCCGGGCCAGGGCGAGCCGTCCCCGGGCCACGGGACCGGCCACCTCGGCGAGCCGGTCGAGGGTCGGGACGAGCACGTGGCGGCGCCCGTCGCCGAGGGAGGCGACGTCCACCACGGGCAGGCGGGCCAGGTCGGCGGCCGTGCGCACGCCGTCCCGTCCGAGCCCGGCGCGGTCGAGCACCGGGCGCAGCTCGCGGGAGAAGGCGTGGACCTCGTCACGGGCCCAGCGCCGGAGCGCGTCGTCTCGCCGGGAGGCGTGCTGGGCCGGTCGACGCCGGTCGGGGTGCTCCTCGGCCACGGCGACGGCTCAGGCCCGGGCGCGCCGGGTGCGGGCGGGGGCGGCGGACATGGGCGGCACGCTACCCAGGCCGCGACCCGGGGCCGGTCCGGGCATGCTGGCGACGTGGAGGGCTTCGGACCTGCGACCTACGGCGACGGGTTCGCCGACGTGTACGACGACTGGTACGCGGAGGTCTCCCCGCCGGCGGCGACCGCGGCGTTCCTCGCGGCCCGGACCGACGGCCCGGTGCTCGAGCTGGGCAGCGGCACGGGTCGCCTCGCCGGCCCCCTGGCCGACGCCGGCCTCGGCGTCGTGGGCCTCGACGCCTCGACCGCCATGCTGGCCCGGTCCCGGGGTGCATGGCCCGACGTCGGCGTCGTGGCCGCCGACATGGCCGAGCCGCCGGTGCGCGACGGCGCCGTCGGCGCCGTCCTCGTCGCGTTCAACACGCTGTTCAACCTTCCGTCACCCGCGCTCCAGCGCCGGGCCCTCACCCGGGCCCGGGAGGCGCTCGCTCCCGGCGGCGTGGTCGTGGTGGAGGCCTTCGTGC
Source organism: uncultured Acidimicrobiaceae bacterium (assembly GCA_964497795.1). Lineage (GTDB taxonomy): Bacteria > Actinomycetota > Acidimicrobiia > Acidimicrobiales > Salinilacustritrichaceae > Salinilacustrithrix. Next base: position 868 of record CAZCEZ010000054.1, on the reverse strand, counting down.
CCCACGAGCGACCGGGCGGGGAGGGGGACGACGGGGACGCCGACCGGGTCGAGGTCGTCCGGCTCGACGCCGACGTGGTCGTCCTGCGCGTGAGCCGCACCGGGCCCGGGGGCGCGCCCGGCTGGGGCACCGTGGCCGGCCACCACGTCGAGCTCCGGGACGGCGCGCCGGTGCGGCTGCGGCCGTGGCAGGTCTGCTTCACCGACCCCGACGGGCTGGACGAGGCCGCGGCCCGGGCCGGGCTCGCCCTGGTGGAGCGCCACGGCGGCTGGGAGGGCGAGCCCTTCGACGCCTCCAGCGCCCTGGCGGTGTCGGTGTACGGGGCCGGGGGAACCCGTCGATAGTCTCGGCCCGTGAGCCAGCTGCGACTGAACCCGTTGACGGGTCGCTGGGTGACGGTGGCCGCCACCCGTGCCGACCGTCCGGGCGACCTCGTGTCCAAGCAGCTGCCGGTCGAGGCCGACCCCGGTCGCCCCTGCCCGTTCTGCCCCGGCAACGAGGAGGCGACCCCGCCGTCGCTCGAGGAGTACTCGACCGAGGGCGTGTGGTCGGTACGGGTCGTGCCGAACAAGTACCCGGCCTTCTCGGGCTCGGACCCGATGCGGGTGTCCAACCTCGGGCCCGTGTTCACCCAGGCCAATGCCTCGGGCATCCACGAGGTCCTGGTGCTCACCCCCGAGCACGACGCGTCGTGGGCCGACCTGGACGACAAGCAGGCCGGGCTCGTCATGGCCGCCATCCGCGACCGGATGGAGGACCACGGCCGCCAGTCGTCCATCCGCTACACGCAGGCGATCGTGAACGCCGGCCGCGAGGCGGGCGCCAGCCTCGAGCACCCCCACGGCCAGCTCCTCGGCATCCCCTTCGT
>CAZCEZ010000053.1:0-24408 GCA_964497795.1 uncultured Acidimicrobiaceae bacterium | reverse complement strand
CGTTGGCCACGGCGACGATCGACGGCTCGGGCTCGGAGTCGACGTAGGAGCAGAAGGGGAGGAGGGTCTCCCACACCATGTCGATGGTGATCTGGTGCTCGGCGCGGTCCTTGGCCGAGGCGAGCAGGGCCGCGGCCAGCCGGGCGTCGGCCCCCGGGTCGCCGCCCCGGGGCGCGGTCCCCGCCATCGGGTGGGCCCGCACGGTCTCGCCGGCGCGCGACACGAGCAGCTCGGGCGAGGCCCCGACCATCGAGTCGACGGCGAAGGTGAAGCACCCGGGGAACGAGCGGCGGAGCCGGTGCAGCAGCGCGAGGCGGGGCAGGTCGGCGTCTCCGGTGACCCGGACCTCCCGGGCCAGGACGACCTTGTCCATGTCACCCGCCACGATCCGCTTCGTGGCCAGGGCGACGGTGTCCATCCAGTCGGCGGGGTCGCGCACCGCCTCCACCCGGAACTCCCGGGCCCGGGCCTCGGGCCCGTGCGGTGCGGTCAGCTCGGCCAGCCGGTCCCGGGGGTCGCCGGGGTCCTCGCCGACGGCGGTGATCCAGCGGGTGCCGTCGGCGTGGCGTCCGACGAGCACCTCGGGCACCACGAAGGTGGCCGGGGCGTCGGGGGCGAAGGGGAGCGACGCGAACGCCACCGGACCGGTGCCCGGCCGCCGCACGTCGTCGTCGACCCCGATGCTGGCCAGCGTCTCGTCGACCCGTGCGAGGTGCTTGGGGGCGAGGGAGGGGATCTCGATGCGGAGCGCCTCGCCCCGGCCGGCGAGGCCGTCGGGGCCGCGCTCGAACACCGTGCCGGACGGGCCGGCGACGTCGAGGAGGTCGGGGTCGGCGTCGATGCGCCGGGTGCGTGCGGAGACCACGGTCGGCACCGGCTGCTCAGGCGTCGCGGGTGGCCACGTAGAGCTGGCTGATCCCGCCCGACAGCAGCGTGCGCTCGGCGTCGCCGAAGCCGGCGTCGACGACCATCCCGAGCAGCTCCTCGGGCTCGGGCAGGTACGCCACCGACTTGGGCAGGTAGCGGTAGGCGTCCTTGTTGGACAGGAGGCCACCGACGACGGGCACGACCCGGCCGAAGTAGATCGAGTGGCCCACCCGCATCAGCGGGTTCGGGGGCTCGGCGACGTCGAGCAGGGCGATGCGCCCGCCCGGGCGCACGATGCGGCCCAGCTCGGCGAGCATCGGGGGCAGCGCCGCGAAGTTGCGGAGCGCGAAGCCGCACACGACGCCGTCGACCGCGTCGTCGGGGAACGGGAGCGCCAGGCCGTCGGCGTGCGCGAGCGGGGCGTCGGTGCGGGCCGCGGCCAGCATGCCGAAGGAGAGGTCGGCGCCGACCGGGCGCAGCCCTGCGTCGAGGAGGTCGCGGCACATGTCGCCGGTGCCGCAGGCCAGGTCCAGCACGACGGCCCGGGCCGGCAGCCGGAGCGACCGGATCGCACGGCGCCGCCACCCGACGTCCATCCGGAACGTCATGATGCGGTTCACCAGGTCGTAGCGGGGGGCGATCGTGTCGAACATGGCCCGCACCGCACGGGCCTTCTCCTCGCCCTCGGGGAGGTGGTCGGCGTCGGGGAGCGCGGTCGTGTCGGCGATGCTCACGGCGACCACGATACGAGCGGCCGGTCGCTTCGCCCCCGTCGCCCGGTCCGGTCGCTACCGTCCCGGCGTGATCGACCTCGGGGTGCACGTCGGACAGCAGAACCTGACCATGGAGGAGCTGCGGGCCACGTGGCGCCGCTGCGACCCGGTCGTGGACTGGATCTCGTCCTGGGACCACTTCTACGAGGCCCCGCCCCAGGGCGGCACCGTCGACCACTTCGAGTCCGCCGCCACCCTCGCCGCCCTGGCCTGCGAGACGAGCCGGGCCCGGATCGGCTGCCTCGTCTTCTACGTCGGGTACCGCAACCCGGGGCACCTGGCCAAGATCGCCACCACCGTCGACCACCTGTCGGGCGGTCGGTTCGAGCTCGGCCTCGGAGCCGGATGGCACGAGCCCGAGGCGCGCGCCTACGGCTACGACTTCCCCTCCGACGGCGTCCGCCTGGACATGCTCGACGAGGCGCTCCCGCTGGTGACGGCGCTGCTCGCCGGCGAGCGGGTCACCCACGAGGGCGAGCACTACCGCCTCGAGGACGCCTCGTGCCTGCCGACGCCGGTGCAGGACCGGATCCCCATCTGGATCGGCGGTGTGGGGGAGAGGCGGACCCTGCGCACGGCGGCCCGTCACGCCGACGCCTGGAACGCGCCCTACGTGTCGCCGGAGGAGTTCACCCGTCTGTGCGGGGTCCTCGACGGGCACTGCGAGGCCGAGGGGCGCGACCCGTCCTCCGTCCGGCGCACGATCAACCTCCAGTTCATGCTCGCCGTCGACGAGGCCGGCGCCGCCGCGGCCCGGGCCCAGGTCGAGGAGCAGTGGGGGGCGTGGGCCCCCAACGTGCTCGCCGGGGCCCTGGCCGGCACCCCCGACGAGGCGATCGAGCGCATCCTCGCCTACCACGAGGCGGGCGCCGCGCAGCTGAACGTCGCCCTCCGGGCGCCCTGGCAGGCCGAGGCGCTGGACGCCTACCTGGACCACGTCGTGCCCGGGGTCCGGGCCGCCCTGGCCTGAGGACCGGGTCCCGTGGACGGGCGCCCTGCGGCCGCGCCGGTCCCGGGTCCCTAGCCTGACCCCGTGAGCGCCCGACCGCAGTTCCGGCTCCTCGGCATCCCGATCCGGATCGAGCCCCTCTTCTGGCTGGTCGCCGTCCTGCTCGGCTACCAGCTCGGCGACGCGCGCCTCGTCATCATGTGGGTCGCCGTCGTGCTGGTGTCGGTGCTGGTCCACGAGCTGGGCCACGCCGTCGCCCTCAAGGCCTTCGGCCAGCGGTCCGCCATCGTGCTCCACGGCTTCGGCGGGCTCACCTTCTCCCAGCGCCGCCTCAGCCGCGGCCGCTCGATCGTGGTGTCCCTCGCCGGCTCCCTGACCGCGCTCGTGCTGCTCGGCGTCCCGGCCCGACTCGTCCGCGACTCGGCCTTCGGTGCCGAGCTCGCCGCCGACTACCGCTTCTCCGACCAGGTCTTCGGGCTGTGGCCCCTGCTCGTCTTCGCCGCCTACGTGAACATCTGGTGGTCCCTGGCCAACCTGCTGCCGATCCGACCCCTCGACGGCGGCAACGTGCTGACCGAGCTGGTCGGGGTCCAGCCGGCACGGATCGCGTCCGCCGTCTTCGGGGCCGGTGCCGCGGCCTACGCGTACACCCAGTCCACGGACTTCCAGATCGCCGGGCTGTTCCTCGGCTTCCTCGCGTTCGTCAACGTCAACGAGTGGAACAAGGCCCGGAAGGGCAGCCGCGGCCCGTCGGCCTTCGACGTCGACGGCCCCGACGTCCCCGGCGGCGGGGGCAACCGCCCCGGCACTCCCGGACCGGCGGGGAGCGCCGCGCCGTCCCGCCCGCCCCGGGCCGGTGGCCGACCCCTCGGCCCACCGACCCGTTCGGGGCAGCAGCCCCCGATGGCGCCGGCGCCCGCCCCCGACCCGTCCCGCGGGGTCGATCCCGCGTCGGCGGAGTCCTTCGCCTGGAACCTGCTCCGCCGTGGCGACGCCCGGGGTGCCCGGCGGGTCCTGGCCCGGGCGACCGGCCCCGTCGGGGGCTTCGTCGGCGCCACGGTCGCCGTCGCCGAGGGCGGCGGCCACGAGCCCCTCCTCGCCGCCTACCGGGCGGCACCCGGCGGCCCGTCCAACCTCGTCCCGGCGGCCGTGGCCGACGACGCGGGGGTCCTCGACGACCTCGTCGCCGCCCTGCTCGGGGCCGGCGATCCCGCCGGCCGGGAGGCCGTCCGGAGCATCCAGACGCACCTGGCCTACGGCGAGCGCCACGCCGCCAGCGCCCGCGTCGGCGCCGCCCTGCACGCGGTGGACGGCCCGGCCCGGGCCCAGACGGCCTTCGACGTGTCCTGCGCCCTGGCCCGGGCCGGCGACCTCGACGCCGCCCTCGGGTGGGTCGGTCGGGCCATCGAGGACGGCTTCGCCGCCCCCCGCCTCCTCGACGGCGAGCCGGACCTGGCCGCGGTCCGCGAGCTCCCCGGATGGGCCGCCGTCCGGGGCCGCCTCGACGGGGCCTGACGGCTCCCACCGCGTCGGACGGCAGACCGGACGTGGGCGAGCAGATCGCCGTCCCAGTGGCTTGACCGCTGGGTCAGGGAGTGGGTTGACTGGTCGTCACCCCGGTGGGCCGGTGCGCCGACCCGCCGACTCGGGTCCCGCGGTCGGCCTCGGGGGGAGTCGATCGCGACACGGTGCCCGGTGCGATCCGCACCGGGCACCGTCGCGCTCGGGTGGCCTGCTCATCGGAGCAGGTCGGTGTGCTGCCGGTGGGCCGCGTAGGGGGCCGCCCGGCGCAGCTCGGCCGCCATCCGCGCATCGATGTGCGGGGCTGGCTCGTGCCGTCGGGTCCGTCGGAACCGTCGGTTGGTTCGCACCGTCCTCACCTCCTCTCGGGGGTGGTGCCGCCCTGGTGGGCAGCGCGGACGCCGGTGCGCGTCCGCTCACGGGCCGCCGGGGGCGGCGTGGGCGTCGTCCCGACCCGCTGCGGGCGGGGACGCGTGGAGGGTCGCTGGCGGATCGGAGCCCGCGACCGGTCGCTCGGCCACCGGGGACGGGGACCGGCGGCGACCTCAGCCCCGGGCGGGGCGCAGGTGCTCGCCGGAGGCCACCGGGGGCGTCACGACGTGGATCAGCTGGATCTGCACGGCGACTCCTCCTCTCGTGGCGGCCGGCGGGACGGCGGACAGCAGAGCCTCGGCGGCCTCGCCGGGGCAAGCGGTTTTCCGGCGCGGGACGAGCGGACGCCCACCGTCGCCGCGCCTCAAGTCCGACCGGCCACGTCCGATCCGGACCCCATGACCACCGCGGACGCCGACACCACCGACCACTCGCTCGACGCGCGGGTCAGCGCGCTCGAGACGGGCGCGAGCAGCTGGGCGGCCCTCGTCGGCGAGGACGTCCGCCGGATGCGCCAGGACCTCGATGCGCTCCAGGCCGAGGTCACCGAGCTCCGGGCCCGCCTGGACGGCTGAGGACGACGACGGGTCGCCCGCCCGGTCGGGCTCAGGCCCGCGAGGCCACGTCCCGTGCCCACCGGTAGTCGGCCTTGCCGGCCGGTGAGCGGACGACGGCGTCCACGAACACGAAGTCCTTGGGCAGCTTGTAGCGGGCGACGTGGGTCGCCGCCTCGGCGAGGAGGGCGTCCCGGTCGGCCGTGGCCCCGTCGCGCAGCTGGACGACGGCGACGACCTCGTTGCCCCACTGCTCCGAGGGCCGGCCGGCCACGACGACGTCGAAGACGTCGGGGTGGTGGGCGAGGGCCTGCTCGACCTCCTCGGCGAAGATCTTCTCGCCACCCGAGTTGATCGTGACCGAGTCCCGACCGAACAGCTCGATCTCGCCCTCGGCGGTGAGGCGGGCACGGTCGCCGGGCACGGCGAAGCGCGTCCCGTCGATCACCGGGAAGGTCCGGGCGGTCTTGTCCGCGTCGCCGAGGTAGCCGAGCGGGACGCGGCCCCGCTGCGCCAGCCACCCGTCGCCGTCGTGACCTGCCTCCAGCACCCGGGACAGGTCGGCGGACACCACGGCCGCGGACGGCCCGGGGGTGAAGCGGCCGGTCCGGGCCTTGGCCCCCGCCGCCGACACGTGGCTCATCTGCGAGCCGGTCTCCGATGCGCCGACCGCGTCCAGGATCATCGTCGTGGGCAGGGCGGCCAGGAACCGGTCCTTGAGCGTCGAGTTGAGCGGTGCGCCACCCGACACGACCGCGAGGAGCGAGCTGCCGTCGTGGTCGCCGGTCTCGAGCTCCTCGACCAGCGGTCGGCCGAAGGCGTCGCCCACGATGAGCAGCACGTTGACGCCCTCGCGGTCGATCGTGTCCCACACGTCGGCCGGGTCGAGGCGGACGACGTCGCGCTGGATCACCACCGTCGACCCGCCGTTGAAGCCGCTGAACGCGACCCACTGGCCCGCACCGTGCATGAACGGCGGCGCGGGCAGGACCTTGGCGCCGGCCGCGGCGACGGCGGCGGCCACGACGTCGTCCATCGACGCGAGCTCGGCGCCCGTGTCCCGGTCGCGTCCGCCCATCGCACCCATGAAGATGTCGGCCTGGCGCCACAGCACGCCCTTGGGCATCCCCGTGGTCCCGCCGGTGCACAGGATGTAGAGGTCGTCGGCGGAGCGCTCCACGGGCGGGGGCGTCGGCGCCGCAGCGGCCACCGCGTCCTCGTAGGCGATGGCGCCCTCCAGCAGCGGGCCGTCGCCGACCTGGACGAGGGTCGTCAGCTCGGGGAGCCCGGGCAGCACCGCGGCGAGCGTGTCGGCGAAGCGGGCGTCGTAGACGATGGCCTTCGCCTGGCAGCTCTCGAGGAGGTAGGCGAGCTCCTCCTCCACGTAGCGGTAGTTGACGTTGAACGGGGCGACGCGGGCCTTGAAGGCACCGAGCATCGACTCCAGGTACTCGTTCCCGTTGTAGAGGTAGATCGCCAGGTGGTCCTGGTGGGACTCGTGGCCCTCGAGGCCGTCCCGCTCGCTGCGGGCGCCGAGGCCGGCATCGTGCAGGACGTTCGCGAACCGGTCGGCGCGCTCGTCGAGCTCGGCGTAGCTCCATCGGCGGTCGCCCCACACGATGGCGTCGCGGTCGGGCATGGCCGAGGCCACGGCCTCGAACACGTCGGCGAGGTTGAACTCCACAGGGCCCCCCAAGGTCTGCGTCGGTGCGTGGCGGGACGCTACGGACCAGGGGAGGCGGCGAGCCAATCTCGGCCCGCCGGCCCGCTCAGGACGGGCGGCTCAGGAGAACCAGACCTTCTGGTGCTGCTTGGAGTCCTGGTGGAGGAGCAGGGCGACGAGGAGGATCTCGAACATGAGGTTGATGATCCCGGTGCCGAGCACGGCGTCGAGCCCGCCGAAGAGGAAGCGGACCACGAAGGGCAGGAAGGCCACGACGAGGCCGAGCTGGTAGCCCCAGCGCTTCTCGTTGGCGATCCCGTAGCCGGCGGCGACGCCGCCGACGATCGTGATCAGGCCGTACACCGTGGTGAAGCCCCCGAAGAGGAACGCGAAGCCGGCGTTGAGGTACAACAGCAGGGAGGCGTTGAACAGCGTCTGCGGCAGGGAACGGTTCAACCACTGGCGGGTCTCCATGGGCGACAGTCTCGCAGGTATCGCGCTGGGCGCAGGCTCGGGCACCCGCATGCGGCCCCTCAGCGCGCTCCGTCCCAAGGTGCTGCTGCCCGTGGCCGGCCGTCCCCTGGTCGACCACGCCGTCGACCGCCTGCGGACCGTGACCGACGACGTGGCGGTCAACGCCCACGCCGCCCAGCCCTCGCTCGTCGACCACCTGGAGGCGGCCGGGGTCCGCGCGTCGGTGGAGGACGGCCCCCGCCTCGGCACCGCCGGCGCGCTCGGCGCCCTCGTGCCCTGGATCGACGGACGGCCCGTGGTCGTGGTGAACGGCGACACCTGGTGCCCCGGTGGCCTCGCGCACCTGGTCGCCGGTTGGGACGGCACCTCGATCCGCATCCTCGTCCCCGGCGGCGGCCCCTTCGGCCCGTCCAGCCCCGTCGCCGGCGCGCTCATGCCCTGGGAGGACGTGCGGGGCCTCGCCGCCGAGCCGAGCGGGCTGTGGGAGGTGTCCTGGCGCGACGCCCTGGCCCGGGGGCGGGTGGAGGCGGTGGCCCACGAGGGCCCGTGGATCGACTGCGCCGACCCGGCCGACTACCTGGAGGCCAACCTCGCCGCCGCCGGCGGGTCCTGGATCGACCCGGCGGCCGAGGTCGACGGCCTCGTCGAGGAGTCCGTCGTGTGGGACGGCGCCGTCGTCCACGAGCGCGAGCACCTCCGGCGGGCGATCCGGACCGACGCGAAGACCACGGTGCTCGTGCGACGGGACCGCGTCGACCGCGCCTCGACCGGTCGGGGCTGAGTGTCGGCTCCGCCGACCTCGCGTCGCTCGCTGCGCTCGCGACGTCGGGGCTGGGTGTCGGCTCCGCCGACCTCGCGTCGCTCGCTGCGCTCGCGACGTCGGTGCGTGCGGCCCGGCTCCGGTCAGCGGCGGCGGGGGGCGGCCACCGGGGTGGCCTCGTGGTTCGCCCTGAGCTGCCCGCAGGCGGCGTCGATCTCCGTGCCCCGGTTGGCCCGGACGGTCGCGTTGACGCCCAGGGACCCGAGCCGGTCCCGGAAGGCCCGGACCCGCTCGGGCGGCGTGCCCCGCACCGCGTAGCCCGGCGTCGGGTTCAGGGGGATCAGGTTGACGTGGGCCCGGACGGTGCGGGCCACGTCGGCCAGCTGGCTGGCGTCGAGGTCGGTGTCGTTGACGCCGTCGATGAGCGCCCACTCGAAGGACAGGCGCCGGCGGGTGGCGGCGACGTGGTCGGCGCAGGCCGCGACGAGGACGTCGAGGGGGTAGCGCCGGTTGATCGGCACGAGCTCGTCCCGCTTGGCGTCGTCGGCGGCGTGCAGGGAGACGGCGAGGTTCACGGGGAGGGACTCCTCGGCCAGTCGTCGGATGCCCGGCACGAGGCCCACGGTCGAGATCGTGAGGTGCCGGGCAGACAGGCCCAGCGCGCCGTGGATCCGCTCCACGGCACCCCACGTCGCGTCGTAGTTGGCCAGCGGCTCGCCCATGCCCATGAAGACCACGTTCGACAGCCGTCGGCTCGGGCCGCGCTCGGGGTGGCTGGCGGTCCGAGCCGCGACGACGACCTGCTCGACGACCTCGCCGACCGTGAGGTGGCGCTCGAAGCCGGCCTGCCCGGTGGCGCAGAAGCTGCAGGCCATCGCGCAGCCGGCCTGCGTCGACACGCACACCGTGGACCGGTCCCGGTAGTGCATCAGCACCGTCTCGACGGTCGCGCCGTCGGCCAGGGTCCAGAGCCACTTGACCGTGTCGCCGTCGTCGCTGATCGACTCGGCGGTCCGGGTCAGCGCCCGGGGGAGCGCCTCGGCGATGCGGGCGCGGAGGGCCTTGGGCAGGTTCGTGATGTCGGCGGGATCGGCGAGCTGGTCGTAGAGCCCGTCCCACACCTGGTCGACCCGGTAGCGGGGCTCCCCGTCGAGCAGGCCGGCGAGCGCGGCGCGGTCGGGGCCGTAGCGCGTCGGGGCGTCGGGGACGGGGGGCACGTTCCCCACGGTATTGGTCCGGCACACCCCGGTCCCGGTCCTACCCTGGACGACGTGACCACCCTCCCCGAGCCGCTGCCCGAGGAGCTCCGCCCCGAGCCCCCCGTGCCCGAGCAGCACCACCGCGACGTGCGGGGTGGCGCAGCGCGGGCCGCCGTCTTCGGGGTCAGCGACGGCCTGGTCTCCAACGTCGGCCTGATCCTGGGCGTGGCCGGTGCCGACCCGGCACCGTCGGTGGTCCGCGTGGCCGGCCTCGCCGGCCTGGTGGCCGGCGCCATCTCGATGGCGGCCGGCGAGTACAACTCGATGCGGGTCCAGGCCGAGCTGTTCGAGCGGGAGGTCGACCTCGAGCGCACCGAGATCCGCCGCAACCCCCACGTCGAGGCGGCCGAGCTGGCCCAGCTGTACCAGTCCCGCGGGGTCGACCCGGACACGTCGCGGGCCCTGGCCACGTCGATCATGGCCGACGAGGAGCTGGCCGTGCGCACCCACGCGCGGGAGGAGCTCGGCTTCGACCCCGACGAGCTCGGCTCGCCCCTCGCCGCCGCCGCGTCCTCCTTCGCTGCGTTCAGCCTCGGTGCGGTCCTGCCCCTCGCCCCGTGGTTCGCCGGCTCGGGGACCGGGGCGGTCGTCGCATCCCTGTGCCTCGCGCTCGTCGCCGCCGCCGTGCTCGGCGCGGTCATCGCCCGCTTCACCGACCGGCCCGCCTGGCGGGCCGTGCTCCGCCAGCTCCTGTTCACCGCAGTGCCCGCCGCGCTCACCTACGCGATCGGTTCGGCGGTCGGCATCAGCGTCTGACCGACCCGTCTGCCGGGGACCGACGCCACCTGGTCAGACGTCGCCGACGAAGGCGCGCACCGAGTGGTGCACCCGGAAGCCGAGGCTCCGGTAGAGGGCGACGGCGGGGGTGTTCTCGGCGTCGACGTAGAGCATCCCGTCCTCGACCCGGGTCGCCAGGTGCTCGAGGCCCGCGACCGTGAGGGCCCGCCCGAGGCCCCGGCCGGTGGCGTCGGGGTGGACGGAGATGACGTAGATCTCGCCGAGGCCGGTGTCGGCGTGCACCTTGGTCCAGCACGACCCGAGCAGGTCGCCGTCCTCCTCGAGGAGCAGGAACCCGTCGGCGTCGAACCAGTCCTCGGCCTCGCGGTCGCGGACGTCGGCCAGCGTCCAGCCGCCCTGCTCGGGGTGCCAGGCGAAGGCCGCGTTGTTGACCGCCAGCCACGCCTCCTCGTCCTCGCCGACCCGGAACGGGCGCGTCACCACCGACGGACCGCGCTCGACGCCGTCGGCGAGGGGCAGCGGGACGCGCATCTGGTAGAGCTCGCGACCGGGCCCGAACCCGGCCTGCTCCGCGATCGAGGCGTGGGCGTGCGTGGGCTCGTAGACCCACCAGTGGACGTGCCCGCCCCCGGCAGCGCGGATCACCGCGAGGGCGGCGTCGAGCAGCCGGGGCCCGACGAGCAGGGCGTCCCAGCGGTGGTGCGGGTCGATCATGAGGTCGATCGCCCAGGACTGCTCGCCGCGGGTCACCTGGGCGTACGCGACGAGGTGGTCGTGGCCGGCCTCGCGCAGCACGAGACCGGAGAACTCGGACCGACCGCCGTGGGCGGCGTCGATCCAGCGGTGCTCGTCGATCGGCTGGAGCCCGTCGGCGGCGACGACCCGGTCGATGAGGTGCTCGACCTCGGCGACGTCGACCTCGTCGAGCGAGCGCTTGATCTCGAGGTCGGCCATGGTCGGCCGAGGCTAGCCCCGGGCCGGCTCGGGTCCCTCCACCGGGACCTCGTCCCCGTCGTCGCGCCCGTCGGTCGCGGCGGGCGGCTCCTCGTCGGGCGCGCCGAGGTAGCGGATGCGGATGGTGGCGTGGCCGGGCTCGGCCTCCCGCTTGACGTCGTACATGGCGTCGTCGACCCGGCTGATGAGCTCGGACGCCGTGGCGCCGTGGTCGGGGTACTGGCCCACACCGATCGATGCGCCGATGCGCACCGGACCGGCGGCCAGGTCGATCGGTGCGTCGAGCGCGTCGGCGAGCTTGTCGACGGCGGCCTGCGCGCCCCGCTGGTCGAGCACGCCGGGGAGCAGCGCGATGAACTCGTCGCCGCCGACGCGCGCCACGACGTCCTCGCTCCGCACGCGGGACGCCAGCCGCCGCCCGACCTCGGTCAGGACCTCGTCGCCCGCTGCGTGGCCGTGGCGGTCGTTGATCGTCTTGAACCCGTCGAGGTCCACGAACACCAGCGAGAACCGGTCGTCGCGCCTGCGGGCGCTGGAGATCAGCTCCGCCAGCTGCTCCTCGAGGTGGCGGCGGTTCGGGAGGTGGGTCAGGGGGTCCTGGCGCGCCTGGCGACGGACGGCGTTGCGCTCCCGGGCGAAGAGGAACACCAGCGTGGCCAGGGACGCGGCGACGATCACGTTCCCGATGCGGAACAGCAGCGTCCGGGCCGTGGACGGGCGCAGGGTGTCCTGGGCCCGGGCTGCGATCTCCCAGGACCCGTCGGGGATCGTGATCTGCTGGAGCGCGTCGTGGTCGTCGAAGAGGTCCTGGTCGCCGGAGACGGGACGCCGGTCGCCGTCGGCGCCGCTGACGGCCCGCACGGCCCAGTCGACCTCGGTCGGGCCGACGCTGCGCTCGACCTCGTCGACCAGGGAGTCGATGTCGACGACCAGGCTGACGATGCCCCAGTAGCTCCCGTCCCGCAGGAACACCGGCGTCCGGTTGATGAGCGCCGTGCCGCCCTGGACGAGCTCGAGGGGACCCGACAGCACGGTGGCCCGGGTCTCGAAGGCACGGCGGACGTCCTCGTACTGCGCGGGCACGTCGCGGTAGTCCAGGCCGAGCGCCTGCTCGTTGCCCTCGATCGGGTAGATGCGGGTGATGACGTCGTCGGGCGCCAGCCCGATGTTCCGGATGTGCTCGGAGCGCACGTACACCGAGGCGAGGAGCGCCTCGACCTGGTCGTCGTCGCCGAGCTCGGGGACGGCCTCGACGTAGCCGGACAGGCCCACGGCCAGGAACAGGGTCTGGTTGAGCTCGCCCTCCACCGTCGCTCGGATCGTGGAGGTCTCGGACTCGACCCGGGCGTCGACCTGGGAGTGGACGCCGTCCCGGTCGCGCTCGATGAGCACCTCGCCCACGGCGAGGACGATCCCGAGGAGCAGGAGCGCCGCGAGCACGGCCCGCCAGTCGACCCCACCCCGGTCGGGGGCGTGCACACCCCTCTCGACGTAGGTGCCCATCGGTGGGCAGTCTCGCGCGGAGGGTCCGCCGTGCCGGTGACGGAGCCCGGGACGCCATCGGTAGGGTCCGGCCGATGGCCCGGCGCAGCCCCGCGAACCCCGCACCCCCACCCGGGCGGCGCCGGCCGAGGAGCCCGGGCGGTCGGGCCCGGGCCGCCCACGAGGCGCTGGCCGAGACCTACCCCGGCGGACCCGTCGAGCTGTGCGAGCTGGACCACCGGGACGCGTTCGAGCTGCTCGTGGCCACGATCCTGTCGGCGCAGTGCACCGACGAGCGCGTCAACGCGACCACCCCGGCGGTCTTCGCCCGGTACCCCGATGCCGAGGCCCTCGCCGGGGCCGAGCCCTCCGAGCTCGAGGCGCTGATCCACGCCACCGGCTTCTACCGCCAGAAGGCCCGGTCGCTGCTCGGGATGTCCCAGCGGCTCGTCGAGCGCCACGGCGGCGAGGTGCCGAGCAGGATCGAGGACCTGGTCGCGCTGCCGGGCGTCGGCCGCAAGACGGCCAACGTCGTGCGCAGCGTGGCGCTCGGCGAACCCGGCCTGCCCGTGGACACCCACGTCGGGCGGCTCGCCATCCGCCTCGGCCTCACCGAGGCGACCGACCCCGACGAGGTGGAGCGCGACCTGTCCGCGACCGTGCCGGCCGCCGAGCGGGGACCCTTCGGGCTCCGCCTGATCCTGCACGGTCGTCGGGTCTGCACCGCTCGGCGCGCTGCGTGCGGAGAGTGCTCCCTTGCGTGGTTCTGCCCGTCGTTCGGCGCCACCGACCTCCCGACGTCACCACACAAAGCGCGAAAAAGTCGCTGATTCCCCGTGCGGAGTGGTCGTCATCGACGATCCGTCGGTGTAGCGTCTCGGTCAGTCCAGGTTCCCGCCACCTGGCACTGCAGCGACGATTGGGATCCGCCGCCCGACGTCGCCAGCGATGGCGCCCACTCCCACCCGGGCGCCATCGCCGCGTTCGGGGCCGCCTGCGGGCGGCCCCGAGCCGCGCTCAGAGCCGGGTGCGGATCCGGTCGAGGCGGCGCACGGCGTTGCGCAGCGACCGGTCCACCTCGTAGAGGCCGGCGCTGACCGGGTCGTCGGGATCGCCGTCGCGGCGGTCGGCGATGGTCTCGATCCGCTTGGCCAGGTCCTCCAGCGCACCCTGGATGGAGGAGAGCTCGGGTCCGTCGCTCGTCATGGCCCGTGTCTACCGCCGCAGCGTCGACGACCGTGTCCGCCGCCGGCGCCGGTGGACGCCGGCGGGTCCCGGAAGCGGCTTCTGGGGGCGCCCGGGACGCCGGTAGCCTCGCCCGGGTGACCGGCCCCCTCACCACGCTCGACCTGCGCGGCACCGCCACCTCGGACCCCCGTGCGCTCCGGGCGGCGCTGCCCCGGCCGTCGGCCGCCGCCGAGCCCCCGATCGAGCAGGTGCGGGCCGTGATCGAGCGGGTCCGGGCCGAGGGCGATGCCGCCCTCCGGGCCCTCACCGCCGAGTTCGACGGCGTCGAGATCGACGACGTCGTCGTCGACCCCGCGTCGGTTGCTGCCGCCCCCGACCGGATCGCCCCGGGGCTGCGCGAGGCCCTCGAGGTCGCCCACGCCAACATCACCGCCTACCACGAGGCCCAGCTGCACGAGCCGGCCCGGTGGGGCAGCGGCGGCCTCGAGGTGCGCGAGCTGCGCCGACCCGTGGACCGCGCCGGGCTCTACGTGCCCTCGGCCCTCGCCCCGCTCGTGTCGACGGCGCTGATGTGCGCCGTGCCCGCCCGGGTCGCCGGGGTGGGCGAGACCGTGCTGTGCACCGCCCCGGGTCCCGACGGCGCCGTCGACGACGGCATCCTGGCCGCCGCGGCCATCGCCGGCGTCGACACCGTCGTGCGCGTCGCCGGTCCCGCCGTGATCGCCGCCCTGGCCCACGGGACCGAGTCGATCCGGCCCGTCGACGTGATCGTCGGGCCCGGCTCGGCCCGCGTCGCCCAGGCCAAGCGCGAGGTCGCCTCGGCCGGCCTCGTCGGCGTGCCGTCGTCCTTCGCCGGCCCCTCCGAGGTCGTCGTCCTCGCCGATGGCACCGCCCACGTGGACGACGTCGCCGTCGACGTCGTGCTCCAGGCCGAGCACGGCCCGGACGGCCTGGCCTGGCTGGTGTGCTGGTCCGACGACGTCGCCGCCGCCGTGAACGAGTCGATCGCCCGGATCGTGGAGGCGTCGCCCCGTCGGGCCCACATCGAGGCGACCCTGGCCGACGCCGGCTACGCCGTGATCGTCGACGGGCCCGAGGCCGCCGTCGACGTGGCCAACGTGATCGCCCCCGAGCACCTCGAGATCCAGACCGCCGACCCCGACGCCCTCCTCGCCCGCGTCCGCCACGCCGGCGCCGTCTTCTGCGGGCCGTGGGCCCCGGCCAGCCTCGGCGACTACGCGGCCGGCCCGAACCACGTCCTGCCCACCTACGGCTCGGCCCGCTTCGGCGGCGCGCTGCGCGTCGACGACTTCTGCAAGCACATCCACGTCGTGACCGCCGACGAGGCCGCGCTGCGCGCCCTCGGCCCCCACGTGGCCACGCTGGCCGACCACGAGGGCCTGGCCGCCCACGCCGACTCGGTCCGGCAGCGGATCGCCCGCCTCGACGGCGCCGACCCGGCGACCTGAGATGGTCGCCCGCCCGCCGGTCCGCGACGACCTCGCCCTCCACGCCGGCTACCACTCGCCCCAGGTCGACGTCCCCGTCCGCCTGAACACCAACGAGGCCCCCGAGCCGCCGCCCCCCGGCTTCACCGAGGCGCTCCACGCCGAGCTCGACCGGGTCGACTGGCACCGCTACCCCGACCGGGCCGCCACCGAGCTGCGCGAGGCCATCGCCGCCCACCACGACGTGGCCGCCTCCCAGGTGTTCGTGGCCAACGGCTCCAACGAGGTCCTCCAGACGCTGTGCCTCACCTACGGCGGGCCCGGCCGGACCGTGGCCACCTTCGAGCCGACCTACGCGCTCCACTCCCACATCCCCAAGATCACGGCGACCGCCGTGGCCTCGGGGGAGCGGCGAGACGACTTCTCCCTCGACCTCGACGAGGTCGCCCGCGTCTGCCGGGAGGCCGAGCCGGCCATCACCTTCCTGTGCTCGCCGAACAACCCGACCGGCATGGTCGAGACCGAGGCGACGGTGCGGGCCGTGGCCGACCTCGCCCCCGGGCTGCTCGTGGTCGACGAGGCCTACGGCCAGTTCGCGCCGTGGTCGGCGCTGTCACTGGTCGACGACGAGACCCCCCTCGTCGTGACCCGCACCTTCTCCAAGACGTGGTCGATGGCCGCCGCTCGACTGGGCTACCTGGTCGGCCCGTCCTGGCTGGTGGCCGAGCTGTCCGAGGTCGTGCTGCCGTACCACCTGGATGCCGTGAAGCAGGTCGCCGGCCGGCTCGCGCTGGGCTTCGAGACCGAGATGCGGTCCCGTGTGGCGGCGCTCGTCGAGGAGCGCGGCCGGGTCGCCGCCGCCCTGGCCGAGCTGCCCGTCACCGTGTGGCCGTCCGGGGCCAACTTCGTGCTGTTCCGGCCCGAGCGGGTCGACGGGGACGAGGTGTGGCGGCGCCTGGTCGAGGCCGGCGTGCTGGTGCGGAACTGCGCCTCCTGGCCCCGGCTGGAGGGCTGCCTCCGCCTGACGCTGGGCACCCCGGACGAGGACGACCGGTTCCTCGAGGCCCTCACGACCGTCCTCGCCTGACCGGCGGGGCGCCGGCGCTCAGGCGAACCCGACCGACGGCGGGTCGGGGACGTCGTCGCCGTCCTCGACGGCCCAGGCCACGGCGCGCAGCCACAGGATCCAGGCGACGGGGTTCGTGACGTCCCGGGCCGGCAGCTGCAGGCCGAGCGAGCCGGGCGTGCCGGAGCCGTCGGCTCCCACGCGGCGCAGCGGCACCGACGCCCGGTCGACCTCGGTGCGCGCCGGCGGTGGCGGTGCCCCCGGCCCCGCCCACGCCGTGACCGCAGCCGGCACGGCCGCCGCCACCGCCCGCACGCAGCGGTCGGCGAGGCCACCCCGGCTGCCGTGGGCGCGCACGGTGGTGCCGTCGCGCCGGCGGAGCACGGAGGCGTCCATGCCGGCCTGGATCCAGAGCAGCGACGTGGCCTCCGGCCCGCCGTCGAGCACCGCCGACCGGCCGAGGTGGCCCAGGCTGGCCGTGCCGAGCACCGGGGCGTCCGGGACGACCCCGTCGGGGAGGCCGTCGAGCAGGCCGAGCGGGTCGCCGTCGTGGACCCGCATGCCGGTGAGGCCCCCGACGGCGGCACCGAACGCGCCACGGCGCGCCGCCCGGGACAGCGCCCCGTGGTCCACGAGCAGCCGCACGAGCGCGGCCAGCACGGCCACCGCGGCCAGGCCGAGCACGACGGGGAGGGCCCAGGAGCCCGACAGCGGCATCCGCGCATTGTGCCCGCCCCCTGGCTGCCCGACCCACCGGCGGCCCGCCGCCGTCCTCCCCGCAGCGCCGCATCCGCTTGCTGCGGGAGGACCCCCAGCGGCGAGACTGGTGCCATGGCCCGCACCGCCACCGTGAAGCGCGAGACCAAGGAGACCGCCGTCGAGGTGACCGTCGACCTCGACGGCACCGGCGTCGTCGACGTCTCCACCGGCCTGCCCTTCTTCGACCACATGCTCGACCAGCTCGGGCGCCACGGCGGCTTCGACCTCACGGTGAAGGCCGAC
Organism: uncultured Acidimicrobiaceae bacterium; assembly: GCA_964497795.1. GTDB lineage: Bacteria > Actinomycetota > Acidimicrobiia > Acidimicrobiales > Salinilacustritrichaceae > Salinilacustrithrix. The sequence goes on along the minus strand of CAZCEZ010000053.1, from coordinate 7,338 downwards.
GGCGACCTGCACGTCGACGGCCACCACACCGTCGAGGACGTCGGCATCGTGATCGGCCAGGCCTTCCGGGAGGCGCTCGGGGACAAGGTCGGCGTCCGGCGCTTCGCGTCCGGCCTGTACCCGCTCGACGAGGCCCTCGTCGAGGTCGCCCTCGACCTGTCGGGCCGAGCCTTCTCGGCGATCGACCTGCCCTTCGGCGAGGTGCTGCCGCTGGGCACGCCGCCGTTCAACCCCGAGATGGCGCCGCACTTCCTGGAGTCCTTCGCGTCGCAGGCCCTGATCACGCTGCACGTGACGAAGAAGGCCGGCGTGAACACCCACCACGTCATCGAGGCGACGTTCAAGGGCGTGGCCCGCTGCCTGCGCGACGCGGTCCGGGTCGAGGGGGGCGGCGTGCCCTCCACCAAGGGCGCCCTGTGAGCGAGCGCCCGCTGATCGCCGTCCTCGACTACGGGATCGGCAACCTCCGCTCGGCCCAGAAGTCCCTCGAGCGCCACGGCGCGGATGCCCGCCTCACCGCCGACCCCGCCGTCGTGGCCGACGCCGCCGGAGTCGTCCTGCCCGGCGTCGGCGCGTTCGGGGCGTGCATGGACGCGGTCGAGCGCACCGGCGTGGACGTCCTCGCCCACGACGCCGTCGCCCGGGGCGTGCCCTTCCTCGGCATCTGCGTCGGCATGCAGCTGCTCTACGAGGCGTCCGAGGAGTCCCCGGGTCGGTCCGGGCTCGGCATCCTGCCCGGTGAGGTCACCCGCCTGCCGGGCGGCGTGAAGCACCCCCAGATGCAGTGGAACGTGGTCGACAAGGTCCGACCCAGCCCGCTGCTCGACCACCTGAGCGATCCCGTGTGGATGTACTTCGTCCACTCCTTCGCCGCCCCGGCCTCCGACGACGTCGTCGCCACCTGCGACTACGGCGGCCCGGTCGTGGCCGCCGTGCAGCGGGGGAGCGTGCACGCCGCGCAGTTCCACCCGGAGAAGTCCTCCACCGCCGGCCTCGCCTACGTCGACGCCTTCGTCGACCTCGTCCGGGCCGCCGTCGCCGCGCCCTGAGCGTCCGGCGGATCCGTCGCGGACCGCCGCGGTGTGACGTCCGTCTCGGCCTGCGTGTCGTGGGCGTTTCGACCGCGTGAGGAGCGCGTGGCGGGACAGGAGGGGAGGGGCTCGGCGGCGTAGCGCTCCCCGTGCCCCCGTCACGACCCCGCACCGTCGCCGCCCTCGCCGCCGCCGGCCTGGCCCTGCTCGCCCCGCCGGCGCTGGCCCAGACCGCGGACGGCCCGACCCGCCCCGTGCCCTTCGAGTGGGTGGAGGCCACCATCGACGACGTCCACGCCGCGCTGGCCGACGGCAGCCTCGACTGCCGCACCCTCGTCGAGGGCTACCTGGCCCGCATCGCGGCCTACGACGACGCCGGCCCCGACCTGCAGTCGGTGATCGCCACCACCGAGGACGTGCTGGAGCAGGCCGACGCCCTCGACGCCGCCTACGCCACCGGCGGGCTCACCGGCCCCCTGCACTGCGTGCCCGTGCTGCTCAAGGACAACGTCGACGCGCTCGGCGCCGACACGACGGCCGGCGTCACCGGTCTCGTCGGGTCCCGTCCGCCGGACGACGCGTTCATCGCCGCGCGGACCCGGGCCTCCGGTGCGGTCGTCCTCGGCAAGGCCAACCTCGACGAGCTCGCGTTCGGGTTCACCGGGTCCTCGTCGGTCGAGGGCCTGACCCGCAACCCCTACGAGCCCTCCTACGGCGCCGGCGGGTCCTCGTCGGGCACGGGCGCCTCGATCGCCGCCAGCCTCGGCATGGTCGGCATCGGCACCGACACGGGCGGGTCGATCCGCGTCCCGTCCTCGGTCGGCGGCCTCGTCGGGATCCGCCCGTCGATGCGCCTGCTGTCCCAGGACGGCATCGTGCCCCTCGCCCACTTCCAGGACACGGCCGGGCCCATGTGCCGGACCGTCACCGACTGCGCCCGCTACCTGTCGGCGCTGGTCGGGTTCGACCCGTCGCCCGCATCGGGCCAGAACACGCTGCCCCTCCAGCGCGACGACCGGGCCGTGCTGCTGCCCGACGCCGCCGCCTACGAGGCCGTCACCGGCGTCCCGGCGGGCTTCGCCTACGAGGACGCCCTCGAGGCCAGGTTCCCCGAGGGCCTCACCGGCGTCCGGATCGGCGTCGTGCGGGCCCTCTTCGGCGGCAACGCCGAGGTGAACGCGGCCATGGACCGCGCCATCGCCCGGCTCGAGGCCGCCGGCGCCGTGGTCGAGGACACCACCATCCCCGAGCTGTCCACGGTCACGTCGTACTCCTCGGTGTCGAGCTACGAGTTCCGGGACCACTTCGACGAGTACCTGCGGTCGTGGTCCAACGGCGACGGCCACCCCGGCTCCTACGAGGAGTTCGTGGCCACGCTCGGGTACGAGAACGACTCGACGGTCAGCCTCCTGTCGAACGGCGCCCGCGGGCTGACCCGCTACCAGGACGCCACCTACGACCAGAACACCCTCGAGCGCCCCGACGTGGTCCGCACCCGGATCGGCGCCGCCCTCGACAACACCGACCTGGACGGCGAGCCCCTCGGCCAGCCCTACGCCGCCCTGCTCTACCCGGCCGTGCAGTCGCCGCCCCGCCAGGGCGGCGCCCCCTCGACCGGCTCGAACAACCGGCTGAGCCCGTTCTCGGGCTTCCCGGCCCTCACGATGCCCGCCGGGTTCACCACGGCCACCGAGTCCGTGCCCGCCCTGCCCATGGGCATGGAGCTGCTCGGTCGGGAGTTCGACGAGGTGACGCTGCTCGCCATCGCCGCCGGCTACGAGGCCGCCGTCGCCGGCACCCCCGACGCCCGCCAGGCCCCCACCTCCACCCCCGAGCTGCCCCTCGACGCCCCGCCGCCCGTCGTGCCCGAGGTGCCGGCCGTCCCGCTCGCCGGCGCCCTCGGCCTGGCCGCGCTCGCCGCCGTCGGGCTGCGCGGGCGCCGCCGGGAGCAGGCGGGCGGTCGCTTCGCCGGCGGGGGTGCGCGCTCCTAGCCTCCCGGACGTGCCCGCCCCACGCCCCTCCCTCTTCCCGGCCATCGACCTGCGGGGCGGGCACGTGGTCCAGCTCGTCCAGGGCGACTTCGGCCGCGAGTCGGTGCACGCCACCGACCCGGTCGAGGTCGCCGAGCGCTTCGTGGCCGCCGGTGCCCCGTGGATCCACGTGGTGGACCTCGACGCAGCCCGCACGGGCCAGCTCTCCGGGGACTCGGCCACCAACCGCGACCTGATCGCCCGGGTGTGCGCGGCGGTCGACGTGCCGGTGCAGGCCGGGGGCGGCGTGCGGAGCCTCGACGCCGCCCGGGCCCTGGCCGACGTCGGCGTCGCCCGGGTCGTCATGGGCACCGCCGCGGTCGAGTCCCCCGACCTCGTGGCCGAGGTCGTGCCCGTCGTGCCCGTCGCACTCGGCCTCGACGTGCGCGGTCGGGAGGTGTCGATCAAGGGCTGGACCGAGGGGTCGGGCCTCGACATCGACGTCGCCCTCGCCCGTCTCGACGGCGCCGGCGCCGAGGCCGTCGTCGTCACCCAGATCCAGGGGGAGGGGCTGCTCGGCGGCCCCGACCTCGACGGGCTGGCCCACCTGCTCGACGTGACCGAGCTGGACGTGGTGGCCAGCGGGGGCGTCGGGAGCATCGACCACCTCCGCGACCTGGCCGCGCTGGCGCGACGCGGGCGCGGCCTGGCCGGGGTGATCGTCGGCACGGCCATCTACGAGGGCCACGTCGACGTCGCCGAGGCCGTCGCCGCCCTGGCCGGCTGATGCCCGCATCGCCTTCGCCGGTCGGGCCGGCACGGTCCTAGCCTCGACGCCGTGCAGACCGCCCGCGTCATCCCCTGCCTCGACGTCGACGGCGGCCGCGTCGTCAAGGGCGTGAACTTCGTGGGCCTGCGCGACGCCGGCGACCCGGTCGAGCTCGCCGCCCGCTACGACCGGGAGGGCGCGGACGAGGTCGTGTTCCTCGACATCACCGCCTCCTCCGATGCGCGCGACACCATCCTCGACGTCGTGCGCCGGACCGCCGAGGAGGTGTTCATCCCCTTCACCGTCGGCGGCGGCATCCGGACCGTCGACGACGCCCGTCGCCTGCTGCGCGAGGGCGCCGACAAGGTGTCCGTGAACTCCGCCGCCGTCTCCCGGCCCGAGCTCGTCGCCGAGATCGCAGCGGAGTTCGGGTCCCAGTGCGCCGTGGTCGCCATCGACGCCAAGGCGACCGGCGCGACCGACAGCGGCTTCGAGGTCTTCGTGAAGGGCGGTCGGGAGGCGACCGGCATCGACGCCGTCGCCTGGGCCCGTCGCGTCGTCGAGCTCGGCGCCGGCGAGATCCTGCTCACCTCCATGGATCGCGACGGGACCAGGGTCGGCTTCGACGTGCCCCTCACCCGGGCCATCACCGGCGCCGTCGACGTGCCGGTCATCGCATCGGGCGGCGTCGGCACCCTCGAGCACCTCGTCCAGGGCGTCACCGAGGCGGGCGCCGACGCGGTGCTCGCGGCATCGATCTTCCACTTCGGCGAGCACACGGTGGCCGAGGCCAAGGCGCACCTGTCCGCAGCCGGCGTCGCCGTCCGACCGGCGTGACGCGACGCCCGCGCCGCCGTCGGCTCCCCGCCGTCGGGCTCGCGCTCGTCGGGCTCGTGCTCGCCGGCCTCCTCGCCGCCTGCGGGGCGGACGGGGACGACCTCGGCAGCGGGCCGACGTCGGCGCCGACCACGCCCACGACCACGCCGACCACGGGGGCGCCGTCCCCGCCCGCGCCGGCCCCGGCCGGTGCGCTGGTCGTCGACGCCGAGGTCGAGGACCGGGTGCCGGCCGGACCGGTGACCTGGACGGTGACGATCACCAACGAGGGCGAGGACGACGTCCTGCTCACCTTCCCCACCGCCCAGCCGGGCGACGCCGTCGTCCTCGACGGCGACGCCGAGGTCCACCGGTGGAGCGACGGCCGATTCTTCGCCCAGGCGCTCCAGGAGGTGCCCGTGCCGGCGGGGGAGGCGGTGCCCGTGACCCTGGAGGACGACCTGACCGGGGTCGAGCCCGGCCGCTACCGGCTGGTGCTGACCGTGGCCGCCCTCGCCGACCTCGGACCGGTCGAGCTGGGGATCCGCGTCGTCGAGCCGGACGGCGGCTGACGCCCCGGTCGCGCTACCCGGCGTCGTCGAGCAGGCCCGGCCGGGCGAGCAGGTCGAGCACGGCGCCCGCGACGCGACCGACCGCCCCGGTCAGGAAGTGGTCGGCGCCCTCGATGGTGGCCAGGGTCGTGTCCGGCCAGCCCGAGGTCCGCTCGGCGGCCGTCGCCGGGTCGCAGAACTGGTCGTGGGCGGGGGACAGGACCAACGTGGGCACGGCCCCGCGGTGGCGGGCCAGCGACTCGGCGGGCAGGACGCGCAGCGGCGGTGCCACCGCGACGACGGCGGCCAGGTCGCCGGGGTCGACGGCGAGCAGCACGTCGGCGCCGAAGGAGTAGCCCACGCCCACCACCGGCACCCCGGGCACGAGGTCGCCGGCGGCCCGGACGGCGGCGGCGACGTCGGCCTGCTCGGCCTCGCCCTCCCCGTGGGCGCCGCCGCTGGACCGCACGCCGCGGAAGTCGAAGCGGAGGGCGGCGACGCCGGCGCCGGCGAGCTGCTCGGCCAGACCGGCCGGGACCGGGTTGTCCATGTTCCCGCCCATCAGGGGGTGGGGGTGCGTCACCACGGCCACGGCCCGCACCTCGCCCTCGGGGCGGGTGAGGCGGGCGTCGAGGTCCACGCCGTCCGTCGTCGTCAGCGTCGTGGCCGCCGGCGCCCCGGACGGCGGCGGCGTCGGCCCGCTCGGCCTGTCGTGGTTCACGGGCGGTGACGGTAGCGTCGCGGCCCATGCCGGACACCGGGACCGCCGAGGGCGCCAGCGCCTCGACAGCCAGCACGACCGACGTCGACAAGCTGCCCATCAAGATGCTGAACGACCGCATCCTGGTCGAGCTCGACCGCGGCGAGGGCGAGCGGAAGTCGACCGGCGGCATCCTCATCCCGGCGACGGCCCAGATGGGTCGCCGCCTGGCCTGGGCCGAGGTCGTGGCGACCGGCGCGAACGTCCGGAACATGGAGATCGGCGACCGGGTCCTGTTCAACCCCGAGGACCGCTACGAGGTCGAGGTCCGCGGCCACGACTACATCATCCTGCGGGAGCGGGACATCCACGCCGTGGCCGCCGAGCGGCTCGAGGAGTCCAACACCGGCCTCTACCTCTAGGGGGCCGCGCCTCCCGGGAGGGGCCGTACCTCCGGGGAGAGCCGTGTCAGCCGGCAGCCCGGCCCGACCACCCCGGGTGCTGCGGGAGGGGCGATCCCAGCAGAGCGGGCTGGATCCTGCACGCTCCGTGGCGGAATCGGGGAGCAGGGGAGCGCCCGAGCGGAGAAACCGCCGGAATCGGGCAGATGGTGCGATCCGGTACTGGTGCCCGGTGCAGCGGTCCGGGATGGTTGCCCTGCGCCGACCGCCGGCGCCGAGAACCGATCCAGAGGTCCAGCCACATGCCCTCCACCACCGCCCGTCGGGGCGTCGTCGCCGCGGTCGCCGCCGCCGGTCTCGGTGCCGCCCTGCTCGCACCGAGCGCCGTCGCCAAGGGCCAGCCGGCCAACAAGGCGGCGGTCGCCGCGAGCACCGTCGAGTACGTCGCCATGTCCGACGACGTCCCCGTCGAGGAGGTCCTGCTCCAGGGCACCATCAAGACCTCCCGCCGCGACGCCCTCATCTCGCTGAACCTGGAGTGCAGCATCGTGGACCGCCTGACGACGACGGTGGGCGGCCAGCCCCCGGCGGGCGACGGCGAGGACCCGGCGAGCGACTCCGCCGAGGCCGCGGCCTCCGGCGCCCTCGAGGTCTGGGTCGAGGTCACCGGCGGCGGCCTCGACGGCGCCTACGTGCCCGTGTCCTTCGCCCCCCTCGCCACCGCCACGAAGGACGACTCCACCGTCACGTTCTGCCAGCGGGACCGTCGGCAGCTCCTCGAGCTCACCGACGCCGAGCAGGAGCCCGACGGCATCGACGAGCTGACGCTGGAGACAGCGCAGGTCACGATGTCGACCCACGGCTTCGACTGGCTGGCCACCGGCCTCCAGCCGGGTGAGACCTACACCTTCGTGGTGAAGGGCGCGCTCGACGCCGACGCGACCGGCGACGCCGAGGCCGAGGCCAAGGTGGCCAAGCGCCTGCTGACCATCGAGACGATCAAGACCCTGAACGGCTTCGAGGTCCCCGAGCTCGACTGACCCGAGCTCGACTGACCCGGGCTCGACTGACCCGGGCGCGACCGGCACGGGCTCGACCAG
>CAZCEZ010000052.1:0-25561 GCA_964497795.1 uncultured Acidimicrobiaceae bacterium | reverse complement strand
GGGCGCGCTCGTCCTCGCTCGCGGGTCAGCCGACGCGGGGGAGGTCGTCGGGGAGGGGGCCGGTGAGGCTCGCCCGCTGGGAGAGCTCGACCCAGTCCCCGTCGGGGAGGCGGACGAAGGAGATGGCCGCCACGTCCCCGAGGCGCAGGGGCGCCATCCCCTCGGCCAGCCCGGCGCCCAGGGCGTGGGCGTGCGCGGCCCGGACGTCGGCGACCTGCACCGTGAGGTAGCGGATGCCGAGCCCCTCCCGGGTCGTGGTCGGCGCCCGTCCGGGGCGGCCCTTGACCGAGATCCTCGTCTCCCCGATCCGGACGACCGCGCCGGTCCCGGGGGCGTCGGGGGCCGGTTCCGCGCCGAGCCCCTCGACCAGGGCGATGGCCGTCGTGGCGGCGTCGGTCGCCTCCAGCAGGACGTTGGCCCGGGTCCCGTCCCGGGTCGGCGGCGTGCGGGCGATGCGGAGCCCGTCGGGGGCGGGCACCGCCCGGGGCCGGTCGCCGGCGAGGGCGGGGTCGGCCACGGCCAGGGCCGTGAACCCGGTCGGCGCGTCGGCGGGCAGCGGATCCCGGTGGTGGTTGCACTTGAGCACCGCGCCGCCGAGCACGAAGCGGTGCTGGTGCACGCCCCCGCCCACGGGCAGCACGTGGTCGAGGGCCAGGCCGAGCTCGTCGCCCCACAGGGCCCGGTGGGCCTCGAGGTCGTTCGTCGACACGCCGACGTCGATCGCGGCCTTGACGATCTCGATGGTCACGACGACGCCCCGTCCCGGTCGAGGACCAGGTCGGCGAGCACGGCCATCGAGTCGAGCCACGAGTCCAGGTCGCGCTGCCAGGGCGCGGCCACCACGTGCTGGATGCCGGCCTCGGCGAACTCGTCGTGCTCGCGGCGGATGCGGTCGTGGTCCATGCCGTTCGGGTCCCAGCCGGTGCGCAGCGAGACGGTGAAGTCGTCGCCCGGCCGCTCGGCTCGGAGCCGGGCCACGACGGGCGGGGCGTCGGCCGGCTCGATCCCCACGAACTGGAAGCCGTCGCCGCGGGTCACCGCTCGGCGGTGCGCGGGCTCGGACGAGCCGCCGATCCAGATGGGGATCGGGTGGGCGGGCTTGGGGAGCACGCGGACGTCGCGGAACGACACGTGCTCGCCGACGAAGGTGCACGGGTCCTCGTCGGGGTCCCACACCAGCCGGAGGGCGTCGATCGCCTCGTCGGTGCGGGCGCCGCGTGAGGCGAAGTCGTGGCCGAGGGCCTCGAACTCCCGCTCCGACCAGCCGACGCCGACCGCCACGGTGAGCCGCCCGCCGGACAGCGCGTCGAGCGACGCGAGCTGGTTGGCGATCTCGAGGGGCACGTGGGCCGGGAGGACCAGCACGCTCGTCCCCAGGCCGATCCCCTCCGTCACCGCCGCCGCCCACGTCAGGGTCACGACCGGGTCGAACAGGTGGGGGGAGGGGTAGGGCTGCTCGGCGGGGTGCACGACGTGGTCGCTCACCCACACGTCGGCGAAGCCGAGCTCCTCGGCCCGGCGGGCCGCCGTGGTCACGGCCTCGGACGAGGACACCCGGCCGTACTGGGGGAGGTGGATGCCGATGCGCACGGGGGCGACGCTAGGGCAGGCGGCGACAGGTGCCCCCGGTGGGGCTCGAACCCACGATCTTCGGATTAAAAGTCCGCTGCCTTGACCAGCTTGGCTACGAGGGCCCCGCCACCGTAGGGCAGCGGGGCCCGCCGTCGGCGAGGGGCCGGACGTGCGCCACCGGAGTGGCAACACGCGTTTCCAGTTCGCGGTAGCCTGCGGGCATGGGCGATCCGGGCGACCGCACCGCCGTCGGCTCGACGGCCGGCCGGGGCGCCGGGCACGGCCCGTTCCCGGCCCGGCAGCTGCCGGGCGACGTCGCACTCGGACCCGGATCGGTCTCGGCCCGCGTGTACGGCGACGTGCGCGTCCTGGCCGTGGCGAGCCGGGCCCTCGTCCTGCAGGTCGCCCACCCCGTCGTCGGCGCCGGCGTCGCCGACCACAGCGACTTCCGGGCCGACCCGTGGGGGCGCCTGGTGCGGACCCTCGACACCGTGACGCCCCTGGTCTACGGCACCCCCGAGCGGGCCGACGCCCTCGGTCGGGACCTGCGGGCCCGCCACCGGGGCATCGCGGGCACCGACCACGTGGGGAGGCGCTACACGGCCTTCGATCCCGAGGCCTGGGCGTGGGTGCACGCGACCCTGCTGGACGCCGTGCTCACCGCCAGCCGCCTCTTCGGCCCCGCCCTCACCCCCGCCGAGCTGCCCCGCCTGTACGACGAGTTCCTGCTCGCCGGCACCCACCTCGGGGTCGAGCCCACGCACCTCCCCCCGGACCTGGCGTCGTTCCGCACCTGGGTCGACCGGATGGTCGCCGACCGCCTCGAGGACACGCCCGCCGTGCGCGAGGTCCTCGACACCCTCGCCGCCCCCGTGCCCCCGCCCGGCCTGCCGCCCGCCGTGCGCCGGGCCTGGCCCGTCGCCTGGCTGCCGGTCGGACGCGTGCTCGCCACGTCGTCGGTCGCCGTCCTGCCCCGCGTCCTGCGCGACCGGCTCGGCCTCCGGCTCGGCCGCCGCCAGCGGGCCGAGTTCGCCGTCCTGCGCCACGCCGTCCGCACCGGCGTCGGCGCGCTGCCGCCGAGCGCCCGGCTGCTGCCCCAGGCCCGACGGGAGCTGCGCCGGTCCCGCGCCGGCGCGGGGTCGGGCGCCGGGGCGTAGGACCCGGCCGGGAGGAGACGGTCAGAGCTGGTCGGGGACCGTCAGCTCGTCCGGATCGACGAGCAGGACCGCGGCACCGGGCACGAGGCGGCCCGGAGCGACCCCGAACCACCGCCCGCCGAGGTTCGGCAGGCGCCCGTCCCGGTGGGCCCCGCAGGTCCGCTCCAGGGCGCGGATCACGCCGCCGTGGCTGACGACCAGGGCGGTGCCGCCGACGCCGACCGTGCCCGCGATCCGGCCCAGCGCCCCGGCGGCGCGGGCCACGACGTCCTCGTCGGGCTCCCAGCCGGGTGGGTGGCGGTCGGCGGCCAGCCACCCGGGGAAGGCCTCCTCGATCTCGGCCCGGGTCCGCCCCTGGAACTCGCCGGCGTCGCGCTCGCGCAGGTCGGGGTCCGTGTGCACCGGTCCGATGCCGTGGGCGTCGGCCAGGATCGTGGCCGTCACCGCCGCCCGCTCCAGGGTCGACGCCGCCACCAGGTCGAAGGTCCCGACCCGGCGGGCGGCGTGGCGGGCCTGGCGGACGCCGAGCGTGGACAGGGGCGGGTCGGCCGCGCCCTGCCACCGTCCCTCGGCGTTCCACGTCGACTGCCCGTGGCGGACCAGCAGCAGGGCCGCGACGTCGTCGGGGAGGCCCGGATCCTGGGGGACGTCCGGGTGGGAGCGGGGGTCGCCGGAGGGCACGACGGGCGAAGGTAGCGCCGGGGTGCGCGCCTACGATCGCCCCGATGCCGACCCTCCGCCTCTTCGCCGGCGCCCGCGAGGCCGCGGGCACCGACCGGGACCAGGTCCCCGGGGACACGGTCGGCGCCGTGCTCGAGGCCGCCGTGGCGCGCTACGGGGACGGCTTCGCCGCCATCCTCCGCTCCTGCCGGGTGTGGGTGAACGGCGAGCCCGCCGACGACGCCGACGAGGTCGCCGACGCCGACGAGGTCGCCGTCCTCCCACCCGTCTCGGGTGGGGCCTGACGTGGCCGCCGGCACGACCAGCGCCCGCGGCCAGCGGAACCGGCGCGACGCCGCCGAGGAGCCGCGGACGCGGTCCTCGCGGGCCGACCGGGCCGAGGCCCGGCGACGGGAGCGCATCGACAAGATGCGGGCCCGGGCCGGCTCCCGCTACCGGGTGCACTACGACATCGACGGGCCCCGGGTCCGGCTCGGGATCCTGTGGTTCGTCGGTGCGCTGGGCGCCGTCGCCCTCGGCCCCTGGCCCCGGGCCGTGTTCTTCGCCCTCGCCTTCGCCGCGGCCGCATCGCACGCGCTGCGGACGTGGCGGGCCCGGGGTGCCCCCGTCGACCCGCGGATCGCCCTGGCCGGGACCGGTCTCGTCGTGGTCGCCGCGGCGTTCGGGCCGAAGGTGGCCGGCGTGGCCGTCCTCGCCCTGGCGGGCGGGGCCCTCGCCCTCGCCGCCGCCGAGCTCGGCGAGGGCGTCGGGGTGGGCGACGTCCTGTCGCGGGCCTCGTTGCTGCTCCAGACCAGCCTCCCGCCCGCGGTCGCGGGCGCGACGTTCCTGCTGCTCGCCGACCTCGAGGTCTGGGCCGCCGTGGCCCTCGTCCTGTGCTGCTCGGCCTACGAGACCGGCGACTACCTCATCGGGTCGGGCTCGGCGAACTCGGTCGAGGGGCCGGTGGCCGGTGGCGTGGCGGTGCTCGTCACCGCGCTCGTCGTCGCCGCGGCGGGCTTCCCGCCCTTCGACGTCGGCGAGGCGCTGCTGTTCGGGCTGGCCACGTTCCCCCTCGCGGTCCTCGGCCAGCTGGCCGGCTCGGTGATCCTGCCCCACGCCCGGGCCTTCGCCCCCGCGCTGCGGCGCGTCGACAGCCTCCTGCTCGCCGCGCCGCTCTGGTACGCCGGCGTCGACCTCCTGGTCGCCTGAGGGCGGGCACGACGCCCGGCCTCGGGCGGGATCGTGCCGGGGGGTGCCGGTGTAGCCTTCGCGTCGTCCGGTCGTCGCCGGACGGGACCTCCGGGAGCCGACGTGCGCGAGACACTCCAGAGCATCCTCGCCGAGGACTACCTCGGCGACCTGACCTCGCTCGACATGGCCGACGTGCGCGCCCGGCGGGCCACCTGCAAGCAGGTCGAGACGGGGCTGTCGTACCTCCGTCGCCTGGCCCAGGGTCGCCTCGACGTGGTCGCCGCCGAGCGGGCGCGGCGCAGTGACGAGCACCACTCCGACGCCGAGGACCTCGAGGACCTGATCGCCCGACTGCCCGCCCTCCTGGCCGGCAGCACCCGCAGCCCGGGCACCGGGCGCCTGCCGTCGGACTTCGGCCCGGGCAGCGTCGACGAGGACCTTGCCGCCGAGCTGGACGGCATCATCGCCCACGCCCACCTCGGGGACCCCTCGGCGCTCGCCGACGGCGAGCTCGCACTGGCGGTCGAGGCGCTCGAGGGCTTCGAGGCCCGGGTCTCGGCCCTCCGCCGCTCCATGTTCGACCGCATCGACGCCCTCGAGGCGGAGCTCACGCGCCGCTACCGCACCGGCGAGGCCAGCGTCGACAGCCTGCTCTCCTAGGGCTCGGGCGAGCCCGGTCCGGGCCGCGCCTGCTTGACTGCGGACCGTGTCCGTCATGTCGCCCGCCATCCTCGTCGTCGACGACGAGCCCGAGGTCCGCACCGTCGTCCGCTCGGTGCTGGAGGCCGACGGCTACGAGGTGACCGAGGCCGCCGACGGCCCCGCCGCGCTGCTGCTGCTCAACAGCATCGGCGGCCCCCGGGGCCCGCAGCTGGTGGTGCTCGACGTGATGATGCCCGGCATCGACGGCGTCGAGGTCTGCCGGCAGATCCCGCACGACCGCATGAAGGTGGTCATGCTCACGGCCCGGGACGACGCCGACACCCGTCGGCGCGCCGAGGAGGCCGGCTGCGACCGCTACCTGACCAAGCCGTTCTCGGCCGTCGAGCTCCTCGACGCGGTCCGGGAGCTCGTCGGCGAGCCCGCCTGAGCGTGGACGAGGCCGGCGACCCGGCGGCCGGTGCCGCGCCGGCCCCGCCCGAGGTCCCCGAGCTCGAGGCCGACCGCCTGCTCGCGCTCGGTGCCTTCATCCGCGAGCAGCGGGGGCGGTCCCGGCTCTCGATGCGCCGCCTCGCCGACCTGTCCGGGGTCTCGAACCCGTACCTGTCACAGATCGAGCGGGGCCTCCGCAAGCCCTCGGCCGACATCCTCCGCCAGCTGGCCGGTGCGCTCGAGGTCTCGACCGAGGCCCTCTACGTGCGGGCCGGGATGCTCCCCGACCGGCGGGCCGGCGTCGACGTCGTCTCCGAGATCCTGCGGGACCCGCACCTGCGCCCCGCCCACCGCCAGGCGCTCGTGACCGCCTACCGGGCCTTCCGCGCCGAGGTCGGCGCGCCGCTCCCCGACCCCGACGAGCGGGCATCCGAGGACGACGGGGAAGAATCCGGGCGCACCGGGCGTTGAGGCTCCACGTGAGGGGATCGCTCCACCAAGACGGCCGCGTCCAGCGCCTCGCCGTGCTGTCCTTACACACCTCCCCGCTCGTGCAGCCCGGGATGGGCGACAGCGGCGGCATGAACGTGTACGTGCGCGAGCTGGTCGGCTCCCTGGCCCAGGCCGGGGTCGACTGCACCGTCTTCACCCGCACGTGGGCGCCCGACCTGCCCGAGGTCGTGGACATCGAGCCCGGCTTCCGGGTCGTGCACGTCCCGGCCGGTCCGCACGACCTGGCCAAGGAGGACCTGCCCGAGGTGGTGGGCGAGTTCACCGACGGGGTGATCGCGCACCTGCGCCAGGACCCGGTCGACGCCGTCCACGCCAACTACTGGCTGTCGGGGGTCGCCGGGCACACCGTGAAGCACGCGCTCGACCTGCCCCTGGTCACCACGTTCCACACCCTCGGCCTGGTCAAGGGGATGACGGGCGACCCCGAACCCGAGCACCGGATCCGCGCCGAGCACGAGATCATCGGCTGCTCCGACGCCATCCTGGCCAACACCGCGGCCGAGGCGAGCGAGCTGGTGGAGCTCTACGGCGCCGACCCGGCCCGCATCGAGATCGTGCCCCCGGGCGTCGACCACGCCTTCTTCTCGCCCGGCGACCGGGCCGGCGCGCGCGCCGCCCTCGGCCTGTCCGAGGAGCGGCCGGTCATCCTCTTCGTCGGGCGCATCCAGCCCCTCAAGGGCCTCGACGTCGCCGTCGAGGCCCTCGCCCGGCTCGAGCGCGACGACGCCGTGCTGCTCGCCGTCGGAGGCGTGTCCGGTCGCTCCGGTCGGGCCCACCTCGACGAGGTGCTGGCCCGGGCCGACGAGCTCGGCGTCACCGACCGCCTCCGCTTCGTGCCCGCCCAGCCCCACCACCTGCTGTCGACCTACTACCGAGCCGCCGACGTCGTCCACGTGCCGAGTCGCTCGGAGTCCTTCGGGCTCGTGGCCCTGGAGGCGGCTGCCTGCGGCACGCCAGTGATCGCCTCGGCCGTGGGCGGGCTGCAGACCCTCATCGGCCACGGCCGCTCCGGCTACCTGGTCGAGGGCCGAGACCCCGCCGAGTGGGCCCGCCTCACCGACGCCGTGCTCGGCACCCCGGAGCTGGCCGCGTCCCTCGGGCGCGGCGGCGTCCGCATCGCCCGGGACTACACCTGGTCGACCACGGCCGCCCGCCTCCGCCGCGTGTACGCCGACGTCTCGGCCCGCTCGCTGGTGGTCTGCCCCGCCGCCTGAGCCTCCGGGTTCGCCCGAGCCGGTCGCGAGGTGGCCCCGGGCCCGCGAACCCCCACACTGGAGGCGTGCAGCACGCATCCAGCCCCGAAGAGCTCACCGCACTCGCCTCCACCATCGAGGCCTGGCTGCAGGAGCAGCTCGAGGAGAACCCGATCGTCGCGCACGTCGAGCGCGACGCCGACCCCGACGTCATCCGCTGGTTCGTGCGGGTGCTGGGGGAGGAGAAGGACGTCTTCTCGATCTGGTTCCGGCTCGGCCAGCGCACGCTCCACTACGAGACCTACGTGATGCCCGCCCCCGAGGAGAACGAGGCCGAGTTCTACGAGTTCCTGCTGCGGCGGAACACCGGCCTCATGGGCGCGGCGTTCGGGATCGGCGAGGAGGACGCCGTGTTCCTGTCGGGCGCCCTGCCCAACCACGCCATCGACCACGACGAGCTCGACCGGGTCCTCGGGTCCCTGTACGCCTGGGTCGAGCGCTTCTTCAAGCCCGCGCTCCGCATCGGCTTCGCCAGCCGCTTCGCCGGCTCCTGACCGCGACGCTCAGCATCTTCCAAGGCTTTTCGGTACATCTCCTTGCACCTGGTGTGGCCGGCGTGCGAGGGTGGCGTCGCGGGTCGGCGCCCGAGCCGGTCGGGGAAGCCGGGACGGCGCCGACCCGCCCAGCGGTACCCTCCGCCGCCATGGCACGAGCCGAGCTGCAGATCGTGGGTGGCGGGAGGATGGGCGAGGCCCTCCTGACCGGCCTGCTCGCCGCCGACGACGCGCCCGCGTCCGTGCGGGTGGTGGAGACCGACCCGGCCCGGGCCGCCGCGCTGACCGAGCGCTTCGGCCCCGCGGGTGTCGAGGTGGCCGCCGAGCCCGGCCCGGCGGGCGGGACGCTGCTCGCCGTCAAGCCCCACCACGTGCCCGCCGTCGCCGCCGCCGTGGCCGCGGCCGGGACCGACCGGGTGCTCTCGATCGCCGCCGGGGTCACGATCGCCACCCTCGAGGCCGCCCTCGCCGCGGGTACGCCCGTCGTCCGGGCCATGCCCAACACGCCGGCCCTCGTCGGTGCCGGTGCCGCCGCCCTGGCCCCGGGCACGGCCGCCTCCGAGGACGACCTCGCCTGGGCCGAGGGCCTGCTCGGCGCGGTCGGCGTCGTGGTCCGGGTCCCCGAGGACCTCCTCGACGCCGTGACCGGGCTGTCGGGTTCGGGCCCGGCCTACGCCTTCCTCGTCCTCGACGCGCTGATCGAGGGAGGGGTGGCCGCCGGACTGCCACGCGACGTCGCCGAGACGCTCGCCGGCCAGACGCTGCTCGGCGCCGCCACCCTGTTCCAGGCGGGCGGGGCGTCGCCGGGCGAGCTGCGGGCGGCGGTCACCAGTCCGGGCGGCACGACGGCGGCGGGCCTGCGCGTCCTCGAGCAGCGGGCGACCCGGGCCGCCCTCATCGACGCCGTCCTCGCTGCCCGCGACCGGGCCGTCGAGCTCGGCTAGGTCGCACCCCGCCGAGCCACCGGAACCACACCAGCACCATCCACCACTCGCGCCGCTCCAGGTGCTAGTGGCCACTCGGGCACCGGTGGCGTACGCTCCGTGGCGGAGAGAAGGGGTGTTCCGTGTCCCGAACCAGTTCCCGTCCCGGCTTCCTCACGCCCAAGGAGGTGGCCGACACGCTGCGGGTGTCCGACATGACCGTGTACCGGCTGATCCGCAGCGGCGAGCTGCGCGCCCTGCGCATCGGGAAGTCGTACCGGATCAGCGAGGACGACTTCGACGCCTACCTCGCCGAGCGCTTCACCGAGGCGGGCTGAACCGCCAGCCCGATCGGGCCGGGTGACCGGCCGCCGGCTGAGTGGCCGGTGCCCGACCGGCGTAGCGTCGTGGGGGCATGTCGCCCTCCACCAACGGCACCCCGCTGCGCTACGACACGATCTCGTTCCTGTCCGACTACGGGACCGGCGACGAGTTCGTCGGCGTCGTGCACTCCGTGCTCCGCTCGACCGCACCCGGCGTCCACGTGATCGACATCACCCACGACATCCCACCCCACGACGTCCGTGCCGGTGGCCTCGCCCTGGCCCGCAGCGCCCAGTACCTGTGCCCGGGGGTCGTGCTCGCCGTGGTCGACCCCGGCGTCGGCACGTCCCGGCGGGGCGTGGCCATCGAGGTCGGCGACGGGCAGTCCGTGCTCGTCGGCCCGGACAACGGGGTGCTCGCCCCGGCCGTGGCCATGGTCGGCGGGGCGTCGCGGGCGGTCTCGTTGACCAACCCCGAGTACCACCTGCCCGCTCCGGGGCCGACCTTCGACGGCCGGGACGTCTTCGCTCCGGTCGCCGCGGCCCTCTGCGCCGGCGCCGACCTCGCCGACCTCGGCGAGGCCGTCGACCCCGCCACGCTCGTGCCCGGGATGATCCCGGTGATGCGCTGGGAGGACGACGACCTGCTCGCCGACGTCCTGTGGGTCGACCGGTTCGGCAACTGCCAGCTCAACCTGGACCCCGACGACCTCGAGGGCTGGGGTGACCGCATCCGCGTCCGGGTCGCCGACCAGTGGCGCACCGCGGTCCGCGTCGGCGCCTTCGCCGAGATCGCGGACGGCCAGATCGGCATGGTCGTGGACTCCTACGGCCTGCTCGCCCTCGCCCTCGACCGCCGCTCGGCCAGCGTCGAGCTCGGCCTGCGCGCCGGCCACGAGGTCCGGCTCCAGCGCCTCGACGGCGACGACCCGGGCGAGGGCCCCGGGGTCACCACCCCGGTCGACCTCGGCCCCCGACGCCCCGACGGAGGTACCCCCCGATGAGGCCCAGCACCACCCTCGTCCTCGGCCTGCTGCTGCTCCTGATCATGGGCGCCGCCGTCGCCCAGCTCGTCTTCGGGCTGGGCTGAGCCGGAGGCCGCGCAGGCGACGCTCACACCTGGGCGACCAGCCGGTCCCGGGTGAAGCGGCGCACGCCCCCGACGAGCAGCACGAGCGCGATCGCCCACACCACCGCGCCGATGCCGAGGGCGATGGGCAGCGACACGAGCAGCAGGCCCGTCGACTGGCCCACGGCGAGGAAGATCAGCGGCAGGATCACGGCGCCGCCGAGCTGGTTGGCCTCCTGGGCCGTGGACGTCCGGGCCGACACCCGGACCATCACGGCCAGGCCGAGCGTGGCCACGGCCGGCGCCACGAAGCCGATCATCACGCCCCACAGCTGCGTGGGGACGAACACGCGGTGCATGACCGGCCAGGCCACCGAGTTGGCCACCACGACGAACGCGGCGAAGCCGATCCAGGACACGGCCACGGCGGGCAGGAACGCGGAGAGGAACTTGGCGACGAACAGGTCGCGGTCCGAGATCGAGGAGTGGAGCAGGGACTCGAGCGTGCGCCGCTCCTTCTCGCCGGCGAAGGCGTCGGCGGCCAGGACGGCGGACACCATGAGGGGCACGATCAGGAACAGCGGCGCCAGCAGGTAGCCGTTGACCAGCACGATCAGCTGCTCCTCTGCGGGGAGGTCGAGGATGGGGCGGGCGAGGTCGCCGGGCACGTCCCGGAGGAACCGCTCGACGGTCGCGCCGCCCGAGGTGCCCCGGGCCGCGAGGCCGATGGCGGCGGGCATCACCACCATGAGCAGGGTCGGGACGGCGAGCATCGGGATGACGACCGACTTCGAGCGGGCCACCGCCCGGAGGTCCTTGGCCACCACGCCCCGGACCGCGGTCCAGTCGACCCCGAGGCGCCGGCGGCCGGTCACGAAGGCACCCCCTGGCGTCGGCGTCTTCCGCGCCGGGCCGGTGGCGGGGGCGTCGGCGGCCCGGTCGGCGGGCCCGGGTCGTGGCCGGCCTCGGCCCGCGCCGCGGCACGACGGGCCTCGATGGCGAAGTAGACGTCCTCGAGCGTGGGGGGTCGGGGCACGGCGCCGTAGACGTCGCGGCCCGCACCCACGAGCGCGGCGACGACCCGGGGCACGACGCTCCGGTCCTCGACCCGGACCGACGCCCCGGTGGGCGAGGCGTCGGCGTCCTGCACGCCGGGCACGCCCCGGATCGTGGCGAGGTCCCCGGGCGCCGCGCCGCCGTCGAGGTCGACGTCGACGTCGAGCCCGGTCCAGATCTCGCGGGCGAGGTCGTCGGGGCGTCCGAAGGCGACGAGGTGGCCGCGGTCGAGCACGGCCATCCGGTCGGCGAGCTGGCCGGCCTCGCCGAGGAAGTGGGTGGCGAGCACGATCGTGCGACCGTGCTCGGTGGCCAGCGAGCCGATGAGTTCGACCACGTCCCGGGTGGCCGAGGGGTCCAGGCCCGAGGTCGGCTCGTCCAGGTACAGCACGTCGGGGTCGTGGAGGAGGCTGCGGGCCAGGCCGAGCCGCTTGCGCTGCCCGGTGGATGCGCCCCGGACGGGTCGGTCGGCGCGCTCGCCCATCCCGAAGCGGTCGAGCAGCTCGGAGATCCGGGCCTCCACCGCGGCCCCGCGCAGACCCCGGACCATGGCGGCGTAGCGCAGGTTCTCCCGGGCGGTGAGGCGGTCGTCGAGGCCGGCGTGCTCGGTGAGGACGCCGGTCCGGGCCCGCAGCTCCTCGCCCTGGCTCACCGGGTCCAGCCCGAGCACGCGGGCGCTGCCCCGGTCCGGTCGGAGCACGCCGTTGAGCAGGCGGACCGTCGTGGTCTTGCCCGCGCCGTTCGGGCCGAGGAGGGCGAGCACCTCGCCGGGGGCGACGTCCACGGTCAGGTCGTCCAGGCCGACGCCGCCGGGGAACTTGCGCGTGAGCCCCCGGGTCCGGATGCCCGCGGTGTCGGTCCCGTCCATCGGCTCCATCCTGCCCCCGTCGGGGCCCGACCACGGAGCGCGGCGGGGGTGGGGCGGCGGGGCCCGTGTCGTCCGTGCTCAACTGTCGGGGCCCGACCCCACGCCGACGCCCCTGCGCCGGCGGATCGTGGCGCCCCCGCCGCCGACACGTCCGGAGGACGTCCCGCGTGAACCTCGCCGAGATCTGCGCCGATCACCCCGCCGACCGCGTCGCCCTGGTGTCGCGGGGGAAGGCCACGACCTACGGCGAGCTGCGGGAGGCCGTGGGCCACCTGCGGGGCGGGCTGTCGGCACGGGGCATCGGTCCCGGTGACCGGGTCGCCGTCGTCGCCGCCAACAACTGGTACTTCGTGGTGTCGTACCTGGCGGTGCTCGGCGTGGGCGGCGTGGTCGTGCCCCTGAACCCGGCGAGCCCGGCACCCGAGCTCACCCGCGAGCTGGCCGCGATCGGTGCGTCGGGCGTCTTCGTCGGCCCGTCGGCCAAGCGGGTCCTGCCCGACCTCGACCGCGCCGCCGTCCCCGACCTGCACCTCGTGGTCCAGTCCGACCCGGGCGACCTGCTCGTCGACGACGCCGTGCGCCTCGACGACCTCCTGGCCGCCGAGCCCGCACCGATCGCGCCCCGCGCCGACGACGACCTCGCCGTGCTGATGTTCACCTCGGGCACGGCCGGGTTCCCGAAGGCGGCGATGCTGAGCCACGGCAACCTGCTCTCGAACCTGGAGCAGGTCGCGGCCAACCCCCACCGCGTGCAGGAGGCCGGCGACGTCTCCTTCGGCGTCCTCCCGTTCTTCCACATCTACGGCCTGAACGTCGTGCTGAACCAGACGCTGCGCACGGGCGGGACGGTGCTGACCGTCGAGCGCTTCGACCCGGAGTCGGCGCTCGAGGCCATCCGCAAGCACGGCGTCACGATCATCGCGGGCGCCCCGGCGATGTGGGCGGCGTGGACCCAGATGGCCGACGTCCCCGCCGACGCCTTCGCCACGGTGCGCACCGCCGGCTCCGGCGCGGCCCGCCTCGACGGGACGGTGCGCGAGGCCATGTCCGAGCGCTTCGGGGTGGAGCTGACCGAGGGCTACGGCCTGACCGAGGCCGCCCCGGTCGTCACCACCTCGGTCGGCCTGCCCGTGCCGGCCGGCTCTATCGGCGTGCCGCTGCCCGGGCTGAAGGTGCGCCTCATCGACGGCGACGGCCTCGACGTGCTCGTCGGCGACGTCGGCGAGCTGTGGGTGCAGGGCCCCAACGTGTTCCAGGGCTACTGGGAGGACGCCGAGACGACCGCTCGGGTCCTGACCGCCGACGGCTGGCTGCGGACCGGGGACCTCGCCGTGGTCGACGACGACGGGTTCCTCTTCCTCGTCGACCGGATGAAGGACCTCATCATCGTGTCGGGGTTCAACGTGTACCCGGCCGAGGTCGAGGAGGTCCTCCTCGAGCACCCGGGCGTCGACGCCGCCGCGGTGGTCGGCGTGCAGCACCCCCACACCGGCGAGGCGGTCAAGGCCTACGTCGTCGTGCCCGAGGGCCAGCACGTCGAGGAGGACGACATCATCCGCTTCTGCGAGGAGCGGCTCGCCCGGTACAAGTGCCCGCAGAAGGTGTGGTTCGTCGACGAGCTGCCGAGCGGCCTGGGCGGCAAGGTCCTGCGCCGCGAGCTGCGCTGAGCCGCGTCCCGCCCACCGGCCGCGCCGGGCCCGGCACTTTGTGAACGTCGGAACGAGGGTCGTACCCTTCCGGCGATGGCCGAGCGGAGTGGCAAGCGGATCCCCGACGCCACCGTGGCGCGCCTGCCGATCTACCTGCGCAGCCTCCTGGAGCTCGGCCCCGACACCCTGACGGTCTCCTCCGAGCAGCTCGCCGAGACGGCCGGCGTGAACGCGGCCAAGGTCCGCAAGGACCTGTCGTACCTGGGCTCCTACGGGACCCGGGGCGTGGGCTACGACGTGGAGTACCTCGAGACCCAGATGCGGCGGGCCCTGGGCATGACCCACGACTGGCCCGTCGTCATCGTCGGCATCGGCAACCTGGGTGCCGCCCTCGCCAACTACGGCGGCTTCGGGTCCCGCGGCTACCCGGTGGCCGCCCTCGTCGACGCCGACCCCCGGGTCGTGGGCCGGATGTACGGCGACCTCGTCGTGCGCGACGCCGCCCACCTGGCCGACGTCGTCCGCGAGCTCGACATCGCCATCGGGGTCATCGCGACCCCGGCGGGCGCCGCCCAGGCCGTGGCCGACGAGCTGATCGAGGCCGGTGTGCGGGCCATCCTGAACTTCGCCCCGACGGTGGTGAACGTCCCCGAGGGCGTCTCGCTGCGCAAGGTCGACCTCGCCGTCGAGATGCAGATCCTCAGCTTCTACCAGCAGCACGGCACCGCACCCGACTAGCCGGACCGGCCGCAGGATCCCGATCCATCGGGTGTGACGATGGTCCCGATCGGTCGGATCGCGTGGACCGATCGACCTGGCGTCCGTAGCCTGCCCTCGATGCCCGTCGACGGCCCCCAGTACCCGGTGAACCTGGTCCTCCGCGGCCGGTCGGTGCTCGTGGTGGGCGCGGGCCCCGTGGCCACGTCCAAGGTGCAGGGCCTCCTCGACGGCGGCGCCGACCGGATCCTGGTCGTTGCGCCCGACGTCACCGACGGGCTCGAGGCGCTCGCCGCCGCCCCCGGCCCCGACGGCGGACCGTCCCCGGTCCGGATCGAGCGGCGCACCTACCGCTCGCCCGAGGCCGCCGAGCACCGCCTGGTCGTGACCGCCACGTCCGACCCGGCCGTGAACCACCAGGTGTTCCTCGACGGCGAGGCCCACGGCGTGTGGGTCAACTCCGCCGACGACCCGGCCAACTGCGCCTTCACCCTCCCGGCCCGGGTGCGGCAGGGCTCGCTGCTGGTCACCTTCGCCACCGGCGGGCACGCGCCGGCGGTGTCGACGTGGCTCCGGAGGCGATTCGAAGTCGAGTTCGGGCCCGAGTACCGTGCCCTGCTGGATCTCCTCTCCGCCGAGCGGGAATCCATCAAGGCCCAGGGTCGTTCCACGGAGGGACTCGCCTGGCAGGAGGCCCTCGACGCAGGGCTGCTGGACCTGCTGCGGGCCGACAACCCACGAGAAGCGCGAGAGCTGCTACGGACATGCCTGTCGTCGTCATCGGTCTGAACCACCGCACCGCGCCGCTCGGCGTGCTCGAGGCGATGTCCGTCGGCTCCGAGTCGACCGGCAAGGTCCTCTCGGCGCTGCTCGACACCGAGCACGTGTCCGAGGCCGTGCTGCTCTCCACGTGCAACCGCACCGAGGTCTACGCCGTGGCGGAGCGGTTCCACGGCGGCTACGCCGACGTCCGCACCGTGCTCGGCCAGCTCGCCTTCCTCGACGACGACGACTTCGCCGACCACCTCTACGTCCACCACGACACGTCCGCCGTCGCCCACCTCTTCGACGTGGTCTCCGGCCTGGACTCCGCCGTGCTCGGCGAGCACGAGATCCAGGGCCAGGTGAAGCAGGCCTGGGAGACCGCCCGCGAGGCCGGGGCCTGCGGCACCACGCTCAACCTGCTGTTCCGCCACGCCCTCGAGGCCGGCAAGCGCGTCCGCTCCGAGACCGGCATCGGCCAGGGCACCGCCTCGGTGTCCTACGCCGCGGTGGAGCTCGCCGCCCGGGCCCTGGGCGAGGGCGGGCTGGCCGACCGGCGGGCCATCGTGCTCGGCGCCGGCGAGATGGGCGGCTCCATGGCCGCGTCGCTGGCCCAGGCCGGCGTCGCCGACCTGGTCGTCGCCAACCGCACCCACGACAAGGCCGTCGAGGTCGCCCGCGGCACCGGCGGTCGGGCGGCGTTCTTCGCCGACGTCGTCGACGAGCTCGCCGAGGCCGACGTCCTGCTCACCTCCACCGGCGCCGCCTCGGTGCTCCTCACCCACGACGACGTCGCCCGGGCCGTCGAGGCCCGGGACGGCAGGCCGCTCGTGCTGGTCGACATCGCCGTGCCCCGGGACATCGACCCGGCCGTCGCCGACCTGCCCGGCGTGTCCGTGCTCGACATGGACGACATCGGGGCCTTCGCCGACGCCGGCCTCGAGGAGCGCCGTCGGGAGGTCGACGTCGCCCGCCGCCTCCTCGACGAGGAGATCGAGCGCTTCCAGGCGGCCACGTCGGCCCGCGAGGTCGCCCCCACGATCGTCGCGCTCCGGTCGGCGGCCGAGGCCACCCGGGTCGCCGAGCTCGAGCGGGCCCGCACCCGGCTCGCCGGCCTCGACGACGACCAGCGCGCCTCGGTCGAGGCCCTCACCCAGGCCCTCGTCGCCAAGCTGCTGCACCAGCCCACGGTCGCCCTGCGCGACGCGGCCGGCACGTCCAAGGGCGACCGCCTCGTCCAGGCCGTCCGGGACCTCTACGACCTGGACTAGTCCCGGGTCCGCCCGACCGACCCGGCCTCGGGCCGTCGGCTCCCTCGGCGTTACGGTGCCCGACGTGCTCCGCGCCGCCACCCGTGCCTCACCGCTGGCCCGCTGGCAGACCGACCACGTCGTCGCCCTGCTCGCCGAGGCCCACCCCGGCCTCGCGGTCGAGGCCGTCGCCATGACGGCCTCGCCCGACACGGACCTGTCCAAGCCCATCTCGGCGATCGGGGGCAAGGGCTCCTTCGCCAAGGAGGTCCAGGCCGCCGTGCTCGACGGTCGCGCCGACCTCGCCGTCCACTCGGCCAAGGACCTGCCCAGCAAGACAGTGCCCGGCCTCCACCTGGCCTGCGTCCCGGCCCGGGGCGACGCACGGGACGTGCTCGTCGGGTGCCGGCTGATCGACCTGCCCGTCGGGGCCGTGGTCGCGACCGGGTCGAACCGCCGGCGCGTCCAGCTCCAGGACCTGCGCCCCGACCTGACCTTCGTGGAGCTGCGGGGCAACATCCAGCGCCGCGTGGCCCAGGTGGGGGAGCGGCCCAGCCTCGACGACGTCGACGCCCCGATCACGGCGGTGATCGCGGCCGGCGCCGCCCTGCTCCGCCAGGACATGGAGGACCGGATCGCCGACTGGCTCCCGCCCTACGTCATGACGCCCCAGGTCGGGCAGGGCGCGCTGGCCATCGAGTGCCGGGAGGACGACGCCGAGACCATCGAGCTGCTCCGGGCCATCGAGCACGCCCCGTCCCGCCGGGCCGTGGAGGCGGAGCGGAGCTTCCTGGTCGCCCTCGGCGGCGACTGCGACCTGCCCGCCGGCGCCCACGCCAGCCTCGCCGACCCGGACGACCTGACCAGCGAGATCACGCTGCGCATGGTGATCGGAGCCGACGACGGATCACGCCTCGAGCGCGCCGTCGTGCGCGGCACGGACCCGTCCACGATCGGACCCGAGGGGATCGCCCTGCTGCCGGTCGAGGAGCTGCTCGGGCGCCGCTGAGGCTCAGCCCGGGTCCCGTCGGATCCGATCCCGGATCTCGACGGCGACCTCGGTCCCGACGAGGGCCTCGAGCTCCCGGCCCATCGAGTCCACGACGGCGTCGCCGTCGTCGTCCCCGGCTGGGTCCTCGCCCCTCGGGGCGTAGGCGTCGAGGTCGTCGCGGTCCCGGGTGCAGCACCACGCCATGTCGGTCCCGCCCGGACCCCAGTCGTCGCGCCGCCACCGGCGCAGGGTCCGGGTCCCGTCCGGGTCGACGTCGACCTTCAGGGGGAGCTGCCAGCACACCGAGGGCTTCCAGTCGATCGGGTCGTCCCCGTCGTCGAGGGCGGCGAGGTGCAGCGCGCAGCCGTGGCCCCCGGGGAAGTCCGGGCGGTTCCAGAACACGCACGCGCCGCCCACGACCCGGGTGTGGTGGCGCGGCCCCCGCCCGGCGTCGCGCACCGGCCCGAGCACCCCGCCGGCCGCGGCCTCGGCGTGGCGCTCGAAGCGCTCGGGCGGGATGGTGGCCGCCAGCGCCGCGACCGTGGCCGCCTCGGTGTCGTCGAGCAGCTCGGCGCCCAGCGAGCAGCAGCCCTGGCCGAGCTCGGGGGACGCCTCGTCGAGGATGCCGAGGCACCCGTCGTCCCACCGGCACCGCCACGATGAGGCGAGGAACCCGGCGTCGATGCGCCACCGGGTGCCGTCGACGGGGTCGTCGACCCGCACGAAGCGCTCCTCGGGAGGCGGGGGGCCGGGCACGTCGGGAGCGTAGGGCGGGCCCCGCTCGGCCGCCGCCGACCCCCTTGACAGGTGCCTGACAGCGTTCGATACTCCTGACAGTGTCAGTCCCTGAGTCAGTCCCTGAGCCAGTCGCGGAGTCCGCAGCCACCTCCACCGCCCAGGCCGGCGCCCGCGCCCGGCGCCGGGCCGAGACCGAGGCGGAGATCGTGGAGGCCGCCTGGGGCCTCGCCCGCGTCGAGGGCCTGGCCGGCTTCTCCATGCGCCAGCTGGGTCGGGCCGTCGGGATGCGGGCCCAGTCCCTCTACGGCTACGTCGCGTCGAAGGGCGAGCTCTACGACGCCATGTTCCGCCAGGCCCACGGCGACCTCGCCGAGCGGACCGCCGACTGGGGGGAGCGGCTCCGCGCCAGCGAGGATCCGGTCGCCACGTTCGTGGAGCTCAACGAGGACTTCGCCCGCTGGTGCGTGGCCGACCCGGCCAGGTACCAGCTGCTGTTCCAGCGGGTGGTGCCCGACTGGGAGCCGTCCGCGGACACCTACGCCCTCGCCGTGGCGCAGCTCGACCAGGCCCGGCGGGCCCTCGCCCACCTCGGCCTCGACCGACCCGAGCACCTGGACCTGTGGTCCGCGGTGATGACGGGCCTCACCAGCCAGCAGGTCGCCAACGATCCGGGCGGCGACCGCTGGATCCGCCTCGTCGGCCGTGCCGTCGACGCCTTCGTCCGGAGCCAGCTCGTCCACCAGGCCGCCGACGCGACCGCCGATCCCGGGGAGCCCCGATGACCACCACCACCCTGCCCGCACCCGTCCCCGCCGTCGACCTCGACGGCGACCTCGCGGCCGTCGCCGACCACGACGCCTGGATGGGCCACGCCCGCACCGCGTACCGCCGCCTCGTCGACGACATCGCGGCGCTCGGCCCCGACGACTGGGCGCAGCCGACCCCCTGCGAGGGCTGGACGGTGCGCGACCTCGTCGGCCACCTCCTCGGTGCCTACCGGGCCGCGGCCAGCCTCCGCGAGAACGCGTCCCTGATGGCGGCGGCCAAGCGCCGCGCCCGTCGCACCGGCGAGCAGGAGGTCGACGCCATGACCGCCGTCCAGCTCGAGCGGACGGCCTCGCTCGGCCCCGACGAGCTGGTCGCCGAGCTGGACCGCCTCGTCGAGCCCGCCGTGGCCGGCCGCCGCCGGCTGCCGGGCTGGTTGCGCCGGAGGGTGGGGTTCGCCGTGGCGATGGGCGACATCGACGAGCGCTGGACCCTCGACTTCTTCACCGGCTGCATCCTCACCCGGGACGCGTGGCTCCACCGGGTCGACCTCGCCGACGCCACCGGTCGGCCCTTCGTGCCCGACGCCCACGACCGCGCCGTCGTGGGCGACGTCGCCGTCGAGTGGATGGCCCGCCACGGGCGGCCGTGCACCCTCGTCCTCAGCGGGCCGGCCGGCGGGACGCTGGTCCAGGGCGCCGGCGGCCCGACCGTGGCGTGCGACGCCCTCGAGTTCGCCCGGATCGTCTCCGGGCGGGCCGATCCGACCCACGAGCTGCTCGCCACCGCCGTGCCCTTCTGAGCCGGGAGGGCCGTCGGCGGGCACGCCGATCCGGCTCCGGCCCGGCTCTAGGGTGCGGTCGTGACCGTGTACCTGGTGGGTGCCGGGCCGGGTGATCCCGGCCTGCTGACGGTCCGGGCCGCTGAGCTGCTGGCCCGGGCCGACGTCGTGGTGCACGACCGCCTGTCGGCCGCCGAGCTGCTCGACCTGGCCCCCGCCGACGCCGAGCGGATCGACGTCGGCAAGTCGCCGGGGTCGGCCCGCGTGCCCCAGGACGCCATCAACGACCTGCTCGTGGACCGCGGCGCCCGCCACGACGTGGTCGTCCGCCTCAAGGGCGGCGACCCGACGGTGTTCGCCCGGGGCGGGGAGGAGGCCCTCGCCCTCCGGGCCGCGGGCATCCCCTTCGAGTTCGTCCCCGGCGTCACCTCGGCCATCGCCGTGCCGGCCTACGCGGGGATCCCCGTCACCCAGCGCTTCTCCTCGACGTCCTTCACCGTGGTCACCGGCCACGAGGACCCCTCCATCGGCGACGACGGCTCGGTCGACTGGGACGCCGTGGCCCGGGTCGGCGGGACGATCGTCCTCCTCATGGCCGTCGGACGCATCCGGGCCATCTGCGACCGACTCCTCGCCGCCGGTCGGGACCCCGACACCCCCGCCGCCGCCGTCACCTGGGGCACCCGCCCCGAGCAGCGCACGGTCCGGGCGACGCTGGGCACCCTGGCCGACCAGGACCTCGCCTCCCCGGCCACGATCGTGATCGGCGCGGTCGCGGCGCTCGACCTGGGCTGGTTCGAGACCCGTCCGCTCTTCGGTCGCACCGTCGTCGTCACCCGGGCCCGGGCCCAGGCCTCGTCGCTCGTCGCCCGCCTGCGCGAGCTGGGCGCAGAGACCGTCGAGCTGCCCGCCATCGCCATCGACGACCCCGACGACGGGGGCGCGGCCCTGGCCGACGCCGCCGCTCGCCTCGGCTCCTACGACTGGGTCGCGGTCACCTCGCCCAACGGCGCCCGCCGCCTGCTCGCCGCGTGCCGCGACGCCCGCGCCTTCGGCCCGGCCCGGGTCGCCGCCATCGGACCGGGCACGGCGGCCGCCCTGGCCGAGGGCAACGTCGTCGCCGACCTGGTCCCGGACCGCTTCGTCGCCGAGGGGCTGCTCGAGGCCTTCCCCGACCCGCCCGCCGGCGGTGGTCGGGTCCTGCTGGCCCGGGCCACCGAGGCCCGGGACGTGCTGCCCGAGACGCTCCGCGAGCGGGGCTGGGACGTCGACGTCGTCGCCGCGTACCGGACCGTCCGGGGCCGGCCGACCGACGCCGAGCTCGCCTCGCTGGCGCGCGCCGACGTGGTCACCTTCACGTCGTCGTCGACGGTCGTGAACTTCCTGGCCGCCACCGACGTCGTCCCGCCCGTCGTGGCCTGCATCGGGCCGATCACGGCGGCGACCGCCCGGGAGCACGGCCTCGACGTCGCCGTCGAGGCCGAGGTCCACACGATCGACGGGCTCGTCGACGCCCTCGTCAGCCGCCTGGGACGATGAGGCCGGACGAGCTGGTCGCCAGCGGCGCGGGGTCGCGCAGCGCGTCGGGCACATCCGCCGTGGGACGGCCGAACAGGTAGCCCTGGCCGAGCGTGCAGCCGAGCTGGGTCAGCACGGCGGCCTGGATGTCGGTCTCGATGCCCTCGGCGACCACGTCGATCCCGAGGGCCGCGGCCAGGCCGATCACGGCACGGATGACCTCGATGTCCCCGGACCCGATGCGGGCCACGCCCTGCACGAAGCTCCGGTCGATCTTGACGACCGAGACCGGGAACATCCGCAGGTACGACAGCGACGACCAGCCGGTGCCGAAGTCGTCGAGCGCGATCCGCACTCCGGCCTCCGCGAGGCGGGCCACCTTCCGGTCGAGGGCGTCGTTGGACTCGACGAGGGCGGTCTCGGTGACCTCGAGGACGAGGCGGTCGGGGGACACGCCGGTGACGGCGAGCGTGTCCAGCACGAGGGGCACGATCCGGGGCGAGGCCAGCTGGCGGGCCGACAGGTTGACGGCGATCTCGCCGCCGGAGGCCCACGTGGCGGCCTCCTCCAGCGCGGCGTGGAGCACCTCCTCACCGATCGGGACGATCATCCCGCTCTCCTCGGCGGCATCGATGAACGCGTCCGGTCCGTAGCGGACCCCGTCGACCTCGATCCGGACGAGCGCCTCGGCGCCCAGCACCCGGCGGTCGGGGAGCGACACGATCGGCTGGTAGTCGACCACCACGCCGCCGAGCGTCAGGGCCCGGCGCAGCACGCCGTCCATGTGGAAGCGGTGCTCGGTGGCGGCCCGCATGATCTCGTCGTGCACCGTGGCCCGGGCCCGCCCGGACTCCTTGGCCGCGTACATGGCGACGTCGGCGTCACGGAGCAGGTTGGCCGGGCTCTGGCCCTCCCGGTGCATGGTGATGCCCACGCTCGCCGAGACCGACACGACGTGGTCGCCCACGGTGACGGGTGCCCGGAGGACCTCGAGCAGGTCGCCGGCCACCCGCCGGGCGGTGACCTCGGCGCTGGCGGGGTCGAGGCGCTCGATCACCACGACGAACTCGTCGCCGCCGATGCGGGCCAGCGTGTCGGTCGAGCGGAGGCGGCTGCCCAGGCGCTCGGACACCTCCAGCAGCAGGGCGTCGCCGACGTCGTGGCCGAGGGTGTCGTTGACCCGCTTGAAGTGGTCGAGGTCGCAGAACAGGAGCGCGAACGTCGTCCCGGACCGGTCGGACCGTGCGATGGCGGACGTGAGCCGGTCCTGCAGGAGCGTCCGGTTGGGCAGCCCGGTGAGGGCGTCGTGGGTCGCCTGGTGGCGCAGCGCGTCCTCGGCGCCCACCGTCTCGGTCACGTCCCGGATGTGGGCGACGAGGGCTCGGAGCCGGACGTCGTCGCGCTGGTCGGTCACCGAGGCCTCCAACCACCGCCACGACCCGTTGGCGTGCAGGACCCGGAACCGGCACACGGCCCGGCCCGCGGCCCGGACGCCCTGGAAGCACCGGGTCATCTCCGGCTTGTCGTCGGGGTGGGTGATCCGCCCGAAGGTGGCGCCGAGGAAGTCCGACACCGGGTAGCCGAGGATCTGCTCGATGTTGGGGGAGACGTACTCGTAGGTGCCGTCGTCGTCGGCGACCACGGTCACCGTGGGGGCGTCGGCGAGGATCCGCTCGAACCAGTCCGCGGTCTGGTCCTGCCGGACCTGGGCCAGGCGCTCGGCCATCTCGCCACCGACCGTCACCGGGTCCCTCGGGGTCGCGCCGGTGAGGGCCGAGGCCGACAGGTGCACGGCGACGGGATGGCCGTCGGGCCGGACGAGGCGGATCTGCACGCCGGTGGCGGGCCGGCCCTCCAGCGCCCCTCGGAGCGTGTCGTCGAGGACGGCGGCGTCGCCCGGCGCGACCGAGTGCACGAGGGACGCGCCCCCGACGAGGGTCGAGGCCGGGACGCCGAGCAGCTCGACGGTGGCGTCGTCGACGAGGACCCAGGTGCCGTCTCCCCGCACCACGGCCATGGCGAACCCGGCCGCGGGCGCGGCGCCCGGGTCGACCGGCGAGAAGCGCAACGAGACGTGCGCCGGGCGCGGAGCCTCCTGGTCCATCGACCTCCCATCGGCCGCGGCGGGGCCCGGTTGACGCCCGATGGGGCATCGCGCTCGCCCCCGGGCCGGCCGGTGGCCAGACTCGGCCCATGGGTCCTCCCGACGCTCCCCCCGCCGACCCGGCGGCACTGCCCGCCGCGGTCCTGTTCGACTTCGACGGCCTCGTGCTCGACACGGAGACCTCCGAGTTCGAGACGGTGTCCGAGTCCTTCGCGGACCACGGCCTGGCCCTGTCCCGCGACGACTGGGTGGCGATCATCGGGACCGCGGACCACCCCCACTGGACCGAGATGCTGGAGGACGCACTCGGACGCCCCCTCGACGACCGGGAGGCCGTGCTCGAGGCCCGCCGGGTACGGCACCACGCCCGCATCTCCCGGGAGGTCCTGCGCCCGGGAGTCGTCGAGCTGGCCGAGGCCTGCCAGGCGGCGGGCGTCGGCGTCGCCATCGCCTCGTCGTCCCCGCTCGACTGGATCCTCGGCCACCTGTCCCGCTTCGGCGTCGAGGACCGCTTCCCGGTCCGGGCGACCCGGGACGACGTCGGACACGCCCGGACCAAGCCGCACCCCGACCTGTTCCTGCTGGCCGCCGAGCGGCTCGGCGTCGACCCGGCCCGCTGCGTGGTGCTCGAGGACTCCGAGCCCGGCATCGACGCCGCGAACGCGGCCGGGTGCACGTCGGTCGCCGTGCCGGCGGGCATGACCGCCCACCTGCCCTTCGCCCGCGCCGACCACGTCGTGGGCTCCGTGGCCGAGCTCGACCTCGTGACGCTCGGGCGCTGGGTCGCCGGCGGTTGAGCGGCCCCCGGGACCCCGGGCGCGGCGGGCGGCTGCCCGGCGCAGGCGTCGGCGGCCCGGGACGCCCCTAGTCTCCCGGGCGTGACCTTCCCCGAGCGACGTCTCCGCCGCCTCCGCCGCACCCCGGCGCTGCGCCGCATGGTGGCCGAGACGACCCTGTCGCCCGCCGACCTGGTCCTGCCGCTCTTCGTGCGCGAGGGCATCGGCGAGCCCCAGCCGGTCGTCTCCCTGCCCGGCGTGGTGCAGCACACCGTGGCCTCCGCGGTCGAGGCGTGCCGCCACGCCGTCCGGCTCGGCATCCCGGGCGTCATCCTCTTCGGCGTCCCGCTGCACAAGGACGCGACGGGGTCCGAGTCGTGCAACCCGGACGGCATCGTCCAGGTCGCGCTGCGGGCCGTGAAGGACGCGGTCGGCGACGACCTCGTGGTCATGGCCGACCTGTGCGTGGACGAGTACACCGACCACGGCCACTGCGGGATCGTGGCCGACGACGGCACCGTCGACAACGACGCCACCCTCGAGCTGTACGCCATGGCCGCCGTGGCCCAGGCCCGGGCCGGCGCCGACGTGGTCGCCCCGTCCGGGATGATGGACGGCCAGGTCGGGGCGATCCGCTACGCCCTCGACCAGGACGGCCACACGACCGTGCCGATCCTCGCCTACGCCGCCAAGTACGCCTCGGCGCTGTACGGGCCCTTCCGGGACGCCGTCGACGTGACCATCGCGGGCGGCGGCGACCGCAGGGCCTACCAGCAGGATCCCGCCAACGTGCGCGAGTCGATGGAGGAGATGGAGGCCGACCTCGCCGAGGGTGCCGACATGCTCATGGTGAAGCCGGCGCTCGCCTACCTCGACGTCCTCGCCGAGGCCCGCCGCCGCTTCGACGTCCCCCTCGCCGCCTACCACGTGTCCGGTGAGTACGCGATGGTCCACGCCGCCGCCGAGCGAGGCTGGCTGGACGGGCCCGCCGTCATGGCCGAGCACGTGCTGTCCATCAAGCGGGCCGGCGCCGACCTGATCCTGACCTACGCCGCCACCACCCTCGCCGAGGAGCTGTCGTGACCCGCACCCCCGCTGCCACCCCCGCTGGCCACCCCGCGCTCGACGGCGTCGAGCGCACGAACGAGTCGATCTTCGCCCTGGGCGAGCGCTACATCCCCGGCGGCGTGAACAGCCCGATCCGGGCCTTCCGCGCCGTGGGCGGCACCCCCTACGTCGTGGACCGGGCCGAGGGCGCCCGGGTCTGGGACGTCGAGGGCACCGAGTACCTCGACCTCGTGCAGTCCTACGGGGCGATCATCGCCGGCCACGCCCACCC